>JBBQNA010000174.1:0-7297 GCA_038329515.1 Candidatus Limnocylindrales bacterium | reverse complement strand
AGCTCCGAGGAAGATGCACCAACCAAGTCCCAGGCATTCCGGGACGCGGGCGCGGTGGTCGTGACCCGCATCGTCGATATCGCGGATGCCGTCCTGGGGCGTCTCACCGTTGCCGCGTCCGGCGACGGGCACCCGGCCTAGGCTGTCGCGGTCTCCGGACGTCGAAGGGCGCGTCGGACACCATCGAGGGCGGCATCGATGTCACCAGGCTGGATACCGAGATGCGTCACGCCACGTATGTGGCCGTCCGGGTAGCCCATGAAGCGGATGCCTGCCGCGTCCAGTTCCGGCAACAGCCGGTCCCGGCGCGTCGCGACGATGCCGTCGTCACCCGCCAGTCGGAAGATGACGATGTTGGTCCGCACCAGCACCGGGTCGATCTCCACCTCCGGCAGTGCCGCCAGGCCGTTCGCCAAACGCGTCGCCAGCGCATGATCGTCATGGAGCCGCTGGACGATCGCGTCCGGCCCATCCCGGAGCGCCACGAGGCCTGCTGCGGCGAGGATGCCGACCTGCCGCTGACCGCCCCCAAGCGCTTTGCGCGCCCGCCGCGCTTCGGCGATGAACGCGTGTGACCCGACGACCACCGATCCCGCCGGGCACGCCAGCCCCTTCGAGAGGCAGATGCTGCCGGAGTCCACGGACCGAAGCAAGGTCGCGGCGTCGGTCTTCAGCGCGACCGTGGCATTGAGCAGACGCGCGCCATCGACATGGACGGCGAGGCCGGCGGCGTGCGCCCATGCCGCGACCTCATCCAGGTACTCCACGGGCAGGGCCATCCCCATCCGGTGGGCGTGGGTGTTCTCGAGCATCAGCAGCGACGTCCGTGGGTGATGGGCATTCGTGGGGTCACGCCGAGCGGCGGTCAGCTCACGGCGGTCGAACTGCGCATCGGTGCCGCTTCGGAGGGTCCGCACCGAGACACCCGCCACGAAGGATGGGGCGCCGGCCTCGTTGAGGACGAGGTGGGAACGCTCGTCCGCGATGATCTCCGTACCACGCGGGCAATGGACCAGGACCGCGACCAGGTTCGCCATGGTGCCGCTGGCCACGAACAGCGCCGCTTCCTTGCCGGTCATCCCCGCCACGAGCGCTTCCAGCTCGCGGACCGTGGGGTCCTCGCCTAAGACGTCGTCACCGACGTCGGCACGCGCCATGGCCCGTCGCATCGCCGCCGTCGGCTGGGTGACGGTGTCGGATCGCAGGTCGATGACACGTTCCGGCCGCTGCGTCATCTCAGGTCGGCCGGCGGCCGGTGATGGCGTCCATGAGTGGCGCTGCTGACTCGCCCAGGTCCGAGCCCATGATGGAGGAAGCCAGAGCGCCAGCGCGATCACTGCCGAGGATGGGTGTTGCGAGCACCTGGAACTTCACCTGCAGCTCGGCATCGGTCATCGGCTCGGTGGGATGGCCGTGGCCGATGGCCCGGAACTCCTGGAGTCGTCGGCCGTCGGTCGACTTCAGGGTCACGGTTGCGCCCAGGTGCGATGGGTCCACCTTGCGGCGCGCCTCGACCTCGGGGTCGGTGACGACGGTCACGCGGGCGGCCAGTGTCGCCACCTCCTCGTCGTGGAGCATGGCCTCCGTGAACCAGGCAGGTCCTGGCGACGTGCCCAGCAGCACTTGGGCGCAGGTGTAGGGCAGGCTGAACTGGGCGTCCACGAGGTCCGCCGGGCGATATCTGAGGAACAGCTTCTCGAGTTCCCAGAATCCCGCTATCTCCACGGATGCCACGTCGGCTGCGGCCACACCGGCGCCGTCACGCATCGCCACCAGTGCGTCCAGCACGGGGTGTATCCAGCGGCATGCCGGGTACGGCTTGAAGCTCATCTCCGTCATCAGCCAGCGGCCGCCGAGGCCCTCCGTGATGAGCTCCGGCCGATACCGGTCGCTCGCGACCGTGGCGTAGTAGCTCCGACGGCCATCCAGGATCCGGGTGGGTGCCGAGAATCCCGCCGCCGCGAGATGGCCCGCAAGCACGCCCGTCATCGCCGGCCAGCCGACAGCGTCCTTGAGCCAGCCTGCCGCAGCCCACACCGATGGCACCGACGTATGCACGCCCGCGAGACCCAGGCAGCCGATGGTGGCGTCCAGGTCCAGTGACAGCAGGCGAGCCGCCACTGCGGCGCTGCCGAACACCTGGTGGGGGCCCAGGCCCCAGACCATATCCCGCCGTTCCTGCGACGGCTGGACGGCACGGGCGATCCGGATGACGGTCTCGTAGCCGACGGCCGTGGCCGTGACGAGGTCGCCCAGTGTCAGGAGCGGGCGGGTGGAGGCCATCGCCAGCAGCGCGCCCACCGTGGACGAGCCCGGATGGCTCATCGGGTTCGTGCCGTCCTCGTACGTGTCGTCATAGTCGAGCGCGTTGATACTCACCGCGTTGATGAGCGCCACGGATCCCGCGGTGCCCGCGAATGCGCCTCCCACGGTCGTGGCCGGGCCGTCGCCGCCCTCCAGGTCGAGCGCCTGCACCAGCCGCGCGTGGAGCGGCGTCGCCACGCCGCCAAGGGCACACCCGATGCTGTCCAGCAACGATCGTCGGGCTGCGTGGACGACAGGACCCGGCAGGTCAGCCAGCGTCGTGCCATGAACGAATGTGGCGACCGCGGTGGTCGTGGGGTTGCGAGAAGCGACCACCATGGATACCCTCAGCAGATGAAGCGCAACCGCTTGCGGATCGTA
Source organism: Candidatus Limnocylindrales bacterium (assembly GCA_038329515.1). Classification (GTDB taxonomy): domain Bacteria; phylum Chloroflexota; class Limnocylindria; order Limnocylindrales; family CSP1-4; genus JAFMJV01. The sequence goes on along the minus strand of JBBQNA010000174.1, from coordinate 4,612 downwards.
ACGGACAGCAGCCCCACGGTCAACATGATGGCCCCCGCATGACGCCAACCGACGGACCCCTCTCGGGTCTCCGGGTCCTCGATTGCAGTCGGCACCTGGCCGGGCCACATGCGGCGATGACCCTCGGCGACCTGGGCGCCGATGTCATCAAGGTGGAGCGCCCTGGCGCTGGTGATGATGCGCGAGGCTGGCCGCCAATGGTGGACGATGAGAGTTGCTACTTCCTGAGCATCAACCGCAACAAGCGGAGTATCGAGCTCGACCTCGCGGCACCGGACGGGCGTGCCGCCTTCGAGCGTCTCGTCGCCCGGAGCGATGTCCTCATCGACAACTTCCGACCCGGTGCCATGGAACGGATGGGGTACTCCGACGAAGCGCTCCAGCGCTGGAATCCGGGGCTCATCCACTGCGCCATCAGCGCTTTCGGCACCGACGGGCCCGCACGCGACCGGCCAGGCATGGACCTCTTGCTCCAGGCGTCCGGCGGGCTGATGAGTATCACGGGTGAGGATGGCCGCCCCCCCGTCCGGGTGGGCATCTCCGTGGTGGACCTGATCGCCGGCAGCTACGCGGTCCAAGGCGTCCTCGCCGCGCTGTACGACCGCACCCGAACCGGACTCGGCCAACGTGTCGACGTGGCACTCCAGGACGGCCTCGTCGCCTGGCTGTCGTATCACGTCACGACGTATCTCATGACCGGAACGGAGCCACGCAGGATGGGTGCGTCGCATCCCTCCGTCGCGCCCTATGGTGCGTATGCCACGGCCGATGGCTGGCTCGTCCTTGCGGTCGGCACGGATGGGTTGTGGCGCGACCTGTGTGTCGCCCTTGATCGTCCGGACCTCGCTGCGGACGCGCGGTTCGCCGCCAACGCCGGGCGATGCCTGCATCGGGAGCAGCTCGATGGACTGCTGCACGAGTGCTTCGCGGCCGAGACGGCCACGGCCCTGGCGCAGCGCCTGGCAGTCGCGGGTGTCCCCTGTAGCGCCGTGCGATCACTGGGTGAGGCACTGGCCGACCCCAACGTCGTCGATCGCGGTCTCGTCGTGGGCGTGACCCGTGACGATGGCAGCATCGTGCCCACCGCCGCGATCCCCATGCGCCTCTCACGCACCCCGGGGTCCGTCCGCCTGCCACCACCCCGCCTGGGTGAACACACACGTGAGATCATGGAACAGATCGGGTTCTACCCGGGCGACGCCAGTCCATAGATCCGGCGCCCGGCACCCTCGGACAGGTCGGCCGCGACGGCGATCGCATCGTCGAGCGAGAAGTAGCGCTCTGACACCAGCTCTCCAAGGGCCTTGGATGTTGCCCACCGGAAGGCGAGCAGCGATCCGTAGGTCTCCTCGATGGATTGACAATCGCCGCCCCAGCTGATCCTGCCCAGCTGCGGCACGACCTGCACCCACTCCTTGATGACCTGCACGCTGACAGCGCTCGACAGCTGCGGCAGCCAGGTGAGGTTGAGCCGCACGTTGGGGTGCTGGTGCGCGAGCGCCCCGCTCTCGCGGGTCCATGGGTAGCCACCGTGGAACAGGTCGAAGATGACCTCGGGGTACTGGACCAGCAACGGGTCAAGCGATATCGGGTTGGATCCATGGAGCCGGCCCATGCCAGTGTGGACCTGGACGACGAGCCCGTGGTCACGGGCCCGGTCCAGCCAGAACCGGACAAGATGGTCCGAAAAGGCATCACGATCTGCGGGCGCCAGCCGGTCCGGGTGCTGGCCCATGGCCCGGGCCGCAGCCGCACGGTCACCGGGTCCCACGGCGAGTGGCCGGTCATATGCCCACGCGAACTTGAGGGAACGAGCACCCGCGGCGACATTCCTGGCGAGCAGCACGTCGATGAGGTGCTCCAGGTCATCGAGTGTGGTGACGTCGATATCGAACTCGGCGGCCCAGTCACGCACCAGGTTGTTGGTGTCGTGATCCCACGCATCGGGGTGGAAGGCTACCAGGCTGGAGTCGACACGCAGCGACGGGATGAGGCGGGCGTCTTCGCTCGACCATTGCCCAGGATGCCAGAATGGATCCCAGATGACCGACGTGATACCCGCCCGGTCGAGGCCGTCAGCCAGCCACCCGGCCGTGCCATAGCGGACGGGCAACAGGTCGGACAGCTGTTCCCACGTCTCCGCGTCGAGTTCCGCGCGGGGCAGGTCGTAGAGATCCGCCAGGCCACGCATGAGCCACCGGTAGTAGGACGCAGCCCGCAGGTGCGGCACGATGGGTGCCACGTCCGACCACGTGGCACCGTCAAGCGCGACCTCGAGGTTGGGCCCGACGCCATTCGGGCTGCCGTCGCTGACGCGGAGGTTGCGCACCAGGTAGCTCCGACGCAGGAGCCTGCCGACCGTCATGGGCAGCTGCAGCGCGTCCCCGGGACGGAGGTGCTCATGGGTGTCCACGACCCCCATCCCGGCCATGGCTGTCCAGATGTCCGCGGCCGGCGACGCCTCGAATGGCGACTCGCCAGCCCAGGCCCGTGCACCAGGTCCGTTCATGTGATCTCCTCCACCCAGTAGGGCGACCGCCGGTCAAGGAAGGCACGCAGTCCTTCCTGACCCTCATCCGAGATGCGGGCAGCCGCGCTCCGACGCGCCATCTCCCCGCGCGCTTCGTCGGTTGACAGGTGTCGAATGTCCCGGATGATCGCCTTGGTGGCGCGTGCGGCACCCGGGGCCGCGGCCAGAAGGTCACGGACCGCACCATCGACGGCCGCATCCAGCCCGTCCAGGCCCGTGGCGATCTCGTGGACGAGTCCCACTCGTAGCGCCGTCGGGGCGTCGAATCGCCGCCCGACAGGCAACAGCGCGCGCGCCTGGCCATCGCCGATACGCCTGACCACCACGGGCGCGACGACTGCCGGCAGGATCCCCAGGCGTGTCTCCGTCAGCCCGAACCGCGTGCTGGCCTCCGCGATGACCAGGTCGGCAACGGCAAGCAGGCCCACGCCGCCCCCGAACGCGGAGCCCTGCACCCGGGCGATGAGCGGCACCGGACATCGGTCGATGCTCGCGTACATCGATGCCAGGAGGTCCGCTTCCCGGAGGTTGGCCAGCTCGTCCAGGTCCAGGCTCGCCCGCATCCAGCCGATATCCGCCCCGGCACAGAACGACGCGCCTTCGGCTGCCAGCACGACGCCCCGGAGCGCTGTCGGCGACTCGCCCAGGAACTCGCCGAAGATGGCGGACAGCTCGGCCACGGTCCGAGCGTCGAGCGCGTTGTGCACCTCGGGCCGCTGGAGGATCACCCACGCGACCGCCCCGCCCGGTCCACGCCGTTCGACGCGGACCCGCGCCCGATCCGAGGGCTGGTCTGCCACTGCCATCGGCGCACACTCCTCACGCAAGCGTTTGCGCCAGCGTACAGTACTGGCTTGTGGGTCGTGAGTGGACGCGGCCGATCGGGGAGGATGGGACGTTGTATCGCAGCGTGGTCGCAGTCGGAGCACATCCGGATGACGTCGAGGGTGGCTGTGGCGGGACGCTGCTCAAGCTGGCCGACGCTGGCGTCCGCATCACCATCGTGAACATCACGAACGGCGACAAGGGGTCGACCGTGCCGGGCCAGGACCCGGTGGCCGTGACGGCGATCCGGGATGCCGAGTCACGTGCTGCCGCAACTCTCCTGGGGGCAGAGTATGTCTGCCTCGGCGCAGAGGACCAGTTCCTGTTCGATACGCGGCAGCTGCGCCTGGAACTCGCCAAGGTACTCGGCCGGGTCGGCGCCGACCTGGTGCTGGCCTCGCCGCCATCGGACTACCAGGCGGACCACACGCTCACGGGGCAGCTCGCGCTCGAGGCGTGTCACCTCGCCGCCTTGCCACAGGTGCTTGTTGGCCTGCCGGTCGTGGAACGGGATCCCGCCATGTACTACTACGACGCCACGCTGGGCGTCGACTTCCAGCCCACCTTCTACGTGGATGTCACGGATGTCATGGAGCGCAAGCTCGCCCTGGTCGCCTGCCACGCCAGCCAGTCCGCCGAGTCGACCTCGGGCCATGGCTGGTCCCTCCAGGAAGCCGGCACGACCAAGGCGCGCCTGCGCGGCATGCAGTCCGGTGTCCGATATGCCGAGGGCTTCGCGCCCTGCCTCCGATGGCCCCGCGTGCGTGCCCTGAGCACGTTCCCCTGGTAGCTTCCGACGCGTCAACCGTAGAACCGTTGGTCTGACCGGCCGGCCTCGTACGCGGCGCGTCGCTCGTCCGTGCCCGGATCATCGGAGGTCTCGGGCGACGGCGCGTCCCACCAGACCTCCGAGTCGGGCAGGAATCGCTGACGCTCGATCTCGACCACGATGAGACAGGGCCGGGGCTCCGATCGCGCCTCGCGTAACGCCTGCCGCAGGGATGCCTCGTCGTCGGCCCGCCACGCGCGCGCCCCGAACGCGGCCCCCACACCCGCGAGGTCGAGCGCGAGGTCGTCGCCATCGAGCTGGCCACTATCCTGGTCCCGGGTCCGGAACTCGTTGCCGAATGAGGTGCCCACGCGGAACAGCTGGAGGCGCCGGATGACCTGGTAACCATGGTTGTCCGCGATGACGACGGTGATCTTGAGGCCTTCCTGGATGGCACTGACGATATCGCTCGGGCTCATCACGAACGT
>JBBQNA010000173.1:0-7302 GCA_038329515.1 Candidatus Limnocylindrales bacterium | reverse complement strand
CCGCCTCCTCGCGGTCGCTCGGCCCCGCGTCGCCGCGGGACCGGCCATCAGGGTGCTGGCGAGGTCGCAGGGGCGACCACGGTCACCGTCGGCGCCGGGTGCTCCAGGTCATCCTCGGTCTGGCCGGCGGCCGGGATCTCGATCCAGGCCACCTGCGTATCACCGCAGTCCTGGACCGTCGGCAGGGCGACCGTGGCGGGCGTCTCCGGGAACACGGCCATCAGCTGGAAGTCGGCGTACTGGCTGTCCGGCAGCGTCCCACCCGACCACTTGACGGAGGTCACGACGGGCGCGTCCATGGCATCGATCTGCTCGTCCGTGAACGACGCATCCGGTGCCATCGAGGGCAGGACCGGCGGTGTCGAGACCACATCGATGGTCCAGCCGGCCATGAGCTTCGGCTTCACATCGATGACGCCGGCCGGGATCTGCACCTCGAGTGCGGTGGTCGCGGTGCCGTCGCAACCGTGCGGCACGCGGAAGGTGAACTCGGTGCCGTAGCCACCGCCCACGACAGCGCCGCCATCGGTGATGAAGACGTGGGCTGACGCCGGGACGGCGACCGCCAGCAACAGCGCGGTCGTAGAGGCGAGGCCGGCAACGCGCCGGCGCGTGAAGACGTGATCCATGAACGTGACTCCTTCGTCGATGTCGCGGGTCCGATGCGACACCATTCCGTTCGGCAGAATGGTGCTACCGGATCAGAGGGGACGTGATGACGAGGGCACGGGGTGGACCACGACTGCCGTGGGCGCGCATCACCGGCGCGCGGCGCGGTCGGCCTGCGAGGGATAGCAGGATCGCGGGACGGGACGGGACACGGGTGCGTGGGCGGACCGGGGACTGTGCTGCGGCCGCGACGACCCGGCTCACGGCAGAACCGAGCCACGCCGTCAACAGCTGGGCACCGACACCGATGGCGACCACCAGCCACAGGCCGTGATCGAACAGCTCGTGGGTGATCTCGGCCGGCGTGACGCCGTGACCGAGGCGTTCCAGCAGCTCGATGCCCAGGAACGCCGAGATCTGGATGGTCGCCAGGACCCGGAAGCGGACCTCGCGGGGGCGCGCGCTGCGTGACCCGAGGAATCCTGCGCCGACGGCGACCAGGAAGCCCATGATGACCGACGGTTCCAGCAGCCACAGCCACTGATGGCCGGACGCCGCGAGGACCTCTGCGTGGACGTGCCCATCCGGATACACCAGGTCGTACGACGCGACGTGGCCGATGAGCAGGCCGACGACCGCCCAGCCGAAGATGACCAGCATCGGCGCGCGCGCGAGACGTCTCACGGCGCCTGCATCGAGCTCATGTCGTGGATCGGCATCGCCGACGCCCCCGGGACGGGTGCGCCAAGGAGGGAGTGGGTCGTCATGAGCAGCTCCAGCAACTCCACCGACGATCCGGCAACCGGATCAACCGGTGTGACGCTGGTGCCATTGGCGAGGACCACGGTGCGGACCAGGCTGTCGCCCTTGTCGCCTTCGGGCACTCCGGTGGCCAGGGCATCACGGACCTGCCGGACCTGGTCGGTGGACAGGGTGAGCCGTTCGAGGACATCCCCGTGCTTCATGGTCACGCGGCCGTCATCGGTGATGGTCAGCTCCTCGTGGTAACCGTCCGGCCAGTCGCGCTCGTAGCGCACCACGGTGGCGGCGGAGGAACCGGCTGAACAGCCGACGAGCAGCAACAGCAGGCCCACGACGAGGAGCGGCAACCAGCGATGACGCGACACGGCAGGGCGAGCATACGCCCGGTGATCGCGCGTCATCGGACACCGCGAAGTGCGACGGCTGCAGCTGCCCAGCCGCTGACGATGACCAGGGCGTAGGCCACGCACCAGAGACAGATGGCGTGGATGACGGCGACCTCCAGGTAGGTGAACCAGGCAAGGACGGGCAGGCTGACGAGGCCGATGGCATAGGCGAGGTACAGGCCGCGGGTGTCGGCGCGACGCCACCAGAGGACGGCACCGGCCAGGATGGTGGCCGCCGCGCCGAGGCCGAGGATCGCCACTGGGATACCCAGGAACGTGGAGTACTCGCTGCTGTTGACGGTCTCACAACCGCTGATCACCGCGCAGGCCGGCGCACCACCGCTGAGCTTGACGGCACTGAGGTACAGCGCGATGGCCACGGCCACCAGCGCCAGCACGGTCAGGATCCCACCCAGCCTGCCCGTCATGGCGCGCTCGTGCCCGGGCCGGTCGGCGCGCTGCTGGCGACCGCGACCAGGCCGTCGAGATACGCCGACAGTCTGGTCCAGTCCGGCAGGCCCGCTGCCAGCTGTCCATCGATGGACATGGTGGGTGTCGAATCCACGCCCAGCGACTGGCCCACCGCCGTCTCCTCGTGGACTGCGGCGAGCATGGCTGGGTCATCGAGGGCAGCCAGGAACGGCTGACGATCGAGACCCACCGCAACCGCCATATCTCCGAGCCGGTCGCGGCTGAAGGCGCCCTGGTTCTCGGCACCCTGGTTGGCGAACAGCAGGTCGTGGTACGCCCAGAACGAGGCTCCCTGCGCCTCTGCCACGCGGGCCGCCACGGCTGCATCGAATGACTCCGGGCCGATGAACGAGAAGTCCCGATAGGTCAGCCGAACGAGACCCGGCTCGACATACCGGGAGACGATCGCTGGCTCGAGATCACGCGTGAAGCGGGCGCACACGGGGCACTGGAAATCGGCCCACACGTCGATGGTGATGGGCGAGTCCGCGGCGCCCAGGCTGCGGCCATCCTCCAGGGAGGTGGGTGTCTGCACGACCGGCGTCGCGAGGGCACTGGGGGAGCTGCCGCCGGGCAGGCCACCTGCGATGGCGAGGACGGCAACGGCGAGCAGGCCGAGCGCTGCCGCCGCGACGGTGATGATGACCATCGGAGAGCGCCGCGAGGGTTCGGGCGCGACGGGACGCTTGGTGGTCCCGGATGGACGACTGGAACGGGTCATGACGACCTCGGGAGGAGCGGGGGATCGGTCCCTGGGAACGCCCGTTGAACGACACGTTCCCGCGGATCGGCGGCAGGTTCGGGACGCATGCATCCCGCGGCGGTCCGGGCTAGGCGGCCGGACTCCAGTCACGGCGGGGCGGCCCGCGACTGGCGCGTGCGCCGGGCACTCGCGTGCGGAAGGCGAGCCGCAGCCCGTGTCGCAGGCGGGGAGTCGACACAGCTGGCGCCCAGTCATGGGCCGTCGCCGGGATACGGCCGAGGAGCACCAGCCGGCGCCAGTGCACCAGCGCCGCGACCAGGGCCACGATCAGGGTCGCCAGCAGGACCAGCACCAGGGGCGCCAGGCCATGTCGCAGCAGGACGTCCACGCCCTGCACCGGCAAGCCGGCGGCGATCGCCTCGGCGTTCTCCTGTGCGGTGTACAACAGGCCCGCCATGAGGGCGAGTCGCGCCCAACTGCCGAGCAGCAGCGAGAGATAGTCCCGCAGGCCATCGCCGTCTCCCGTCGTCGGGGACGCGTTCGCTTCGCGCCGCAGGCGACGCAACTGGACCGCGGCAACCATCGTCAGGCCCGCGATCGCAGCGACGACCGCGGCGACCAGCCACAGCCAGTAGCCGTCGTGTCCGGTCGATCGCATCGCGCTGGCGTAGGACGCGCCACTGCCGAAGGAGACCAGGTACGTCCCCTCGTGGGCAAGGACGCAGGCGAGTAACGCCAGCAGCGTGAACGCCACTCGCTCGGGTCGAGCAGGGCGTCGCACGGAGCTGCGAAGCGTCAGGGACGCGCGGCGCTGCGACATGCGGGCATGATGCCAGACATCCCGCAGGCCACCCCCTGCCAGATGGCCCCCTCGGGAGGGCTACAGGTCATCGAACACCTGCGGCCGACCATGGACGATCTCCACCGGCGCCGCCGCCCACGCTGATCGATGGCGGCCGATGGAGCTCCACCCGAACGCGACCACGAACATGGCCGCCTCCAGGAGCACGATGGTGGCGCCCGACGAGATGTCCAGCCAGTAGCTGGCGAACATGCCAACGGCGCCGGCCGTGGCGCCCAGGAACGACGACAGGAACAGCATCCGCGCGAACGAGTCGGTCAACAGCCGGGCGGTGGTCGCCGGGATGATGAGCGTGGCAGCGATGAGCGTCACGCCAACGACGTTGATGGAAGCCACGATGGTGGCCGCCAGAGCCAGGGCGAACAAGGTGTCAACGACGCCCGTGCGGATGCCGAAGATGGGCGCGACCTCGGGGTCGAAGGTCATGAACAGCAAGCGCTTGTAGAACAGCGCGATGAACACAGCGACGCACATGGTCACGATCGTGACCACGAGCAGGTCGGCGGGGGTGACGCCCAGGATATTGCCGAACAGGGCCGCCTCGAAGTTGGTGGTGTAGCTGTTGGTCTTGCTGATGATGGCCACGCCCAGCGCGAAGCTGGCGGTGGTGATGATGCCGATGGCAGCGTCAGCGCCGATCCGGCGGCGGCGCGACACCGCGTTGATGAGCACCGCGGCGAGGAAACCCCAGACACCGGCACCCAGGTAGAAGTTGATGCCCATGGCGTACGCGACCACGGCCCCACCGAAGACGGCATGGGACAGGCCGTGGCCGATATAGCTCATGTGCCGCAGCACCACATAGACCCCGATGAGGCCACAGACGAGGCCCACCAGCACCGACACCGCCAGGCCCTGGCGGAAGAAGGCATACCCGAACGGCTCCGTGATGAGCTCGATCACCTGTCGCTCGGTCCGTGGACATGGGGCGCGCCATCGTGTTCGTGGTGGGCGTGCTCGTAGCCATCGTGCCGGTGACGCAGCGCCTCCCGCAGACGGTGCGGTGCCGCATCCGCGACCAGGACCATGCCGTCCTGACGCACGATGCGCAGGTCCGCGGCGTACGTCGCGTTGAGGATCTCGGAGGTGAACACGGTGTCTGGATCGCCCTGGGCCACGATGCGTCGGTTGACACACACCACGTAGGGCAGATGCGCCGCGACCGAGTTCAGCTCGTGGGTCGTGAGCACGATGGTCACGCCCTGCGAGTTGAGGTCCGCCAGCAGGTGCAGCACCTCGTCCCGGGTTCGGATGTCCACGCCGCTCGTCGGCTCGTCCAGCAGCAGCAGCAGCGGTTCGGCGATCATGGCGCGCGCCAGGAAGACGCGTTGTTGCTGGCCGCCGGACAGCTCCCGGATCTGCCGCTCACCCAGACCCCCGATACCCAGTCGTTCCAGGACCCGATCCGCCTCGCGTCGGTCCTGTGCGGTCATCCAGGGACGCCACGGAGCGTGGGACCAGCGGCCCATGAGCACCACCTCCCGGGCCGTGGCCGGGAAGTCCCAGTCGACGGTCTCGAGCTGGGGCACCCAGCCGATGTTGGCAGGTCGGCCACCGCTGACATCGCGCCCGTCGACCAGGACCCTGCCCTTGAGCCTGGGCACCTGACCGACCATGGCGCGCAGGAGCGTGGTCTTGCCGGCACCAGATGGCCCCACGATACCCACGAGGCTGCCCCGTGCAAGTGACAGGTCGACATCCTGGAGCACGGCCGGGCCGCCGTAGCTGGCACTGACACCCTCGAACCGAACGAGCGGCGCGTCCACCCCGCTCGTCGATGGCTGCTCGAGGGCCCGAAACGTCACGGCTGCCAGGTGTCCTCCACGGGGAAGTCGGCGAACGTGGCGGTCCCCTGCCCACCGAGGGCGTCCATCATGATCTCCATGTCCTTGCGGAGCATGCCCATGTAGGTGTGCTCGGGTGCATCCTGGGCACCGGGCGGCTCGTCGTCGCGCAGCGCATCGACGAACACGGCGCCGGCTTCACTGGCGATCTGCTCCAGGACCGCACTCGGGAAGACCTCGGAGCCGAACACGGCCGGCACCTGCTGCTCGCGGATCTGGTCGATGAGGTTGGCCACGTCCTGCGGGCTGGGGTCCGAGAAGTCGGAGGCCTGGACGGCGCCGATGACATCGAAGCCGTACTCGCGTGCCCAGTACGCCCATGAGTCGTGGTACGTCAGGAGCTTGCGGTTGGCCCCGGGCACCGTTGGCACCACGGCCCGGATGCGCGCGTCCAGGTCATCGAGTCGCGTCTTGAGCAGGTCGTAGTTGGTGGCGTAGTAGGCCGCGTTGGCGGGATCCGCCTCGCTGAACCAGTCACGCATCAGCTCCGCGTACGCGAGGGCGTACTGCACATTCATCCACAGGTGCGGGTTGGGGTCACCCTCTGACTGCGGGAAGCTGAAGTCGAACAGCCAGTCGGCCTCGGAGATGGTGTTGTCGCCCAGCTGCATGATGGGTGTCTCGGGGCGCTTGGATGCCTCAGCCAGGTCCAGCGTGGGCTCCTCCAGGTGGAGGCCGTTGACGATGATGAGGTCCGCGGCGTTGAGCACCCGGGCGTCCGAGGGGCTGGGCTCGAAGGTGTGGGAGTTGGTGGCATCCGGCACGATGCCATGCAGTCGGATCCGGTCGCCGCCGATATTGCGGGCGAGGGAGCTGATGGGCGCCACGGTGGTCGCGACGTCGAGCATGTCGGGACCCCCCGTCAACTCATCCTGCCAGCCCAGCTGCGGCACCGCGGCGGGCATGGATGCGGCGGGAGACTGGCCCGCGACCGGGGCTGCAACGAGGAGCACAGCCACGCTGGCCATGAGCCCGATCCGACGAACTGACATGTGATCTCCAGTCATAGTTGACAAGTGATGTTGTTGCAACAGTGTGCAACAGCACGCCGCCGCAGTCTACCCCTCATACTTCCCAGGATGTCAACTCCGGGATCATCCACTCCCCAGCAACCCTCGCGCGGGCTCCGCGCTGCAAACGGCTGGGCCAGCGCCCGAGAGCAGCTGCACGCCCGCGGCCTGCGTTGGACACCACAGCGACGCATGCTGGTGGACGTGCTTTCGCGTGCAGAGGGGCACGTCACTGGGGCCGAGCTCGTGGAGCGATGCCGCCAGAAGGACAGTTCGACCATCCCCTCCACTGTCTACCGGACCTTGGACGTGCTGGAGGAGCTGGGCCTGGTCCGGCACGCTCATGGTCCCGATGGGCGCGAGGAATACCACGTGCTGCCGGAGACAGAGCACGGCCATCTGCATTGCTCCCGATGCGGCGCCAGCTGGGATATCGGGCCGGATGAGGCATCGAGCCTGTCCGCGGTCCTCCAGCACGACCGCGGCTTCGTGATGGACCTGACCCACCTCACCGTGTCGGGCCTGTGCTCGGGATGCGCCGGGCCCGCTTCAGAGGGCTGAGAGGATCCTGCAACGCCGCCGGCTTCCCTGTGGGGCGACCGGCAGGCGCCCAGGACCAGACTTCCTCCCGACGCGAGCGGCGCGCCGTGCCGCG
>JBBQNA010000172.1:0-7314 GCA_038329515.1 Candidatus Limnocylindrales bacterium | reverse complement strand
CGCCGGGTCCCACGGTCGAGAGCCGATGATGACCACGGGGCAGGCCACTTCCGCGAAGGCGCGCACGGACGAGGCGCCACGCTCCGCGAGCACCTCCACGGGTCCCACGATGAGCGCCGAGTCGGTCAGGCGGCACTCTCGAGCGGCGACCGCCGCGATCTCGGTTGCGTCATCGGCTGGGTGTAGCCGGTTCAAGTCCAGGACCAGGGCGCGCGTGCCATCCTCGGCCAGTGCCGCCACTGCCATAGCTGTGCCGGCGGACCCGAATCGCTCCCGGACATAGAACGAGCGCACGCCACTCGCACGAGCCCGGCTCACGGCAGCACCATCCGGCAGCTGCAACGGACGTGGCTCGACCGCGAGCGCGGCCAGGCGCTGGTCGAGTGCATCATCCAACAGCAGATGCGCGGTGACGCGATCTGGGACCCGCAGCGACCGCGTCAGGAACGGTCGGTCGCCTTCCTCCACCAGGAGCAACCCGCCCCCGACGAGTGGCGCGGACGGGTCCAGCCGCGCCCGCGCCACCGCGGCACCTGGTACGCCAGTGGCCAGCTCGAGCGCCAGACCGGTGCTGGCACGCCGCCGCGACACGTCGTCCTGGAGATACGCATACAGCCGCTCGAACCGGGGATCGAGATCTGGCGCTACCGCGACGAGCAGGATGTCGATATCGATGGGCAAGAAGCCGAACGTGCGCGCGACCCGTCTGAGTCGCACCGCGCCACCAGCCTGCTCCGCGCTGTCCGCATTCCTGTCGGCGGTCGCGATCGCCCCCTGCCACGCGCTCCGGGAGCTCTCATCTAGCAGTGCACGAGGTCCCGCGAGCATCTCGTCGACCTGGGCATCGGGGATGTACAGGCCCCGGAAGCGGTCGTCCGGGTCGGGATCCTGGGACCGGCGTCGCTCTACCGCGTCGCGGACACGCCACTCCACGGCGGCCAGGCGATCGAGCAGGTAGCGCAGCGACGGGTCGAGGTCGGTCGACGCTGCTAACGCGCTGAGCCGGGCTGCGGGCTCCGCTGTCGACTCCCCTGGCGGTTCCTGGGTCGCGACCATCTACGGCCGACGGACGCCGCGGACGATGATCCGGCGCCCAGGCAGGTGGGCGGTTGAGGGTGGCGCCTGGGGCTCTGGCACCTTCTTGTCCTTGTCCTTGTCCTTGTCCTTGCCTTTGCCCTTGCCGGTCGCGGCCGGAGTTGTCGACGCCTCGCCAGCAGCGTCGTTGTGCGTCTGACGGGGCATCACCGTTTCTTCCATGGACCACGGCTCGTCGTGCGAGAGCGGTCCGCGTGCCCGCGCCGCGTGGCGCCCGGATCCAGACCCAGCCTCGTCGGTCGAGCCGTCCGGACGGACGAGCCGGAACATGGGCGACTCGGTGACCGGCGGCGCGGCAGTGATGGGCACGTTGGTGTCCAGGGGCGCGGTCACGACCAGGTCCAGGGACGGCTTCAGCTCGCCACCGAGCGCCGACCAGACATCCGCGATGGAGCGGTCCGCGGGGGGCGGCAACGCGATCGTGGTCATCAGCGGGACCGTTGCCTCCAGCAACGAGCCAGCAAGGACGTCCCCGGGCAGGATGGGGTATCGCAGGAAGCAGGACAGCAACGCCGACAACAGCCGATGCTCATCCTCCGGCCGTTGTGTCCAGCAGGTGATGAGATACGACAGGCGGAACCGGCGCGGTGGCTGTCGATGCTGGGTCGTGATGCCGTCTGCGCCGCGGACCGGCTCCCAGTTCACCTCGCGACGCGTCGTGTCCTCACGGATGTCGTACAGGTAGAGGCTGACCGTTGGCGTGTTCTGGCGCGCGGACCACTCGCGCGTGGGTGCCTCGAACCCGATCTCCACCCGCGAGCCGTTCAGGGCTTCGCGCTTGACCAGGGTGCGCAGGGACTCATCGACGTCATGGATCATCGCGCGTTGAGCCTGTGGCCTGTGGCTCGGCCCGGCCAGCCGCCACCGGGCGGACGATGGGGCGCCCCGTGCTGCCCTATCGGGCAAGCGCGCCTGGAGCGGGTCGCGGTGGTCCGGCGGGCGGGGTGCCGGCCCTGAGTCCGCTCGGACTCTGAGTCCGCTCGGACGCATGAAAGTCCGTCGGGCCGCCCGCTTGAGTCGCGGGACGACTGAACAAGCAACAAAGGTCGCTGCGGACGTCTTCGTTGGCCAATCTACCCGTGGGGCGACTGAACGAGCCCACGACGACCCACAGGAGCCCGATGTCGACCACATCCGGAGCTTGTTGGTCAGCTCAGCGGCCCGACGACTGAACGAGCGGAGGACGGGCGCCTCGGCCAGCCTCGTTGGCTTCCTCAGTCGCTGGACGACTAGCGCGCTCGCTGGGCCTCGGCCCAGGGCTGCGACCTGGCTGATGCGACCTGGCTGATGCGACCTGGCTGATGCGACCAGCCGCGGGGCCTCGCGGCGCCACAGGGCCCACTTGCCCCAACGGGCAGCGAACCTTACCCCGACACCGGGCCCCGGGGCACTTCCGTACCGGCATCGGCACGACCACGCTGCGCCAGTCCGTTCCGAACACCGGAGGCCCATACCGCATGCCGACATATCTGTCGCCCGGCGTCTACGTAGAAGAAGTCGAGGCTGGGTCGCGCCCCATCGAGGGTGTCGGCACGGCCGTGGCCGCGTTCGTGGGGCTCGCAGCGCGCGGGCCAACGAATACTCCGACCCTCGTCACGAACTGGACCCAGTTCGTGTCTGCGTTCGGTGACTTCATGGAGGGCGCCTACCTGGCGCACGCCGTCTACGGCTACTTCCTCAATGGTGGCGGTGCCGCCTATGTGGTGCGCATCGGCGGCGATGCGCCGGCGGCCACCGCACGGGCGGAGATTCCCACCCAGAAGGATGCCAAGCTCAACGGCTATCGCATCAGCGCCCTCGAGTCGGGCGCTGGTGGCAACCAGATCTCGGTCGAGGTGTCGGAAGCGACCACCCCCGCCGAGGACACCTTCAAGCTCACGGTGCGTGCCCCCGGCAAGTCCGATGAGGTCTACGACGAGCTGTCCACGAAGCGTGGCAAGACCAACGTCCTGACCGTCATCAAGGAGCAGTCGAAGCTGATCACGGTGGAGGAGGTCGGCCAGGCCGCCATCGAGCGGTCCCCCGCCCGTGGTCGCGTCACCCTCACGGGTGCCGAGAGCAGCAAGCCCATGCGCCTGACCCCGGACGACTACGTCGGCGATCCCGCCGACCGGACCGGCTTCGGTGGCCTGGAGGCCGTCGACGAGGTCACGATGCTCGCCGTGCCCGACCTCATGAGCCTGTACCAGAAGGGCGTCATCGACGCCGAGGGCGTCCAGGCAGTGCAGTCGGCCATGATCGGTCACTGCGAGCTGATGGGCGACCGGGTGGCCATCCTGGATGCGCCGCCAGGGCTCAACGCCCAGCAGGTCAAGGAGTGGCGGGTCGACAAGGTCGGCTACGACTCCAAGTACGCCTCGCTGTACTGGCCGTGGGTCAAGGTCCTCGACCCGCTCACGGGCAAGGGTGCGTTCGTGCCGCCGAGCGGCCACGTGGCCGGCGTCTGGGCACGCAGCGACGCCCAGCGCGGTGTCCACAAGGCACCCGCCAATGAGGTCATCCGCGGCGCCCTGGCGCTGGAGCTGATCATCACCAAGGGCGAGCACGACCAGCTCAATCCCAATGGCATCAACTGCATCCGTGCCTTCCCCGGCCGGGGCATCCGCATCTGGGGCGCACGGACGCTGTCCAGCGATCCGTCGTGGCGCTACCTGAACGTCCGCCGACTCTTCAACTACATCGAGGAGTCGATCCTGGAGGGCACCCAGTGGGTGGTCTTCGAACCCAATGACATGGACCTGTGGCAGCGCGTCAAGCGCACCCTGAACGCGTTTCTCACCCGCACCTGGCGGGACGGCGCGCTCTTCGGGGCCACTCCCCAGGAAGCGTTCTACGTCAAGTGCGACTCCGAGACCAACCCGCCCGAAGTGGTCGATGCCGGCCAGCTCGTGGTGGAGATCGGGATCGCGCCCGTCAAGCCCGCCGAATTCGTGGTGTTCCGCATCTCGCAATTCTCCGGCGGCGCGTCGCTCAGCGAATAGGAGGGACTGACTGATGGCCGGCGGCCTACCGAATCTACCGTCCGACGCGCTTGCGGCATATCTGTTCGCCATCGAGATCGACTCCATCGAGATCGCCCAGTTCTCCGAGGTGAGCGGCCTGGCGTCTGAGGTGGACGTCATCGAGCTCAAGGAGAACACCCGCGATGGCAAGCTTGTCATCCATAAGTCGCCGGGGGCCATCAAGCCCCCGACCCTGACCCTCAAGCGTGCCAAGAACTCCTCCAAGGCGCTCTGGGATTGGCACGAGGCCATGGTCCAGGGCAAGGTCAGCGAGTCGCGCAAGAATGGCTCGGTGATCCTCAAAAGCTATGACGGCTCCGAGGTCGCGCGGTACAACTTCACCAACGCCTGGATCTCCAAGATCAGCACCGGCACCCTCAAGGCGGGTGCCAACGAGGTCCTGATGGAGGAAGCCTCGCTGGTCTGCGAGAGCTTCGTCCGGGCGTAGGCGAGCGCATATGAGCGCGCTTGCGCTGTCGGGGGCCGGCGCTTCGTCGGCTTCCCGAACGCCCTCGACGGGCCTGCGAACCGAGTTCGCGTTCGTGCTGCCGCGAGGCTATGTCGATGCCAGTGGTGCCGTGCATCGCGACGGCATCATGCGCCTGGCCACGGCCAAGGACGAGATCGTCCCGCAACGGGACCCACGGGTGCGCGAGAACGAGGCGTACCTCACGGTGCTCCTGCTGTCGCGGGTCGTCATCCGCCTCGGCACGTTGTCGGAGGTCCACCCGGGCATCGTCGAGAACCTGTTCGCGTCCGACCTGGCATTCCTCCAGGACCTGTATCGGCGAGTCAACCAGGAGGGCACCAGCCAGGTCGCCGTAAGCTGCCCGGCCTGCCAACACGAGTTCACGATCGACCTGGGGGCGGACAGCCTGGGGGGATCGTGACGTACGCCGCCGACCGGCTCTTCGAGGAGGTCGCGTACGTGGCTTATCACTTCCACTGGTCGATGGACGAGATCATGGACCTGGAGCATGCCGACCGGCAGCGCTTCGCGGCCGAGATCTCGAGCATCAACCGTCGTCTGACCGAAGAGGAGTAGCGCGTCATGCGTCTGCCCTGGCCATCCCGACGATCCTCCGGTCGCTCGACCGAGGCGTCCGCCGCTGCTCCCGCGGCTGCGGGGGATGGCACGCAGGCGTCGAGCGCGCTCGCCGTCAGGCGATCCGAGTGGCCTGCCGTCGGCACGTTGCGGCCGTCCTTCCGGGCCGATCCCGGCATCCGCGTCCAGCGGTTTCGCGAGCAGCTGGCTGGCAGCCGCTTGCCTGATCCGATCCTGCGGCCACTTGGCCACGAGCGCAGCGCCGATGGCCCCGCAGGCCTGATGTCAGGTCTCACACGGCCCGTCATCTCGCGGGTCGTGGCAGGTCCGGGTGGCGCGCAGTCGCTGCCGCTGCTCCGTCGCAAGGCCGCGGCCGTGGTCGAGCCGGAGACCGTGAGCGCTGCGGATGCCGTAGCTGACGCGCCCGCCCTGCCGACCATCGAGCCCCGGCGCAGTGCCGTGGTGACTGCTGCTCCGGTCGTCGCGCGATCGATGACCACGGCAAGCGTCAGCGGCACGACCGGATCCGCGGCGTCGATCGCAGCCGCGGCAGCGGGCGCCACGGCTAGATCCGCTGTACCCACCGCTGGCGGTTCACCGCTGACCGGCACGACGCCACTGACATTCGCACCGAATGCCGCGCCCCTTGGTCGTCGGCCAGGCACGTCCCCGGATGCGCCTCTGCCCGCGGTGCGCACCATCCTGCGGACCACGAGTGGGTCACGCGTGCGACTCGGTCCACCCATCGAGCGATCGCCGGATGCGCCCCTGACACTGCCGACGCCCGTCGACGCCGCGCGGGCCATGACCCCTGGCGGCACTACGGCGATCACCGCGCCCGCATCGCCAGCCGGTGCCGCGGCTGCGTCGCCAGCCGGGGCCGCGGCGGTCCAGCGGTCCGCGGCGACGGCACCCCCGCACGTGACCCCGGCCGCGGGGCCACTCGCAGGCGCGCTTCGATCGACGATCGCGAGCGCGGGTACCACCAGGACGCCTGGTGCGGCGAGTGCCGCCGAGACCAGCACCTGGGTCGCACCTCGCGGGTTGGTCCTCGCACGTGTCGTGGCCAACCCGGACAGGACGCCATACGGGTCAGCCGACGCCCCGAAGACACCGACAGGGCAAGGGGATCCCGTACCGACAGCGCCGCTCGTCGGCTCCGATCCGCTGTCGCCCACGAGCTGGCCGTTGGCCTCGCCCTCTAGTGCCTCGCCCTCTAGTGCCTCGCCCTCTAGTGCCTCCCCCTCCGGTGCCTCGTCCGAGGGTCCGGACACATCCAGCGGCGAGACTGCGTGGGCGCTGGCGGAGGGTCGAGCATCGGCCACGGCCGCCGAGCCGGGCATCCCAGGCACCATGTCGGCGGCCATCGCCACCGCCGCCTCATCTGCGACTCGATCGATCCAGCGCAGCGCAGCCGCGATCCCACCCACACCTGCAGCCTCGGTGCGGCCGGTCCGGGGCATGACGGTCGATGGCCATGTGACCATCCCGGCATCGGTCGGATCGCTCGATCACGGCGCCGGGCGGGCCGTGCTCGCCCACGAGCTGGTGCACGTCCAACAGCAGCGTGACCTGGGCGCCGCGATGCCGGCACCCGGCAGCGAATCGGCGCACCGGCTGGAGTCCACGGCACGCGCCGCGGAGGCAGCGGTCGCGTGGGAGGAGTTGGCGCTCGCCCGACCCGGGTCCCGCCAGCCAGCCGCGGACGCCAGCGCGCCTGCGCCAGTGACCGTGTCCCGGGCCATGGGGGCGCCCACGGGCAGGACGGCGACGCGTGCCGTCCACGCCGCGATGCAGCTCGCCGACGGTGACGCGCCGGCGCCCGCACCCGATTCCAGCGCGCCGAGCACCGCGTCCAGCGCGCCAGCCACCGCCGGCGGGCCAACCGCAGGTGCCGCGGCGACGATGAGCGACCGCGACCTGGACGAGATGCTCCAGCGCCTCTACCCACGCCTGCGCCGATCCCTGTCGAGTGAGCTGCTCGTCGCGCGGGAGCGCGCCGGCATGCTCGTAGACCTGCGCTAGGAGCAGGACATGCCCGAGAGTGGACTGACATTCCGGTTCCAGGTGACCATCGATCACAAGGTCGAGCTGGGCAACTGGACCAAGTGCGAAGGCCTGACCGTGGAGTGGGAGGTCCAGGAGTATCGCGAGGGCGGCCTGAACGACTAC
>JBBQNA010000171.1:0-7391 GCA_038329515.1 Candidatus Limnocylindrales bacterium | reverse complement strand
GTCAGATCGTGCCGGGACACCCCCGCCGGCACGACTGTGACGCCGCTGCGGTCCCGTCGTTACCGTTCCTGAGTCGGCACCCTGACCGTATGGAACGCGGCGGACCTGGATGAGGCGAAGCGTGCCGGTCTGCCTGGGCGGCGGCTACCAGGACATCGTCACGCGGCTGGTCCGTTCGCGGCGATCGCCAGCCCGATCATGTGGCCGTGTCCGTCGACGGCCATCCCGGTCGCTACCATCGCGAGCCGACGGCACGAGGGCTACGTCAGTACAGAACCCTGGCCTCCGGCCGTGTATGGCCCAGTGGCCCAGGGCTGTCACGCCGGGCGGTCGGGACTCCAGCGAAGCAGGTCACGCGGCTGGCAGTCGACCACGCGGCACATCGAGTCCAGCGGCGTGAACCGAAAGGCTCGGGCGCGGCCATTCTTGAGCACCGCGATGTTCGCCGGGTGATGCCGACGGCCTTCGCGAGGTCGCCCACGGACATCTTGCGGCGAGCGAGCATGACGTCGAATCTCGAAGATGACGGCCATCAGACGATCCAGCACGCCGCCAACGCCGCGGTCGGATGCCCATGAGTCTTGTAGCTCGGCGGGACGGGCTGCAGGTCATCGCCCTGCGGATGATCGTGTCTGGCCCGGACGCCTGCCCTCCGCCGAGGCACGCAGCGCGCTGGAAGGCCGATACTCCGCGCATGCGGGGCAACCCTTCCAGGACGGTGGGCACCATCGAGAACTGTCGGACGACGGGGTCGTGGCTGGGCATGGGGCTCGCGGCACTCGGACTCCTGATCGCGGTGACCGGGACGGCCGCAGCCCAGACGGTCGACCATGCGGTCCCCGAGGTGGGGATCAAACTCGACCCCGCCGGAGAGCGGTCCCTGCGACAGCTCGTGGAGCGGATGGCAGCGGGTCCGGACGACGCAGGCTCGGTCGACTCCTTCTTCGCCAGCCCTGGTGCGGTCGGTACTGACTACGTGGCCCTTGCTGGTGTCTACGCATACCAGACCGGGACAGCACCGCCCGACCCATGTGAGCTGCCGGCAGCGGCAGCCGCCGCGGATGCGACCTACTGCGCTGTCAGCCGGACGGTGGCATACGACTTCGACTGGCTGCGCTCTCTGTACCGGGACGTGGGGCCGACCGGGCCAGCGGTCGCGATCGCGAGCGCATGGGGCTCGTACGTGGCGGCATCACGCGGAACGGCGCCGGGTCCGTCGACCGGACTGCAGGCGGACTGCTACGCGGGCATGTATCTGCGCTGGCTCACCGATCTCGGCGGCATCGCGGGAGACAGCAGGTCGGCAGCCGGTCGGTTGTTCGCGGCCGCTCGACCGGAGCCCGCACCCGCGAGGCCCTCCCCGTGGTTCGACGAGACTACGCATGGCGACCGTCTCGAGCGGCGCGTCGCACTGGGGGTGGGATACGAAGCAGGCGACATTCGGCTCTGTGACGCCTATGCCACGTCGGCGGTACCCGCACCTATCGGACTCGGTGGATCGGTGACCCTCCGCCTGCCGCATGGCTCGGACCTGCGGGAGATCGGGCAGGGATCATGGTCGGCGACGCTCCCTGGCGTCGACATCGAGTTGGCGACACAGCCAGCCGCGGTCGGACGCCTTCCTGCCGACACGATGCGCGAATCCCTGCGGGCACGATTCGGGGCTGATGTGAGGACCGGCGTCGTCTCGGGCGGCTTCCCAGCCGATCCTGCGTGGAGGACGGGTCCGTCGGCGAGCATCGCCTTCGCGGCATCTGCGACAGCCGACTCTCCGGCAGTGTCCGGGGTGGCAGCCCTCACGTCAGATGCCGATGGTCCGGACCGGATGATCATCGTCTCGACCTCGTCCCTGGACCCGCCTGATACCCAAGGGGTGATGAGGGCGATCTCATGGGGCTATTGCGATCCTCGCGCTCTGGACCCGACCGGGTGTGACGCGGCCGCCCAGACGCCACCGTCGGTGTCCTCACCGACGGCCGGGCCGGGCCTCGATCCGGACGAGCTCCGACGGCGGCGTCGACAGGCGGAGCAGGAGCTGATGGCCGGGGTGCCGCTGTCGCTCGCCGACGGGTGTCGCAGGTATCGGGGGACCGGTGACGCGGCGGACCCGTTCATCGCGGGCGCGACCGCCGCCATCACCTGTGATGTGGGCGCCAGACACATCGCCGAGTACGCGCTGTTCCAGTTCCTGCAGCCCTCGTTCCGGGACAGGTACTACTTCGGACGTGCCTATCTCACTGGCCTGCGCGAGGACCAAGGCTCGTGTGGCGACGGGCGGGGCGAACAGGCATGGGCGCATGGACGGGTCGCATGCTGGGTGTCGCCCACCGCACCGCACCTGGCACACATCCGCTGGACCGATGACCGGGATGTGACCTACGGCATCCTCGACGGCAGCGATGGCGACATCGATGCGCTATACCGCTGGTGGCGGCACAACGTCGAGGACGTCCTGGGTAGCTGATGTTGGTCGCCTGGAACACGTTGGGCCGTCAGCAGGGACCCTGCTGACGGACGGTCAGATGCCGGGAGTGGGCTACGGTCGGACCTTGAGTGATCCGTCTTGCACCTGCTGACTCTTCGATGCGTCGAACGAAACAGATGGGGGTAGCGAACGTCCACCCTCTCAGTTGCGGCGGACAGGGACCCCCACGGCCCGTGACGTCACGGCGCCGCGAACGAGGAGATCGACCCCTTGAACAGGCGTATACAGGCGACCACCTTCGCCGCCTTGCTGGCCATAGGTGCGATCGCCCTCCCGACCGTCGTGGCCACCGCGGCCGAGCCACTCGCCGCCCGGATCACGCAGCAAGGGGTCGTGCTGACGAGTCCACCTCCCGGCTCCGGGCCTCCTGCTGACTGGGGTCCACTTGCAGTGCTCGACGACCCGACTGCGGCGGATCACCTCGATGGCGGCATCGACGCCCATCTGGTCAGGATCACCGATACCTGCGTGACCCTTCGCGGCAAGGGTGGGGGTGAATCGACGCTCGCCTGGCGCACGGGCGACACGACCTGGGACCCCGTCACGCAGGAGGTCGTCTTCGCAGATTCGACCCATGGGCTCGTCCGGTTGTCCGACGGTGACCGGGTCAACATCGGCGGCTACGGCGGCCCACTCGACGGCGACATCGGCGGGCCACCCCTGGTGTGGCTCATCAGGCCCGACCCGTCATGCCCGCAGGTGGTCATGGTGGTACACGAGATTGCGATGCTCAGGGACGTCCCGCCCGTGAATCCAGCCGCGGCCGGACCGGACATGGTCAAGAAGACGAACCGGGCCTGCGTCCGGAAGCACTATGCAGATCCGCGGAGCCACCTGCGCGAGGACATCGAACTCGGTGCAAGACAGCGTCGCTGGACCCTTCGCCAGGGCGAGGTCAACTACTGCTCGACCGAGGCGGTCGGACACGTCGCCGAACTGGTCGCGGCACAGGATGAGGACATCCTCGTCGGCTCCGCTCTGTCGGAAGATCCGGTCGGCGTCCCGTCGCTCTACATCAAGGGCGTGGCACCGGCGTGGGTCCACGAGCTCATCGACGCGGAGGCCGTCCCCATCGAACTCGTGGACGGACAGCCCTTCTCGTTCGAGGAGCTGGACGAGCGCCAGACACGCGTTGCCGAAGCACTCGTGGCGCTCGGCTACGGCGGTGTCATGACGAGCAGCAACGTCACCGGCGCTGGCATCATCCCGACCTCGGTCACGAAGACCCCCGGCCTGCCATCGGATCCCGTTGAGATCAAGGCGCTGCTGTCCGCATCCGTCGCGGATCTCGTGCCCTTCATCGTCCTGACGGTCAGCCTGTCCCCCAACGAGCGACTGCTGCCGTCAGCAACGCCGTAGGGACAGCACCAAGCCGCCTCGAGCCGACGCCGTGCAGCCACGGACGGGGCCCTGCGCGACCCGCATCGCAGGACCGATCAGATGCCGACCCGGTCCCACTTGTCTCACCATGAACTTCGCGTGGGACACTTTGGGCCTCCCAAGCATCAGTAGGGCATCGTGAGCGAACTGGCGATCCCAGGGATGGTCCCGGCCCGCACCGTGGCAGCGGCTGCGGCGGGTGATGCCGACGCGCTCGCCCGCATCGTCGATGCCCACCAGCTCGACATGGCGCGGCTGAGCCTGCTCGTGTGCGGTGACCCGGAGATGGCCCGCGACGCGGTCCAGGCGGCGTGGGTCATCGCGTGGAAGCGCATGTCGAGCGTCAAGGAGCCGGAGCGACTGCGCGCCTGGCTGATGAGCGTGGCGGCGAACGAGGCACGCCAGATGGCACGCCGTCGACGCCGGTTCGAGGTCGATCACATCGACGTCGCGTCCGCAGGCTCCTCGCACGGCGACCCTGCCACGCGAAGCGGACACGTGGACCTGTCCATCGCCCTCCGTGGCCTCACCACCGACGACCGGACACTGCTGGCCCTCCGCTATGTGGCGGGCTTCGATGCCAGCGAGATCGGACGGTCCATGGGCATGTCCGCGTCCGGTGTCCGCAGCCGACTGTCCCGCCTCCTCGCCCGCCTCCGAACGGAGCTGACCGATGACTGATGCCGCCTTCGAGTCCCGGCTCGCACACGGGCTCCTCGCCCACGCTGACCAGCGGCTGCTCCTCGACGACCCCCACTCGGTCGCGACGAGGGCCATCGGTGCTGCACGCCCTCGGACGCCGTTGCGGGTCCCCCCGATGCTCCGCCAGTCGCTCCTGCCGGCGGCGCTGGTGGTCGCTCTGCTCACCGGGGCTGCGGCGATCGGCGGCCGGCTGTTCGACCAGCACTCGGGGCTCGGGGGACCCAACGGCGCGATGAGTCCCCTGCCATCGCCCACGGCATCCGGGGCAGCGTCCCTGATGGGCACCTACTGGCGGCTCACCGCGCTGGCTCCCGATGATGCTCCGATCGCCCTGGTGACCGATAGCCCCGTCTGGTTGCGCATCGACGACCAGCAGGTGCTCGGCGAGACGGAGTGCGGCAGCTGGTACGAAGGCACAGCGACCGTGGAGGGCGATGTCCTGGACTTCGGGGACCGATGGTACGGAGGGGCCTGCGAGTCCGATGGCGGCTTCTCGTCATCCGCCTCCGCCCCGCTGGGACGCGACTATCTGTGGGCACTCGTGAACGTGGACCAGTGGTCCATCGAGGACGACACCCTGACCCTGGCCGACGAGGCCGGGAAGGCCGAGGCGACGTTCACGGCCATGGAACCACCGGGCCGGGACCTCACCGGACGCTGGACGCTCACCAAGACGGACGTGCCGGACGGCCAGGAGTCCACGCCCGTGCCCATCGAGTTCACCGGCACCACCGTGCGGACCGATGTCGGCTGCGGTCCCATCGAGGGCACGTACCGGCAGGATGGGCCGCTGCTGCACCTCGGTCTGCTGTCGCTGACCGACTGGGGCTGCACGCGGGACGATCCACAGGCCCGCGAGGTGCTGCGGGGCATCCTCCAGTCCGCGTATTCGGTGGGTGTCACCGACACTGGGTACGTCCTCCGGGATCGGGGCGGTAGTCCCGCGCTGGGCCTGACGCCGCTGGTCGTCTCGCCGCCGGTGCGGTCACCCAGCCCGGCGATCGAGCGCGCCTGTGGACCGTCAGGACCGATCGAGATGAACGAGGATCACGAGGAAGTGGGGCTGGAGCACGACATTCCCCTGTCGCGTCGCTTCTCGTCCACCCTTGCTGACGTACGCGCACACCACTTCCGGGCAGAGGTGCCTCAGGAGCGGTCCGGCCTCAAGGTCCGCCGGGTCACGCGATACACCGGCATCGCGCTGATGTATCTCGCGAGGGATCCGATCACGAAGGACGATACCGCCCTGAGTGTCCTTCGGGATGGAGGAGCCATCATCGTCGAGCACAAGTCGCCTCTGTACGCCGAGATAAGCGCGCTCATGCCTGTGGGTCGCGGCATCGTCGTCCGTATCGGCGACTCCGACGGGCTGCTCATCCATGGTGACGCCCATCCGGACGGGTTCCGGGCCTACGTCCTGACCTTCGACCTCGACGGCCACGGCTATGACATCCGGGCCGGCTTCGACCGCGCCGAGCTGATCGTCGACATGGCCCGGTCCCTGGTGTGCGGCGCGGACTGGACCGGGTCGAACCAGGCACGGGCGCCGATGCCGACACCGGAGGCGACGATCGGCGTCCCCGGTGTCGATGGCTGGGGCGAGTCCGGCGATGAGCCGCCCACCAAGGGTTCGCTCGACGGGGCCGTCGACGCCAACGGGCAGGTCATCGACGCACGCACCCCGGACTTCATCGGCGCCTGGGGAGCGGACGGGGTGTCCATCGCGGGCTATGTCGCCGAGCGCGACCTCACGCCGACCTCGGACCCTGCCCCATGGTGGTACCAGGTCCCGTCGCCGCCGGACGCAGGGATACCGGTGTACGCGGGAGATCTTCGGACGCTGGTCGGCCACATGGCGCCCGGCAGCGGATTCGTTCCACTCTCCCTCGATCCCGATGGGGTCGGCGAGCTCACCCTGTTCGTCCGCACCGCACTGGCCAGCGGGACGTGGTTCGCGGTGCTCCCCACGCCGAGTGAACCACAGGAGGTCGGCTTCGACGAGACGGGTGTCGCCTGTCTGCAGATGCCTGCGGGGACCCACCTCGCCATGCTCGATCGGTCGCCCGCCACGGACGGGTTTCGCGAGGTGCGGACCATCGTCGGCGCCGGGGAGTCGGTCGGGCCGGTCACGAGGTGGGTGGACATCGCGTCGGATGGCGCCATCACGAGCGGTGACGGGACACCCGCATGGTGGGTGGGAGGCGCGTGTCCATGATGGACATGGCCAGCGAGCCGAGGGAGGCCGGCATCCAGCCTCTGCTCCGGGCCGCCCTGATCGTCCTCGTGGCGGTGGGAGGCGCGCTCGTGGGCATGCTCGTCGGGCTCGTCATCGCCGACGCCAGTGGGCGTGATGCCGAGATATCGGCCCTGCGGCTGGTGCTGCCCGCCGCCCTCGGACTCGCACTCGGTGTCACCGCGGGTGCATCGCTCGCGGCGCTGCTGGGCCTGCTGCGCCAGTCCACGACGGCGTCCCGCCTCGGGCCGGTCATCCTGGTGTCGTCCCTTGCCGTGGTGACCGCGCTGGCCAAGTGGTCCCTCGCGAGATACGTGTCGTTCGATCCGGACCTGCTCGGTGTGAGTCTGCTGATCCCGTTGAGCGTCTGCCTCGGTGGTGCCCTCATCGCGACCGGTCTCTGCCTGGACCGGCGCCACGACGGACCCGTCGTCGGCGCGGGCATCCTCGTGTCGGCTGTCTCGTTCGTGGTCGGGCTGGCCAGCCTCGGAGGACTCGTCAGCGGGGTGTCGACCGCTGGCGTGCTGGTCGCCATCGCCTACGTGATCTGGCTGGCCGCCCAGCTCGTCGCCGCCCGGCATGTCCGCACAG
>JBBQNA010000170.1:0-7410 GCA_038329515.1 Candidatus Limnocylindrales bacterium | reverse complement strand
CCAGTTCGAATCTGGCTCTCGGCACCACTCTCTCGGTCGGGGACGGCTGGACTTTACAGGCGGAAGTGGCTCAGTTGGTAGAGCATCACCTTGCCAAGGTGAGGGTCGCGGGTTCGAGTCCCGTCTTCCGCTCCATTCCTTTCGTCGGCATCACCTGCGGCCGGCTCGTGCCGGTCGGTGGATCTCGCGGGCCCAGGATGCGGGCTCCTGACCGCTGGCCCTTCGTCTAGCGGTAGGACGCCGGACTTTGGATCCGTGAACCGAGGTTCGAATCCTCGAGGGCCAGCCAGCTTCTTCGTGACTGCGTAGACTGACCCCTCACGGCGACGTACCCAAGTGGTTAAGGGGGAGGTCTGCAAAACCTCTATTCTCGGGTTCGAATCCCGACGTCGCCTCCATCGACTTACACACGGATACGGCCCTCGGTGCCAGCAGCCCGAGGGTCGTTCTGCGTCCGCTGACCGGGGTGGACAGGCCGCCGCCTGCCTCCCTCGTTCAGTGTCCGAAGCGAAGCAGGTGGCGTCTCGGGCAGCGTTATGCTCGTGAGTGCTTGCCGAAGTGATGGAACAGGCAGACATAGCGGTCTTAAACACCGTGGACCCGCAAGGGTCGTCAGGGTTCGAACCCCTGCTTCGGCACCAACAGCTGCGGGGCCCGGACCGAGCGGTCTAGCGCCGGCCGAAACCGCGGAACAGTGGCTTGCGCGTCTTGTCGGCGGGCGCCGCGGCAGGGGCAGCAGTCGCCGCGGCCGGATCATGGGCCGGTTCCACGAGCAGCAACGCGGCCAGCCGACGGATGGCCTGTGCGGGTGCCGAGTTGGGTGCCCCGATGACCAGCGGGATGCCCTCGTTGACCGCCTTGAGGAACAGCAGCGGGTCGTACGGGATCTCGATGTCGATGGGCACCTGGAGCGATCGGCGCAGGTCATCGCGCTTCACGAGACCCGCAGCGAAGATATGGTTGAGGACCAGCACCTGGCGCTCGGACGGCGCCTCGAACTCGGCCAGCTGCTCCAGCAGCATCCGGGTGGCGCGCACCGCGGGGATCTCCGGGCTGACCACCACGACCACCCGGTCGGCGCGCACGTGGAGGACCTGCGCCCGCTCGTCCATCGCGGACCCGCCGTCGACGATGACGTAGTCGTACGTGCCCCGGAGGGCCTCGAGCACCAGCTCCAGCTGGTCCTGGCGCAGCGGTGCAGCGTCATTGGGTCGAGGAGGCGAGGTGTAGACCGACACGCCACTGGAGTGCTGCAGGGCGTAGCCACGAACGAGCTCGACATCCGGGCTGCCGTTGAGGTCCCGGGCAAGATCCACGATGGTTGCCCGAGGCAAGAGATCCAGATGTGTGGCCACCTGTCCCCACCATGGGTCCAAGTCCACGAGGGCGACAGTGGCGGCGCCCCGATCGGCCAGCCGTACGGCGGCGTTGACGGCGAGGGTCGTTGTGCCGACGCCACCGTGCGCGGCGAAGAAGCCGACCAGACGCCCGCCGGCCCTGCGCGGCTCGTCAGGCACTGTCTCGGGCGTCGCCACGCTGCTGACGACTGGTGCGGGCGTACGCAGCAGCAGCCCATCGACGCGTGCCGCCAGTTCCAGGTCGTCGATGGGCCGTGCCATCACGTCGTCGGCACCGGCATCGAGGAGCGCGATGCGCTCGTCGACCGAATCGGTCTGGGCGATGGCCAGCACTGGGATCGCTGCCAGCCGTGGGTCGGACTTGAGCCGGGCGACCACGGTGGTGGCCGCGACGTCCGGCGTCCGGTCGACGACGATCAGGCTGGTGCCGACCCCATGGTCCATGGCGGAGGGTCCGAACGGTGTCGCGACCACGCGGCGACCGAGGCCGGACAGCGCCTGGGCGAGTCGGGCAGCTTCGGCGCGCTCTGCGCAGAGCAGCAACAGGGATCGGTCGGAGGGTTCCACTCCGCGTACGCTAGCAGGAGAGGGGGGCAGTCCGGATCGGTCCGATGGTGCCGGTACCGGGGTAGGACCCTCCGGGTATCGATGGTCCCCGCCAGCGTGCCGGATGGCACTGCTATACTCCCCGCTCATCCTTTCAGCTCCGCCGTGCGGACGCCCTTGCGTCCGACCCAACCCGAGCGGGGCACATCCCATGGGAAGGAGCACGAGAACCCCGTGCGTCGCTATGAGTTGATGCTGGTCATCCGGCCCGATGTCGCCGATGACCGCAGCCAGGCCGTCCTGGAGAAGTCCACCCGGACGATCACCGCAGCCGGTGGTCAGATCCTGAAGGTGAGCCCCTGGGGCCGGCGCCGTCTGGCCTACCCGATCGGTGCCTACCGTGAAGGCTCGTACCACATCGTGCTGTTCGAGGCGCCCCCTGAGGTCGTCGTCGAGCTGGAGCACGGCCTGAACATCACCGAAGAGGTCATGCGTCATCTCGTGACGCGTATCGAGCATCCGTCCGCGTCGCGCCGCGCGGATGACGCCGATGATCTCGACGTCGCTGAAGTGCCGCCGCCGCCGGATGACGAACCGGAGATCGTCGGTGAGTTCATCGACGAGTCCGAGAGCGAGGCGGCTCCAGCCGCCATCGACTGATCCGACCAGCCGGGAGGTC
Source organism: Candidatus Limnocylindrales bacterium (assembly GCA_038329515.1). Classification (GTDB taxonomy): domain Bacteria; phylum Chloroflexota; class Limnocylindria; order Limnocylindrales; family CSP1-4; genus JAFMJV01. The sequence goes on along the minus strand of JBBQNA010000170.1, from coordinate 4,827 downwards.
AGGCAATGTCCCTCAACAAGTGCATGATCATCGGCAATCTGGGCCGCGACCCGGAGATGCGCTACACGCCCAGCGGGCAGGCGGTGACCCAGTTCACCGTAGCCACCAATCGCAACTTCCGGGATGCGCAGGGTGAATGGCAATCCGAGACCGAGTGGTTCCGAGTCGTCGTGTGGGGCCAGCAGGCCGAGCGCACGGCGGAACGCCTGCGCAAGGGGCACAAGGTCTACGTGGAGGGTCGTATCCAGACCCGCCAATGGGAAGACCAGACGGGCAACAAGCGCTACACCACGGAGCTGGTCGCCAACCAGGTGAGCTCGCTCGAGAAGCGGGACCGCGAAGACGGCGACTCCCAGTTCGGCGGCGACGACCGACCTGCCGGGTCGGGCTCATCCGGCTCGGGCTCGTCCAGCTCCGGGCCCAGCGGTGGGTCACGACCTGCTTCGAGCGCACCATCAGGCTCCGCTCCATCCGGCGGCGAGGACGATTTCGACGACCTGCCGTTCTGACCACGACATCCATCTGACCACCTGACGATCCGCCCAGCGGATCATCCGAGGCACGAGGACACCACACATGCCACCAGCTCCCCGCACCGGCGGACGCGCCAAGCGAGACGACTTCTATCGGGACCGCCGCCGCCGTAAGGTGTGCAGCTTCTGCGCGGACAAGACCGTGCAGATCGACTACAAGGAGGTCAACCGCCTCCGCCGGTTCCTGTCTGAGCGAGCCAAGATCGAGCCCCGACGCAAGACGGGCACCTGCGCCCAGCACCAGCGTGAGCTGTCCGTGGCGCTCAAGCGCGCCCGGCACGTCGCCCTGCTGCCGTACGCGCCGCAGCACCTGCGCCCCTAGGTCACCCCGTGGGTCCGGGCGCTGATGCTCCCGGACCCGGGCGCGGTCGTATACCCGGGCGCGGTCGTATACTCGGCCGCATGTTGACCCAGCAGCCCGCAGAGGCACCCGCAGACATCCCCGCAGCCACTCCTGCCCGCAACGGGACCCGTCCGGAGACGGGCGACATCGTGTGCTGGTTCGAGGGCGCCTGGGTACCGCTGGCGGATGCCAAGGTGGGCATCATGACCCACTCGTTCCTGTACGGGACGGCCGTGTTCGAGGGCATCCGTGCCTACTGGAACGAGGACCAGGGCCAGCTCTACCTGCTGAAGTTGCGCGAGCACTACGAGCGCATCACGGACTCCGGCAAGATCATGATGATGGATCCAGGTCTGTCAGTGGAGCAGCTCGTTGACCTGACCGTGGAGCTGGTGCGCCGCAACGGCTTCAAGGAAGACACCTACATCCGGCCGACCCTATATAAGTCGTCCGAGGCCATCGGTGTGCGGCTCCACAACGTGGATTGCAAGCTCAACATCCTGGCCATCCCGTTCGGGGACTACATCGACACCAACGCCGGCATCAAGTGCGGCACGGTGTCCTGGCGCCGCACGAGCGACCTGGCTATCCCGTCACGGGCCAAGATCGTGGGCTCCTATGTGAACCCCGCGTTCTCCAAGACGGAGGCGATGCTCAACGGCTATGACGAGGCCATCGTGCTGACGCACGACGGCAAGGTCTCCGAGGGCAGCGCCGAGAACCTGTTCATGGTCCGCCGCGGCCAGATCCACACGCCAGGCGTGGACAACGACATCCTGGAGGGCATCACCCGCGCCGGCATCATCCAACTGGCCAAGCAGGAGCTGGGCATCGATGTCGTGGTGCGGGCCATCGACCGGACCGAGCTATACCTCGCGGACGAGGTCTTCCTGTGCGGCACCGGCGCCCAGATCTCGCCCGTCACGTCCATCGACCATCGGCCCGTGGGCACGGGTGAGGTGGGACCCATCGCGGCAGCCATCGGTCGCGCCTACTTCGATGCGGTGCGGGGCCGGAACCAGGCCTACTCCGACTGGCTGACGCCCGTCTACTGACCACGGCGCGGCCGCCATGGCCGCATGACCCGGCAATGCAGGAACGGCGTCCGCATCGAGCGGGCGCCGTTCTGGTTGCGTGGCCCGCCGTGTGCGAGACCCATGCGATCAGGAGCCGGCGGGCGGCTTCTTCCGGGGCGTGTCCTTGCCCACGATGACCACGATGTTGGCGGTCTGGGCGGGGTCCTCGACGATCACGGCATTGACGCCCAGCTCGCGCTCCAGGAGCTTGATGGTCTCGGGCATCTCGTTCTCCGCGCCGTTGTAGGCCGTGATGATGGTGCTCGGGTAGTCGTCGCGATCGGCCTTGCCGGCATTGACCGGCGGCACGCTGGAGTTCAGGCCGACGTAGCCGAGGAAGTCCGACAGGTTGGTCGTCTTCTCGTTGCTGGATGTCGTGCCATTGACCACCTGCACCACGGCAGCCTCGCTGTCCAGCGCCTGCTGCTGCTCGATCGCGTCGGGGTCCGTGATGAACACGTTCTTCACGGCGCGCTGGATGGCCGAGATCTTGGGCACCAGTCCGTAGGGCGCGTTGCCGAACGGCTGGCACAGGGGTGCGGACGACGTGCCGCACGGAGTGCTGAACTTCGATGGCGTGAGCTGGAGCGAGATGCGCTTGTCGAGGTCGATGGACTGGGCAAGCTGGGCCAGCTGCGGCAGCAGCTTCGATGGGACATCTGTCCGGATGTCCTTCTTGATGACGCCCAGTAGCTTGTCCATGTCCCCCAGCAAGCTGGGGATGTCGATCTGGTTCTTGAGGGCGGTGATCATGCGCATCTGGCGCGCGGAGCGGTCGAAGTCGCTGCTGGAATGGCGCGAGCGGGAGTAGGCGAGTGCCTGCGCACCCGTCATGGAGTGGATGCCGGGTGGGATGTACAGCTTGATGGCGCCCCGGCCATCGTCGCTGGAGTAGCGCGAGTCGTACACCGGCAGCTGGACGTCCACGATCGCACCACCGAGCGTGTCGATGACGTCCCGGAAGCTGTCCATGTCCACCTGGACGTAGTAGTTGATGGGAATGCCGAGCGTGGCACCGACCATCTCCTTGAGCGCACCGTAGCCACGCTGGCGATCCGTCTTGCCGGGAAACAGGCTTGGCGCACCTCGGGCGATGCTGAAGATCTGGTTGACGCGGGCCGGGAAGACGCCGCCGTAGTAGTTGGCCGCCGCGCCCAGACTTCGCGGCACCAGGAAGCCGAGGGTGTCGCGGGGGATGCCGATGAACGCGGACTGCTTCGTGTCGGGGTCGATACTGACCACGATGAGCGTGTCCGTCAGGGAGCCGTTGGTGCCCACGAGCAGGATGTTCAGGCGGCCCTTGGTCCAGTCGGGCAGGGGCGTCGGTGTCGGTCCCAGGCTTGGCTCCGGGGTCGCGGTCTCGCCCGGAAGGAGTGAGGCCGGGGGTAGCGAGGGGGGCAGGCTTGGCAGCGGGATGAAGGTTTCGGAGGGGTCGGTCGGGTCAGGTGCCTGGCCGTCCACGCAGTCGGGATTTGTCGCGCACACCAGGGTGTCGTACGACGCATAGACCGGCTTGGCGACGGTCGCGTGGCTGACCAGGAGCACCGCGATGATGGCCAGCAGGCCGACGCTGGAGCTCAGGCGACGGATCGGCGCATCGTGGACGCCCGCTGGAGCGCGCGCGACCCGGAACGCATCCAGGAGCGCGATGAGGCGCCAGAGGAGATCGATGCCGATGCCCGCCATCAGGTACTGCAGCCAGGCCGTGTCCAGGAACTGGGCGCCGAAGTTCTTGAGGCCCATGGAGAAGGCCGTGCCGGCCACCAGTGCGGCCGCCAGCAGCCAGGGGACCATGAACACCACGCCACGCAGCCATCGGCCGGCGTAGATCTGACCGAGCCCCGGTAGCAGGAACGAGAGGAAGGCCGCTGCGAACGCGCTGTGGCGCGCCTGCGGTGCCTCGTTGGGGGTCTGCATCGCGGGCTATCGTATCGGCTCTGCCCATAGAACGCCGCCGGCTGCCTGTCCGCGGCCACCGCTCGTCTATCCTTGTGGCTGCATGATGTCCCCACTGCCGCCACCCGACGACGGGTCGCGCTTCCGTCCGCTTGCCGCGCAACCCGACTTCCCGGCCCAGGAGCATCGCATCCTGGACCTGTGGCGGGAGCGTCAGACGTTCCTGCGGTTACGCGCCCAGAACGCCGGCAACGAGACCTGGTCGTTCCTCGATGGGCCCATCACGGCCAACAACCCGATGGCCGTGCATCACGCGTGGGGTCGCACCTACAAGGACCTGTACCAGCGCTTCCACGCCATGCTCGGCCAGGACCAGCGCTGGCAGAACGGCTTCGACTGTCAGGGCCTGTGGGTCGAGGTGAACGTCGAGCGCGAGCTGGGCTATGCCAGCAAGCGCGACATCGAGCGCAACGGCATCGATGCCTTCGTGAGCCTGTGCAAGCAGCGCGTGCTCACCTATGCCGCGCAGCAGACCGAGCAGTCGATCCGCCTCGGCATGTGGATGGACTGGAACGATCCGGCGGAGCTGCGGCGCCTGCGCGACCTCCTCGCTGCGGACCCGATGCAGATCACGACCCTGCAGGGACCAGACGGCCCGGTCACGGACACCGTGGAGATGCTCGTCGGCCGCCTGGGCATGCCCGAGCTGGGCGGCTCCTACTTCACCTTCAGCAACGAGAACAACGACCTCATCTGGGGCTTCCTCGCGGAGTGCCACAAGCGCGGCTGGCTGTACAAGGGCCACGACACGATGCCCTGGTGCGCCCGCTGCGGCACCGGCATCAGCCAGATGGAGATGAACGAGGGGTACCAGGACCGCGAGGATCCGGGCCTCACGGTGCGCTTCCCGCTCATCGACCGACCTGGCGAGTACCTGCTGGTCTGGACCACGACCCCCTGGACCATGAGCGCCAACGTG
>JBBQNA010000169.1:0-7419 GCA_038329515.1 Candidatus Limnocylindrales bacterium | reverse complement strand
TCGCGACGGTTCCGGTCGTGGCTTCGCCGGACCTGGTAGCAGGTGTCGCTCCCCGGAGCCAACGCGTGCTGGTAGCCGAGCACCGCGCGGCCCGTCCAGGTGTCCCCGTACATGCGGCACCTGGCATCGAGTGGGGTCCATATGCCGGTCGCGAGATCGTAGGTCCCGCTCCGGTCTCGCGCGTCCATGATCAGCAGCTCATTCCCTCCGATCCATACCGGCGCGCCGGCATCGCGGTCCAGCGGCAGGGTCGTGGGCGGCCCCCAGGTGCGGGTCCGCATGTCCATGATCAAGATGGTGGGCGAGGCGTGCGCGGGCCACGCGCTGCCCCACGCGACCAGGCGGTCCCCGGCGCCGATGAGCCGCCATGCGGTGCTGATGGGCGGGTTCGGCAGGATGAGCCAGCAGTCGCCTGCCACGTCATAGCCCGCGATCGCGTCACGGGCGCTGCCGCCCTCGGTGGCAGCGACGACCACCATGCCGCCCGCCCAGACCGAGGACTCGTAGTCCTCCAGGGGTGACACCGGCAACCGGCGCCACTTCGCCGCATGTGGGTCATAGGCGACCCCCACGGTCGGTGCGATGCCGAGCCTGCTGCCACCCACGAAGATGGCTTCGGAGCCCGTCCAGAACGCGTCGCCGAGCTGTGGGAACCGGGGCGGAGGTCTCGGCAGCCGACGCCAGAGGTCGGTCTCCGGATCGTATGAGGCGGCAAGACGCGCACCGGGCGAGACCATGATCGCCCGGTGACCGGTCCAGACGCCAGCACCCTCCTGCGAGGGGAACGGCGAGCGTGCCATCGGCCGCCAGGTGCCGCCGAGCTTGCGCATGGGCGCGTCCGCCGGCTCCGCCGATCGCTGGACCACCGCCGGGCCGGCACTCGATGCAGGTGACGGGATGGAGCCCGGCGTGGAGGCTGGTGCGCTGCTGGGCACCGGTCCGCTCGTCGGCGCAGGTGAGACCTCCGGGGATGCACAGGTCTTCGCCGACACGTAGGGGAACGGCGGGGCCATGAGCCGCACGGCCTCGGCGATGGTCGTCGGTCCGGCGATGCGGGCGTCCATGTTCCGGGAGCCGTATTGCCGGAGCAATCGGACCCGGTCTCCATGCAGGATCTCCCAGACCACGGCCGACATGGACGAGAGGTCGAGCGGGTCAGCGGCGCTGACGAGGGATCGATGACCCACCTCGAGACCCTGCGGCGGGTAGCACAGACCGTGCAGGGTCATGGTCCTGCCTGGCTCCATGGTCTGTCCGACGAGGTCCACGTCGATGTCGCCGAGGCCATGGAACGCCTCGTGGACCAGGAACTGCCACTCGGGAGGACGCTGCGTCTCGGGCCGCATCGCGGTGAGTGTGCCGCTGAACATGTAGCCTCGGGCGAAGGCGATGCGGGGTGGCATCCCCGGTCCGCAGTACTCGGCCCGGACCACGCTCGATGACACGGACCCGCCGATGAGCACCGGCGATCCGAGCAGCACCGCCAGGACCGCTGTCAGCCAGGAGGACGAGCGACGGGCCCGATGATGGTCAGACATCGGTCGGCTCCGTCCGGCGTCGGCGCCACATCCACAGGAGGGGCCCGACCATCGCCATGAACACCGCCGGCAGGAACGTCGGCGCGGGAGCTTCGGACGTCGCACTCCCTTCGCTGTCGGTCGGCGGCAGGGCCAGCTCATCCCCGGTCACGAGGGCCACGATCGCGGCACGCGTCGTCGCGGCTCGAGCTGCTGCAGGATAGGGCGCATCGCGGTGTTCGTTCATCGCTTCGATCCAGGATCGCCAGCCGCCATCGACCCGCCGCCAGATGAGCGGGAATTGGCCCAGCTCCCCTGTGTCGGGAGCGCGCAACCGGGGCACGCTCATCAGGAGCCTGGCACCCTCGACCAGGTGTCCCGCCTCCATGACACCGCACGCACCGCCGTAGTCCGAGAATACGAACGGGTCCGGGGGGTCGCCACGAAAGACCTCGTCGATATCGATCGTCACCGTCCAGTCGACCTCGCCGACCCCGCCGCGCTGGAGGTCCCTGACCGTCCCGGTGAACGCGTCGCCGAGGTAGTCGCGCATGTGGCTCGACGGGGCGACCATGCCGCAGTCCGCAGCCACGGGCGTGGGCGCGGCAGCGATGCCGAGCGCGGCCAGGACCAGGGTGACCGACAGGATTGGCCGGGACAAGGTCACAGAGGACGAGATGCGCATGGCACGGGGACGCCCCTGATGCCCGGATGTGACATCGAGTCCAGCAGGTGGCTTCGACGATGCCTGTCATCGCCCGTCGGTCCCGGTCAAGTCGAACGGCCACAGGCACCAAGCGCTACCGGTGTGGGCCTCGAAGGGCGGGCCGTCCGGCCTGCCCGTCGCGCCATGCCCGCACGACCGGCCTTGCGTCGGGTAGCGGGATCAGGGCGTCGGGGGTGTCTGGATGCGGACGGACGGGCTGTCGATCAGCGTCATGATCCCGTCCCCATCGAGGACCACCAGTGTCACGCCCCGTTCCTGGATGGGCTGCATGACGTCGTTGGACAGGATGACGACGCCGTAGACCCACACCGCCGGGCCGTCCGGTGTGCCGAAGTTGCCGGGCAGCGGCTCAGTCAACCAGGACACGGACATCGGGATACCTGGTGTCGCCTGATCGGCGACCGCACCGACGCTCGGCCGCGGCGGGCTGACAGCCGCCATCACGGCGTTCGGCGCCAGTGCTGCGATGCCTGCGAGACCGCCACCAACAAGGAGCTGCCTGCGTGTCGTGAGGGACATGGCGTCTCCGTCCTGCCGCGGGCCGTGCAAAGCCCCCAGGGTCCGCGACTCCGGGCAGCATGGCGCATCGGTCAACCAGGTCACGGCCGGGATACGACTCGTGGTGTCCATGAGATCCCGAGTCGCCTCTTGGGCCGGATCGCCGAGGGCCCCCGTCTCAAGACATCCATCTCAGAGCCGGATACGTCCCTCGGTCGACCCGTGGCCACCCTTGTGATCGGCGAGCGGAGACCAAGAGGATGTCCCTCCACGGGATGAGGCCATTGACACAGAGGCGCCAATGACGCGTCATGGGGATATGCATCGCACTGCCCTTCGGCTCCTCGCCATCACCGGGCTCGTCGCGTTCATCATCACCGCGCCTGCCGCCGCGGAGTCGCGGTCACCCGTCCCGTCTGGCGCGGTGGCCGGCTCGTGCGGCGTGGAGCGCGGCACGCTGCTCAAGCTCGGCACGTCCGACGCGATCTTCGCCGAGGCGTATCAGGGACGGGAGTCCCTTACCTTCGCCGACGTCGCTGCGCCCGCCGACCTGAGTGAGTCGCCGCTGCTTGACCTCCTCGGCGGCACGGAGCTGCCGCTTACGCTCACCCTGGACGACGGTTCGGTGGTGCCCGTGACGTCGCTCGTGGCCGTCCTGGTGCTCGATGGCAGGGGACCCGTCTGGTTCGGTCCGTATGGACCCGACCATGCGTCCCTGACGGTCCCCCTGGGCGCCGTCGGCCAGGGCGCGCTCCACGTCCTCGCCGGCACCTGCCAGGACTGGACGTTCACCGGGTCGTGGCCCACCACGATCGCCGACCCCGCGACCGCGGCCGACTGCCCGACCAACCTCGCCGGGCTCCACGACTGGTTCGATCACACCGACCAGTCGATCTCCGTCGCTGGCACGACGATCGACTCGATGGGCCTCCGCGGTGGCATCAGGGCCCGGTATGTCCCCGTGCACGATGACTCCGGCACGTACGGGGGCCACTACCTCGTGCCTCAAGAGCGAGATATCCGGCTCGACGCCGGCCAGCGGTTCACCGTCCGCGCACACGACCGCACCGTCGATGTCCCGGAGGTGACCGCCCGGTTCACGGGACCCCCGACAGCCAGGGAGGTTCGCGCAGGGTGGACCACCGAGCTTCGGCCCCCTGCCTTCGATGGTCACGCGCAGCTCGACGGACACGGTGGCTTCACGCTGGTCGCTCCGAGGAAGCCGGGTCGTTACCTGCTCCGGATCGATCCGGTCTGGCGGACCAGATGTCTCAACACCCAGGACGCGGAGCTGCTGCTGACCGTGCTGGTGCGACAGGGCGATCGAGCGGCAACGATCTGACCTCTTGTGCCAACCGGGCACGTCGTTCTGGTTCGAAGCGGCTCTTGATCATCCATGTCCGTGAGCAGCATCTCGTCAGCGATCCGAGGGCGCCGGCCCAGCGGCCGCAGCACCACCCCGTTGTGCGGCCTCCGAAACCCAGCCGTGCGATGAGCGTCGTCGTCACCAACCAGACATCGCGGCACACCCGAGCTGGTAGGTGGTCAGGCATGGCAGATCCCCACAGGCTGTCAGCGGACCTGCCAGAGGCGCCACGTGCCATCGAGGATCGGGGCCACGAGCCACTCATCACGCCAGTCGTTCGAGCCAGGGCCATGGGTGACCTCGAAGACCCACACACGCGACAGGTCTGCGTCCGCGAAGTCATGGCCCTCGAGGTAGAAGCAGAAGTCGACTCGTTCGTTGGTCGTCGTGCCGATCGTATCCTCGTCGTTGAACGCGCCGGCCTTGAACTCGTCGAAGGTGCCCCACGCCGCCTGGCGGTCTGCCGAGAGTCGGTCCCAGGCGGCCGCGAAGCGATGGGCGTGGACATCCTGGAAGTACCCGGAGATGATGGTGCGAGCCGCTGTCTCGTCGGCCTCCGACGCAGCGCTGCTGCCGGGAGAAGCTGCCGCGAGACCCTCGCACGGTCCAGGTGTCGGCGGGATACCGGCCGGCATCTGACCCGACAGCACCAGCGCACGGGCCGCTTCGAGGGTCGTGACGTCATAGACGGACCCGTCCCCGCCTCCCGCGGGGTAGCCCGGTGACACCCGGTCGTCGGAACCGATCCGCCACAGGACCGTGTCGCCTGTCGTGGGACCTGCTGGGTTGGCGGCCGTCACGAGATATCGATCCGCAGAGGCGCCTGACACGATCGGGTCGCATGCAGGCTGCTCGTAGACCAGGATGGCGTCGGTCACGGGCGGCTCGCCGGTGAGCACCTCATCGATCGACCAGACCGCACGAGGTGGCCCGTCGGGATAGTCGAAGACTCCCTCGAAGCTGCCGATCCACGCAGCACCGACGGGCGACACGAGCAGATGATCCGCCGGAGGCGGGCAGGAGGCTTCGGGCGAGGGAGCCGGGACCTGTGATGGAGCAGGCGACGCCGCGTATCCGGCGTTCGCGGACGACATGAGTGCGATCACGAGCGAGGCCCTCGCCAGCAGTGATGTGCGCATCGGTCCCACCTCGTATCCGTGCCTGACAACGGCGACGCCCCTGCCGGGGTATGACGATCATCTGCCGCTCATGTGACAGGGCCCAGGGGCCATGCTGGTGCGACCAGCGGTGGTGCGATCGCTGTTGAGGGAGGCCTGACGCATGACGCCCATCACGCCAGACCAGACGTCTGTGCACGAAACCCACAGCTCCGTCGTGGCGGCGGTGGTACTGGCTACGGCATAGCTTCATGCGCGTCGATGACGTGGTGCCTGTCGGTGAGCTCATCGAGGACGTCGCGAACCAGGTCCACGAGCACCTCGGCAAGGGTCGGCGCGGGCCGCACGAGCACTTCGAGCGCCGCATCCAGCGTCCGGACCCGCAGGGCGTCCGGGTAGCCGCCCTTCGGAACACCCGACACGAACGGGGCGAGTGCCACCCGCCCGTGGTCCAGCCTCCGATAGGCCACGGTGTCGAAGGATGTCGGCTCGGCCGGATCCGCCGTGCTCACCAGGTAGCTTCGGCCACGCTCGAAGTCCCCTCTCTGTCAGGCTGGAGTGAGACACGGGTAGCAGCCCGCCATCCCACCAGGGCGAGAAGGACACAGCCTGACGACCATGACGATGACCACCCTGACCATGGAGCGCGCGCATCATGCGGCCATGGACGGCGATCCCAGCCTGCCCGAGCGCCCGGTGCGCCGGACCTTCACCGCGGAGTACAAGCTCGAGACCCTCGCCGAGTACGAGGCGGCGCCCACCGACGGTACCCGGGGTGCCATCCTCCGGCGCGAGGGCCTGTACAGCTCCCATATCGTCGAGTGGCGCCGGGCCCGTGACGCCGGCGCGCTCGCCGGCCTCGCACCCAGGCCCCGGCCACCCGCCCGGTCCCCCGAGCACGTCGAGATCGACCGTCTCCGGCGACGCGCCGAGCGGGCGGAGTCGGAGCTGGCGAAGGCACGCCTGGTGATCGACATCCAGGGAAAAGCATCGGAGCTCTTGGGACGGCTGCTGGCCGAGGGCGACGAGGACCCGAGGCAGCCGCGGTGATCGACGACGCGTTCATCGACCTCGTGCCGATCATGGGCACGAAGGGCGCCTGCGTCGCGGTGGGTCGGCCCCGCGCCAGCCACTACCGCCGTGGCCGGCCACCGCGCCAGGGTCCGCCGCGACCCCGGCCCACGCCACCCAACGCGCTGTCGCCCGATGAACGGGCCGCGGTGAGGGAGGTCCTCCGCTCCGAGCGCTTCGTGGACCGGGCTCCCGCCCAGGCATGGGCGACGCTGCTCGACGAGGGCACCTGGCTCGCCTCGGAGTCGACCATGTACCGCATCCTGCGCGCCGACGGCGAGGTGCGCGAGCGGCGACGCCAGGCCAGCCATCCAGCGCGGACGATCCCGGAGCTCGTGGCTCGCGGACCCTGCGAGGTCTGGTCCTACGACGCCACCGCCCTGCGTGGTCCGCGCAAGGGCGTCTGGTATCGACTGTTCCTGATGCTCGACCTGTTCAGCCGCTACTGCCCCGGCTGGATGGTGGTGCCCGACGAGCGCGCCGATGCCGTGGCCGGCTGGATCGCACGGGTGGTCGTCACGCATGGACCCACGGAGCCCGGACGCCTGGTCATCCACGCTGACCGGGGTCCGGCGATGACCTCGAAGCCGGTGTCCCAGCTACTGGCGGACCTGCGCATCGGGCGCACCCACGGACGACCGGGCGTGTCCAACGACAACGCCTACTCCGAGGCCGCCTTCAAGACGCTCAAGTACGCGCCGCACTTCCCCGACAGCTTCGGCAGCATCGAGGACGCGCGGGCGTTCGCGGGCCGGTTCCTGGACTTCTACAACCACGAGCACCGTCATTCGGGGATCGGCTACCACACCCCGGCCTCGGTCCACCTCGGCACCGCCACCCTCGTCCGCGAAGAGCGGGCCAGGGTGCTCGACGCCGCATACGCCGCCCATCCCGAGCGCTTCGTCAACGGGCGACCGACCCCACCCAAGCTGCCGGGTCCGGCCTGGATCAACGAGCCGAAGGAGGTCGACGGACAGAGCATCCCGTGACGACGTGTCTCACCGGCCTTGACAGGTTCCGGAAGGGCGGCATCGATGCGAACGAGTGCACATTGACGGGCATCGCGTACAAGGTGTCCGGATCGTCGGTGTCCTTCCGAGCCGTCACAGCGGGCCATTGTCA
>JBBQNA010000168.1:0-7420 GCA_038329515.1 Candidatus Limnocylindrales bacterium | reverse complement strand
CTCTTGGCGCGCGATGGCTGCGGCGACATGGATCGCCAGCGCGGGCGCATGTACCAAGGAGACATCGTGGGTCGAACCCATCGCGCACGTCTGCTGATCGTGGGTGCCGCGGCGCTCATGGTCGCCGGAGTTCCCGCATCCGCCCAGAGCCCGGGGGCGAGTGGCGCCCCGGCCAGCATGGACGAACTGGTGGCGGCCGCCCAGGCCGAAGGCACGCTGAACGTCATCGCCCTGCCGCGTGACTGGTGCAACTACGCTGGTGCCATCGATGGCTTCAAGGCGAAGTACGGCCTGGAGGTCAACGAGATCAACCCAGGCGCCGGCTCGGGCGACGAGCTCCAGGCCATCATCGCCAACAAAGACAACACCGGGCCCGCAGCACCGGACGTCATCGATGTCGGGCTCGCGTTCGGGCCCCAGGCCGTGGCGGAGGGGCTGCTCCAGCCGTACAAGGTCAGCACCTGGGACGATATCCCGGATGCGGTCAAGGACCCCGAAGGCTACTGGTATGGCGACTACTACGGCGTGCTGTCGTTCGAGACCAACACCGCGATCCAGCCGAACCCACCTAGCGACTGGGCGGACCTGCTGAAGCCCGAGTATCGCGGCCAGATCGCACTCGCCGGCGACCCCAACACCTCCAACCAGGCCATCCAGGCTGTCTACGCGGCAGCGCTGGCCAACGGTGGCTCCCTCGATGACGCTGCACCTGGCCTGACGTTCTGGCGGCAGGTCGTCGATGCAGGCAACTTCGTGCCGGTCATCGCCAATCCCGGCACCATCGACCAGGGCGCCACGCCCGTGACCATCCGCTGGAACTACAACGCACTCGCCCATCGCGACGCGGCCGAGGCCGAGAGCGGCACCGTCATCGACGTTCGTATCCCGACCTCGGGTGCCTTCGGCGGCGTCTATGTCCAGGGCATCAGCGCCTATGCCCCCCATCCCAACGCCGCGAAGCTGTGGCAGGAGTACCTGTACTCGGACGAAGGGCAGAACGAGTGGCTCCAGGGCTACTGCTATCCCATCCGGTTCGATGCCATGAAGGCTGCAGGCACGCTCGACGCCGAAGCACTGGCAAAGCTGCCGGACGCCTCGGGCGCCACGTTCCCCACCCTTGACCAGCTGAACGCCGCCTCTGCCGTCATCACCGACCCGGCAACGGGCTGGACCACGGTCGTTGGTAGCATGCCGGTCGAAGCCAGCGCAGCTCCCTGACCTGGCTCGAACATCCCGCCGCCTGACGACCGGTTCCGAATGACCGCCGTCACAGCGACCGCAACGACCCAGGATGCGCCGGATGCGCGTCCTGGGTCGCGGCGTTCCTGGGCATGGCTCGGCATCCTGCCGTTCCTCGTGTTCAGCGGCTTGTTCCTGTTGCTGCCGATCTCCTTCCTGGTCATCGGCAGCTTCGTGGATCGCTCCGGGTCCCTGACCCTCCAGAACTACGCGGACTTGTCGCGCCCGGACATCGTGCTGGCCTTCCGGACGACCATCGAGGTCAGCCTCGTCAGCGCTCTCGCGGGCACGTTCGTCGGATTCCTGATGGCCTACGCGGTGATCCTTGCGGGGCTCCCGAAGTGGCTCCGGGCGCCTCTGGTCACCTTCGCCGGCGTGGCATCCAACTTCGCGGGCGTGCCCCTGGCACTTGCCTTCATCTTCACCCTCGGCCAGTTGGGCCTCGTGACCCTCTTCCTGCGCGACACGTTCGGCATCTACCTGTACCAGCAGGGGTTCAGCCTGTACACCCAGGTCGGGTTGGAGCTGGTCTACGTGTACTTCCAGCTGCCGCTCATGATCCTCATCATCGCGCCCGCTATCGACGGCCTCAAGCGTGACTGGAGAGAGGCCGCCGAGAACCTGGGCGCCAGCCCGCGACAGTACTGGCGCTACGTTGCCCTGCCCATCCTGATGCCCTCCCTCATGGGCGCCGCGATCCTGCTCTTCGGCAACGCCTTTGGTGCCCAGGCGACGGCCTACCAGCTGACCGGCGGCACGATCCCCATCCTGGCGGTCAAGATCGGCGCCCAGATCAGCGGCGATGTGCTCCGCAACGTGGGTCTGGGCTACGCCATGGCGATGGGCATGGTCCTCGTGATGGGCGTTGCCATCGGCTGCTACATCGTGCTCCAGCGGAAAGCCGAGCGCTGGAGTCGATGAGCGAGCAGACGGCCGCACGGTCGGCACAGCGTCGCCGCGGCTCGGCCATCTGGTGGGTCGTGCTGCTGGTCGGTGTCGCGTACTTCACGGTGCCGCTGGTGGCCACGCTCCAGTTCTCGTTGCGAACCAAGGTGCCTTTCGCCGCGTACACCAATGTGCTCCAGGACCCCGTCTTCTGGTCGCGGCTGGGGTACTCGGCGATGTGTGCCGTGTGTACCATCGTGCTGTCCGTGGCGCTCGTGGTGCCCACCGCATACTGGGTCCGGCTGAAGGTCCCCCGGCTGCGACCCGTGGTCGAGTTCATCACGTTGCTTCCGTTCGTCATCCCGCCCGTGGTGCTGGTGTTCGGGCTCATCCGGGTGTACAGCGGTAATCCGATACCGCTCGTCGCCACGGACCTTGGCAGTACGGCGCTGCTGGTCGCCGCGTACGTGGTGCTGTCCCTGCCGTACATGTATCGCGCGGTGGACACCGGATTGCGCTCCATCGACAGCCAGAGCCTCACGGAAGCCGCCCAGAGCCTGGGCGCGGGCTGGCCGACCATCATCCTCCGGGTGATCCTGCCCAACGTGCGCGGCGCAGTGCTCAGCGGTGCCTTCCTGACCTTCGCCATCGTGATGGGCGAGTTCACCATCGCCAACTTCCTGTTCCGGCCAGCATTCGGACCGTATCTCTCCCTGCTGGGCAACAGCAAGACCTACGAGCCCGCGGCGGTATCCCTGATCAGCTTTGGTCTCACCTGGGTGGCCATGGCCATGATCGCGATCGTGGGCCGCCAGTCCCGTGGCCGGGTGAGCGCCGTGGGGGTCCGGTAGTGATGTCCGCGCAGCCAGCCTTCCTGGTGCTTCGGGGCGTGCGCAAGGAGTTCCCCGCCCACGTCGCCGTGCAGGGCTTCGACCTAGAGGTGCCCAGGGGCGACTTCGTCTCCTTCCTGGGTCCCAGCGGCTGCGGCAAGACGACCACGCTGCGGATGATCGCGGGCTTCGAGCTGCCAACGTCGGGCACCATCAGCATCGATGGTCAGGACGTCAGCCAGACATCACCCCACGACCGGAACGTGGGCATGGTGTTCCAGTCGTACGCCCTGTTCCCCAACATGAACGTGGCCGACAACATCGGCTTCGGCCTTCGGGTGCGGCACGTCAAGAAGGACGCCATCCGGCGCAAGGTGGGCGAGATGCTGGACCTGATCCACCTCTCGGGGAAAGGCGGCCAGTATCCCTACGAGCTATCCGGCGGCATGCAGCAGCGCGTGGCGCTCGCGCGCGCCCTCGCTATCGAGCCACGCGTGCTCCTGCTCGATGAGCCACTCTCCGCGCTCGACGCCAAGATCAGGGTGTCGCTGCGACAGGAGATCCGGGCCATCCAGCGTCAGCTCGGTATCACCACCGTGTATGTGACCCATGACCAGGAGGAGGCGCTGTCGCTGTCTGACACGGTCGTGGTCATGAGCGAGGGCCGCGTCGAGCAGGTCGGGCCGCCGTCGGCCATCTATGGCACGCCCGCGACCGCCTTCGTGGCCCGTTTCGTGGGTCAGCTCAACGTCCTGGCCGCGACTGTCCTCGAGCCGTCCGTGGGTCGCATCTCGGTGGCTGGCCAGGAGATCGTCATGCGCAAGCCACTGCCGGGGCTCGTGGCTGGCTCGTCGGTCACCGTCGCCATCCGACCCGAGACCATCGACCTGGATGCCGGGGCCGATGCGTCGGAGCGACTCCAGGGCGTGGTCGATGACCTCCAGTTCCTGGGCCCTGTCATCCGGGTCCGGCTGCGCCTGGATGGCGACGGTGGCACCCTCCAGATGGACACATTCAATCGTCCGGGCCTGGTGCCGCCCGAGCTCGGGCAACGGATCACGGTGCGGTTCCCCGGCAGCGCGTGCATGGTGCTCGATGGCTCGAGCGGGGCGCAGGAGGGACCATGACGGCGCGCTGGTATCGCGGCAACCTGCACACCCATACCACCAACAGCGACGGTGATTCCGCGCCGGACGTGGTGGTCTCGTGGTATCGAGACGCCGGCTACGACTTCCTGGCCGTGACCGACCACGACGTGCTCACCGATCCCGATGGCCTGCGTGACGCGGCTGGGCCGATGACCCTCATCCGGGGCGAGGAGGTGTCGTCGGGCGATGTCCATGTCAATGGCCTGGGTATCCGGGAGCAGGTCGCCGCCAGTTTCGGACCTGATGTCCGGAGCACCATCCAGGGCAACGTGGACTCCATCCGCGCCGCGGGCGGGGTGCCGTCCGTCAATCATCCGAACTTCCGCTGGCTGGTGCGGCCCGAGGACCTCGCGGCACTCCGCGACGTGCGCCTGTTCGAGATCCACAATGCCGGGCCGGAGGTCAACAACCTGGGCGGTCGCACCGGCTTCCCGTCCATCGAGTCGACCTGGGACTGGCTGCTCAGCAATGACCGCCGGATGCTGGGCGTGGCCGTGGATGACGCCCACAACTTCCGGGTCTGGGGCCGTCAGTACTCCAACCCCGGGCGGGCATGGATGTGTATCAAGGCACTCGCACCGACCCCGCCGGAGTTGCTCGCGGCGCTCGAGGCGGGCGACTGCTACGCGACCACGGGCGTGACCCTCGGCGACGTCAGTGCCGCCTCCGGTGAGCTGGCGATCGACATCGAGCAGGACTGGGAGCTGCACTACACGACCAGGTTCATCGGCGTCGACGGCCGGACCCTGGATGTCCAGGACGGCCTCTCGAGCCGCTACCGGATGGCACCCGGCGACCGCTACGTGCGCGCCCGGATCGACTCCTCCGACGGCCTCACCGCCTGGACCCAGCCACTGTTCCGCGACTGAGGTTCAGTCGTCGGCAGGGATCTGTTCGCGCAGCTGCGCGATGTAGGCACCCAGCGCGGCGAGCGACATCGGATCCGCGGGGAGGTTCGTGCCGTACTCCGCGGGCGCCTCGTGGGTCGCCAACCCCCCGACCTCGCCGTATCGGCGGCCCATCGCCGTTGCAGCGGCCCCGAGCCGCTGGTCCAGGGTGGCGAGCTGGGCCTCTGAGACTTGGGCCAGCGCGAGGTACAACGCGTCATACGCGCTCAGGCGATGTTGACGCGCCAGGTGCATCGCCATGACCCGCAGGGACCGGTCAGTCTGGACGGTCTCGAAGGCAAGCCACTCGAGCTTGATGACCCCCTCCATGACCTGCTCGTCGGCGAGGTCACGGCGCCGCACGAGTCTGTTGCCGACCTCCATCCAGAAAAGTGTCGGCACGGTGACGCCCACCCGCCCACATGCGACCGCGTCCCAGAACCCCGGCACCCAAGCTGGAGCCGACTCCTCCAGGAGCCACGCGAGTGCCACGGACGCGTCGCAGACGATGACTGGCCGATCGGTCGCCCCACCCATCACTCGTCACCGTCCTCGGTCTCTCCCCAGTGACCATGGATGTCCGCGTCCCGATCACGTCGGATGAACTCCACCGAGGAGATCCCCGACGGATCCGGGCCGATGCGCTTCCGGAACTCGTCCAGTGCCGCGAATGCTGCCCGCCGGCGCGCCGCGATCACATCCTGCGAATCATCCAGGCGCGCTGCGTCCTCCACAGAGATGAGCACCGCAAGGGGTTGGTGGTCGCGGGCGATGAGGAACCGCTGGCCCGCCGAAGCCTCATCCAGGATGCGGCCCAGCGAGCGCCGGAGATCAAGGGGCGTCACCGTCTTCATGCCCATAGGATACCACGGTATCCGACCTGGCTATGAGAGGTCGATGTAGATGTTCTTGGTCTCGGTGTACTGGTCCAGGGCGCCCATGCCCAGCTCGCGTCCCAGGCCCGACTGCTTCATGCCCCCGAAGGGCGCCTCCGTGTGCACGGACGAGTTGCAATTGACGGAGATGACCCCGGACCGGATGCCCTTGGCCACGCGCAGCGCGCGCCCGATATCGCGTGACCAGACCGATCCGGACAGCCCGTAGGGCGAGTCGTTGGCAAGCCGAACGGCGTCCGTCTCATCATCGAAGGGGATGATGGCCACCACGGGGCCAAAGACCTCCTCCTGGACGATCCGCATGCCGGCCGTGGCCCCGTCGAAGACGGCGGGCGAGACGTAGCAGCCCGCCTCGAAGTCCGGCCCGGTCATGCGCTCGCCGCCTGTCACCAGTCGGGCGCCCTCCGTCTGGCCAACGTCGATGTAGTCGAGCACACGCGCCATGTGGCGCTGGCTGACCAGGGGACCCATCTCGGTCCCGGGGTCGGCAGGGTCGCCGACCTTCACTGCCGCCGTGGCACGCGTGAACAGTTCCGTGACCTGGTCATGCACGGAGCGCTCGACCAGGATGCGACTGCGGGCACAGCAGTCCTGGCCGGCGTTGTCGAACACGGCATAGGGTGACTCACGCGCGAACCGCTCCAGGTCCGCGTCGGCGAACACCACGTTGGGGCTCTTGCCGCCCAGCTCCAGGCTGACCTGCTTGATGGTCCCCGCGGCCGCCCGCAGGATCTGCTGGCCAGTGCCGGTCTCGCCCGTGAACGCGATCTTGCCCACGCCCGGATGCGCCGCGATCGCCGCGCCCGTGACCGCGCCGGCGCCCGTGACCACGTTCAGGACACCGGGTGGGAAGCCGGCTTCCAGTGCCAGCTCACCCAGGCGAAGCGCCGTGAGTGGCGACCACGAGGCAGGTTTGAGGATCGCGGTGTTGCCGGTGGCGAGCGCCGGCCCCAGCTTCCAGGAGGCCATCATCAGCGGGAAGTTCCAGGGCACGATGAGCCCGACCACGCCGATGGGCTCACGCAGCGTGATGTCCAGACCTGGCTTGGCGACCGGGATCGTCTGCCCGTGGTGCTTGTTGGCGGCCCCGCCGTAATACTCGAACACGCCGGCCGCCGCGCCGATCTCCCAGCGGGCGCTGCTGATGGGCTTGCCGATGTTGCGCGACTCGAGCTGCGACAGCTCCTCCGCGTGGTCCCGGATGAGGTCCGCGAGGCGCAGCAGCGTCTGGCCGCGCCGGACGGCGGGCCACGTCCGCCACTCCCCGTCGAACGCGGCCTGGGCCGCCCGGACCGCGCGGTCGACATCCTCCGCGCCGCCCGCCGGGACGTGCGCGATGAGCTCGCCGCGGGCCGGCTCGATGACCTCGAACGTGGCGCCGTCAGCGGCCGCCGTCGGAGCACCACCGATGGTCATGGACGGCAGGGCGGGCACGCTCATGACTAGAAGTAGTTGATGGAGATGCCGCCATCCACGACCAGCGAGGCGCCGTTGGTCCAGCGCGACTCGTCTGACGCGAGGTAGATGGCCATGTT
>JBBQNA010000167.1:0-7434 GCA_038329515.1 Candidatus Limnocylindrales bacterium | reverse complement strand
CGGTCTAGATCAGCGCTCCGGTGTCGGATCGGCCGCTCCGTGGGAATCGTGCGGCCGGGCGCTCGGGAATCCACCCACCCCCAGCCCCCCACCCCCAGCCACCATGTCGGGCCGGGGCAATAGGTCCGTCCCTCATCCTTGAGCGAACACCGCGATCGAACGCTGAGGCACTCGCGAGTACCGATCAGGGGTGACAGCGCCCGATGTGGGCGAAACCGGAGGGAGACTGGTGGACCGCGATCTGGTGGATCGAGCGGCGGCCTCACGCGGAGGCTGACCTCTCACCTGGAAGGGCAACGCAGCGGCATCATCCGATCGACTTCGACCCGCGGCGTGCCGCCGCCTTGTGTGCGGCCATGGCGTCAACTCGCGTGGCGGTTGAGGCCACGGATGAGCGTTTCCAGGCCGCAGTCGAAGGCGGCGTCCACGTCGCCGCCGAGCCGGAACGCGCCGGCCAGCTCCATGCTCACGAAACCATGGGCGAACGCGACGAGGGTCCGGGCCGCCTCCAGGGCATCGTCGGGGCCGGCGAGCGCGGCTGCCAGACGGAGCACATCGCCGAGGCGGTTGCAGTAGCCTCGGGACGATGAGCCCGCACGATGCCGAGGATCCCACCATGGCGCAACCGCCCGATGCACCACGCCTCAGACTCCGCTCACAGCAGTGGTTCGACGACCCGGATGACCCGGACATGACGGCGCAGTACATCGAGCGCTACCTGAATTGGGGTTTGACCCGGGAGGAGCTGCAGTCGGGCAAGCCGCTCATCGGCATCGCCCAGTCGGGGTCCGACCTCGCGCCCTGCAATCGGTCACATCTCGAGCTCGCCAAGCGAGTCCGGGAAGGCATCCGGGAGGCTGGCGGCATCGCGTTCGAGTTCCCGGTGCATCCCATCCAGGAGACCGGCCGTCGGCCGACGGCCAACCTCGACCGCAACCTGGCCTACCTGGGCCTGGTCGAGACGCTGTTCGGCTACCCCATCGACGGCGTCGTGCTCACGACCGGCTGCGACAAGACCACGCCCTCCCAGCTGATGGCTGCGGCCACGGTCAACATCCCGGCCATCGCACTCTCTGTCGGACCCATGCTCAACGGGTGGTACAAGGGTGAGCGGACCGGTTCGGGCACCATCAAGTGGCACGCCAAGCGGCTCAAGGCGGCGGGCACGATCGATTGGTCGGAGTACATGGACATGGTCTCGTCCGCGGCGCCTTCGCCAGGTTTTTGCAACACGATGGGCACCGCCACGACCATGAACTCGCTGGCCGAGGTCCTGGGCATGATGCTGCCCGGTTCGGCCGTCATCCCAGCAGTGCACAAGGATCGGGGCAGGACCGCGTACCTGACCGGCAAGCGCATCGTGGAGATGGTGCGTGAGGACCTCAAGCCTTCGGACATCATGACCCGCGCGGCGTTCGAGAACCTCATCGCCGCGTGTTCGGCGATCGGCGGCTCCACCAACGCCCCCATCCACTACAACGCTGTCGCGGCGCACATCGGCGTGCCGCTCGACAACGACGACTGGGAGCGGGTGGGCCACCACATCCCGCTGCTGGTCGACCTCCAGCCGGCTGGTCGATACCTCGGCGAGGACTGGTTCCGGGCGGGAGGCGTGACGGCCGTGGTCGCGGAGCTGCTGGCGGCAGGTGCGCTGCCCTTCCCGGACGCGCTGACGGTCAATGGAAGCACCATCCGCGAGAACTGCGAAGGTCGCTTCACGGACGACCGCGAGGTGGTGCGCGCCTTTGCCACGCCGATGCTGCCGGACGCCGGGTTCCTCAACCTCTCGGGCAACCTGTTCGACTCGGCGATCATGAAGACGAGCGTCATCTCGGCTACGTTCCGGGAGCGCTACCTGTCCGACCCGGCCGATCCGGACGCCTTCGAGGGTCGCGCGGTCGTATTCGACGGACGGGAGGACTACCACGCGCGGATCAATGACCCGTCGCTGGGCATCGATGCCCACACCCTGCTGGT
This sequence comes from Candidatus Limnocylindrales bacterium, assembly GCA_038329515.1. Lineage (GTDB taxonomy): Bacteria > Chloroflexota > Limnocylindria > Limnocylindrales > CSP1-4 > JAFMJV01. The sequence continues at coordinate 5,457 of JBBQNA010000167.1, read as the reverse complement.
CATCCGCGGTGCGGGCCCCATCGGCTACCCCGGGGCGGCGGAAGTGGTGAACATGCAGCCGCCCGATGCGCTGCTGGTGGCCGGCATCGACGAGCTGCCGTGCATCGGGGATGGGCGCCAGTCGGGCACGTCCGGGTCGCCGTCGATCCTCAACGCGTCACCTGAGGCCGCCGTCGGCGGCGGCCTGGCACTGCTGCGCACGGGCGACCGGGTGCGTATCGACCTCCGTCTGCGCACCGCTGACCTGCTCCTCCCCGACGACGAGTTGGCGGTGCGCCGTGCCGAGCTCGAGGCGACGCTGGCCGCGGGCGGTCTGGCGTATGTGCCCGCCAGCCAGACGCCCTGGCAGGAGATCCAGCGGGGGATGGTCGGCCAGCTCGCGGAGGGCATGCTGCTCAAGCCCGCGGTCAAGTACCAGGACATCGCGCACGGCCCCGGTTCGCTGCCCCGACACAACCATTGAGTTTCCGGTCACCACGCGGCGGCGAGCAGGTCCGTGTCGTACGGTGGGCTGGTCGGCGCATCGCCCGGTACCATGCGCGACTGGAGAGGTGGCCGAGTGGTTGAAGGCAGCAGTCTTGAAAACTGCCCAATCGCAGGCGACCAGCACGAAACCTACACCAAACCCGCATGCAAGCCCACGATAGACCCCCATGTTAGACCCCCGCTCCGTGCGCTCTCTTCCTGCCCAGCGTAAGTTGGGAAGATGCGCCAGACGTGCTCACAAACCCTCCTGAGTGGCACCGACGTCGACGGCTTGATAGGGCAGTGGGTAGGACGACTCGCGGAAGGCAAACTCGTGCCGAGACCGGCCGCCGGGAACTGATGACCAGAGCCGGACTGCCCATCTGGCAGGAAGGCGCCTCGCTTCCCTGCGGCAGCCTTGGGCGTCGCGCCGATGAGGCACCCGAGGGTCACGATGTGGCGACACTCCGCAGGCCCCCGCTGATAGGCTCTGCACGTACCTCGCCATGAGGCACCTGGACACCCATGGGGGGGTTGTGCGCCTCGAGCATCTTCAGGTCGAGCGGTTCAGGGGCATTCGCAGCCTCGACTGGCACCCGAGCGGTGGCTACGTGTGCCTCGTGGGGCCCGGCGACTCGATGAAGTCGACCATCCTGGCCGCGATCGAATGGGCCCTGAGCCCGCGCTGGACGCTCAGTCCGAGCGATTCCGACTTCTACCGGCTCGAGATCGACGATCCGATCACCATCACGGCCACGGTGACCGACCTCCCGGCCGAGCTGGTCGAGTGTTGGGGCTTGTACCTGACCGCATGGGATGATCATCGACTCGTAGAGCCACGCGCGGGCGACCCGCCGATGGTGACAGTCCGCGTCCGGGTAGATCGAACCCTCGAGCCCACATGGAAGGTGGTTCGCGGCTCGGGCGAGGAGCAGGACATCAAGGCGTCGGACCGGGCCGCCTTCGGGATGACCCGCCTGGGCGAGGATGCCGACCGTCATCTCGCGTGGGGTCGCGATTCTGCCCTGACTCGCCTGACTGCCACCGGTGGCGATGTCGCTCAAGTAATGACCAACGCACATCGAGCGGCCAAGGAAGCTGTGGACGCTGCGCCACTCGCTGATCTTGAGGCCGCCGCCGATAAGGCACGGGATGCGTCGGTCGCCCTCGGGTCTGGCAGGGATGGGCCCTTCAAGCCTGCCCTTCTCGACGGTGGGCTCCGCGGGGGACAGTCGGCCATCGGCCTGCACGAGGATGGCGTGTCGCTTCGTTCGCTCGGCCTCGGGTCGCGCCGCCTCGTGGCGCTCGGCGTCCAGCTGGAATCGTGCACGAGATCGGGCATCGCGCTGATCGACGAGATCGAAAGTGGCCTTGAGCCCCATCGCCTGCGACACCTGATCCGGGAGTTGCGACCCACCGGTCAACAGGGCCAGGTGATCATGACGACGCACTCGTCGGTCACGGTCGTCGAGCTGGCGTGCACGGAGATCTCGGTGGTTCGGACGGATGGTGACGGCATCGTCACGTTGAAACCGGTGGATGCGGGCCTCCAGGCCCTCGTCCGCACGTCGCCCGAAGGGCTCCTGGCTCGAAGGGTGGTGGTGGTCGAGGGTGCGACCGAACTGGGCGTTCTGCGGGTCCTCCGAGACCGATGGGCGTCACAGCACGACGACACGAGCATCGCCCATTGCGGTGTCGCGATCGTCAACGGCGGAGGAGACAGCAAGGCGACGGCGGCCGCCGTCGCCTTCCAGGCGCTTGGATACGACACGGCCTTGCTCGTGGACTCGGACACCACCCCGACTCCAACCGTGGGGGATGTCGCCACGGCCGGTGCCACCGTGTTTGCGTGGGATGGGGCGATGGGGATCGAGGAGCGCGTCTCCTTGGACTTGCCGTGGGACAGCGTCGTGCGTCTCGTCGACATCGCCGATGGCGACAAGCCGGGTGCCCGTGACCTCCTACGCGCGGATCTCGCGCAGCCACCCGGCACAGGACCAGACGACTGGTTGGCCGCGGTGACCGAAGCGGCAATCCGTTCGGCAGTGGGCAGGCGTGCCGAGGGCGGCAGGTGGTTCAAGACCATCGAGTCGGGGGAGGCTCTTGGTGCCGTGATCGCCGATGCCCTGGCATCGATTCCGGCCACCGATCTTGCGACCAAGCTGACAGCGCTCGAGGACTGGGCCTACGCGGATTGAACTCAACCCGACAGCGGCCTTCGGCGCGCACGAGCGGGCCTTCCTCATCGCGGGCGCTGGATGCGGCAAGACGGAGACGATCGCCAGGGCGGCGGCGGAGCACGCGCCTGGACGCCAGCTGGTCCTGACCCATACGCATGCCGGTGTCAGGGCCGTCAAGGATCGCCTGCGCACCGTAGGAGCGCCTGCCGAGAAGGTTCACGTGATGACCATCTCCGGCTTCGCCCTCGGGCTCGCGTCGGCGTATCCGACGAGGTCAGGCCTGGGTCTATTCGACCCGGTCGCCGAGCACGCGTGGGATGCTGTCTATCCCGCTGCGACCCTGCTCATCGGCCTCCGCGCTCTCAGGGAGTACCTGCTGGCGAGGTATCGGGGGGTCTTCGTGGACGAGTATCAGGACTGCTCGATCCCTCAGCACGAGCTCGTCCTGCGGCTCGCAGACATCCTTCCATGCAGGCTGGTTCTCGATCCATTGCAGGCCATCTTTGACTTCGGAGGCGGAGTGGTCGACGTCGACGCCCACATCGCGCCCGAATTCACGCGGTTCCCAGACCTCGAGACGCCCTACCGATGGCTGACGTCGAACCCCGATCTTGGGGACTGGTTGATGACAGCGCGGCAGACCCTCCTCGGTGGCGGGCAGATCGATCTCCGAACAGGGCCCCCGACACACATCCGACTGCGGCACGACCGTGTCCAGACCGCGGCACGTCAGGTCGCGCGGCTCGATGGCTCCGTCGTGGCGATCGGTCATCGGAAAGAGGACACCCGCGCTTTCGCGCGGAGCACGCCTGGTGGCTTTGCGGCGATGGAGACCGTCGACTGTCCCGAGTTGGTGGCGGCCGCCAGGTCCATCGAGGAATCGACGGGACTCCAGCGAGGTATCGCGCTGCTTGACTTGGCCACGACGTGCATGACCGCAGTGTCAACGGTCCTGGCAACAAGTCGGACGGCCCTGCTCAGGGGTCGGGCCCCGACGCCTCATGCAGGCGCCAGGAACGAGGCCGCGGTCAGTGCGCTCGCCGTCGTGGTTCAGGAGAACGGCCTGGGACCGGTCGTGACCGCCATGGACGAGATCGCCGCCTTGCCTGGCGTGCGGATACATCGGGCCGAGCTGTGGTCCGCGATGCGCGAGGCGATCAGGGAGAATGTCACCACACCTGATCACAGCCTGGCGGACATCGCGTGGGGACATCGGAATGCCCTTCGTGAGCGCGGTCGCGCAGTCGACGCGTTATCCGCGTCATATCCCATGCTCATCAAAGGCCTTGAGTTCGATCACGCCCTCATCCTTGATGGCGGTCGCCACGACGCTCGCAGCTTGTATGTCGCCATCACGCGCGCGCGACAGAGCCTGACTGTCATCTCAGACAGCCCCGTCCTACCTCGCCCGCGTGCACCACGGACCCGCCGATAGCGGCATCGTCAGCGAATGCCCAGCTCCCGTCGGGTGGGGTTAGCGTTCGACCAGCAAGCCAGCCCAGCCGACGGCTATCCTCCCCAACCGTCCATGGCTGCGAGGATCGACGGCGCCCGTGCCTTGAGCGTGGGCGCGAACTCCGCCTGGACGATCTCTGCCCGGATGCCGAATGCCGTGGCAGCGCGCGCGAGCAGCGAGGCAGCGAGTACGGGATCGGTCATGTGGTCGCGGACCAGGCTGCACCATGCATCCTTCCAGATGATCACGGACTCCAGGACGAGAAACCGGTCAGTGCGTCCGTCGGGAGCACTCCGCTTGGCCACGCGACGTTCGTGCTCGCGCTCGTAGGATTGCCAGAGCCAGTCCCAGCGGCCCACCGTCTCCATGGTGTCGAGCGCGGCCGGGTCCGCCAGCAGGATCGAGGCAGGGTCCTTGTCGCCGACCAGTGGCAGCACACGGACATCGAGGGTCCTCGCCTCCGTTGACAGGATGGCCTTGCGGGTCGCGGCCAGTCCCGCCTCATCCGAGTCCAACGCAAGCGTGACCCGGCGGGTCCACTGACCCAGAGTGGCCAGATGCTCACCTGTGAGAGCCGTACCGCATGTCGCAACCACATTGCGATGCCCGGACTGGTAGACGGCCAACATGTCGACGTTGCCCTCGACGACGAGCGCTTCTTCGGCCTGGCGGATCGCGATGTGGTTCGGGGCACCGTAGAGCGTCGAGCGCTTGCGATAGAGGGCGGTCCCCGGACTGCCCAGATACTTGGGTGCGTCATCGCGGCCGCCCAGGTCCCTGCCCGAGAAGCCGAGGACCCTGCGGCCGTCCGTGTCGAGGATCGGAAACATCAGCCGATGCCGGAAGTAGTCCGACACGCCACGGTCACCCTGCCGTACGAAGCCCGGCTCGACGAGATCCTCGACGCCCCAGCCATCGGCGGCCAGCGCCTGGCACAGCTCGCGCCCACCCCGCGGCGCCAGGCCCAGGCGCCATTTCCGGGCCGTCTCGTCGCTGATCCCCCGTGAACGCACGTACAGGACGGCTTCCGGGTCCGCCCACAGGCGTTCGGTGTACCAGTCGGCGACCCTCCCGTTGAGCTCGGCCAGCCGATCGACGGGAAGGCTCATTGCCCTGCCGGCGCCGCGGGGACGAGGGCCAAGGTGGCCGCCCGCCCGTCGGCCGCGCTGAAGCAGCGAGCGCAGGTCATGCCGGCCGCCATCACGTCGGCGCTGGCATCGACCTGCGCCTGCGTCGGGGCGGTGTCCTTGGCCCTCACGGTGGACCCGTCCGTCGCTGTGAGGTCCCGCCACCGGCGGCCAGGGTTCGCGAACAGGCTCTGCCGGTGTCCGCACGACATCACGCGGGTCCGCCAGT
>JBBQNA010000166.1:0-7475 GCA_038329515.1 Candidatus Limnocylindrales bacterium | reverse complement strand
GGCGGACCGAGGCCGGTATCGCGGCGATCGGGTCATACGCCTATATCGTCGCGGGGGACAGCCCGACGGGCGCATCGGCTACCGTCGCCCGTGCCAACATCTCGCCGCTGCCGCCCTACTTCCAGTTGGGCATCCTGGGCGCCACGATCCCGGGCCTGTCCATCAAGGGTGAGATCGGGCAGCAGCTGGGCTACCTCAATGCCATGGGCGTGGGCATGACCAACTTCATCCTGCTCATCCTGCTGGGCTACGCCCTGTCCCATCGCGACGCATCCATGCGACTGATGGAGAAGCTGAGCCGGGGCAGGATCAAGGCGCCTCGCGACGACGAGTACCTCCCGGGTACCTGATGACCCCCGCCCAGGGGACAGCCGGTCGACCGACCGTGGGTCGGATGGCGGGTCGTACCGCGCTCATCACGGGCAGCACCGGCATCGCCGAAGCGAGCGCGGAGCTGTTCGCCGCGTCAGGCGCCTCGATCTTCATCGTGTCGCGCACCGAGCGCCACTGTCGTGAGCTGGTGGATCGCGTCGCTGAGTACGGCACGCAGGCCGACTGGTTCGCCGCGGACCTGGAGGACGAGACGGCCACGAACACGGCGGTCGCCGCTGCAGTGGCGCGATTCGGACGCATCGACGCCCTGTTCAACGTGGCGGGTGGCAGCGGCCGGCGATACGGTGACGGGCCGGTCCACGAGATGACCATGGAGGGCTGGGAGCGGACCATGTCACTCAACGCCCGGACGCACATCACGGCCAGCCGCGCGGTGCTGCGGCGGATGCTCGACCAGGAACCGGATGCGGACGGCAGCCGGGGCGCCATCCTCAACATGGCCAGCATCCTCGCGTTCTCGCCCTCGCCGACACTGTTCCCGACGCATGCCTACGCGGCCGCCAAGGGCACCATCGTGACCCTCACCCAGACGATGGCCGCGTACTACGTTCGCCACGGCATCCGGGTGAACGCCGTCGCACCCTCCCTGACCACGAGCCGCATGTCCGTGCGTGCCGCGGCCGATGCGGCCACCCAGGAGTTCGCGGTCCAGCGGCAGCCACTGTCCCATGGCTTCCTGCCCGCCTCGGATGTCGCGGAGGCGGCCCTGTTCCTGCTCTCGCCGGCCAGTCGGTCCATCACCGGGCAGGTGTTGTTGGTGGATGGCGGCTGGTCCGTCACCCAGGGCTGAGGGCGTGACCACCTCCGTCGACGCACCGCTCCTCGCCACGGCTGATGTGGTGGTCGTTGGCTCGGGGTCGGCAGGTGCCACAGCCGCCATCGCGGCGGCGCGAACCGGCGCGAGCGTCCTGGTCATCGAGAAGCTGCCGTTCCTGGGCGGCAACAGCACCGCGGTCCTGGACACGTTCTACGGCTTCTACACGCCCGGCACGCGATCGATCAAGATCGTCGGGGGCATCGCAGACGATGTGGTGGCCGGGCTGCGGGCCCTCGGTCCGGTGGTCGAGCGGCCCAACAGCTATGGCGCCGGAACCGGTGTCACGTATCACCCGGAGCATCTCAAGGTGGTCTGGGAGCGGCTGGTCTCGGACGCCGGCGCGACGGTCCTGCTGCATGCGTTCCTGCAGCAGGCCACGGTCGTCGACGGCAGGGTCACCGAGGTGCTCGTCGCGACCAAGGCCGGCCTGGCGCGTATCGCGGGGTCGGTGTTCATCGATGCCAGCGGGGACGCGGACCTGTGCTATCACGCCGGTTTCGGCTTCGAGCAGGCCGGGGAGACGTCACCCGCCCAGACGCTCACGACCACGTTCAAGGTGGTCAATGTGGACATGGACCGTCGGCGGTCCGTGACCCGAGCGGGCCTCGAGCGGCTGATGGAAGAGGCGGCGGTTTCCGGATACGACCTGCCACGCCGAGAGGGCTCCGATCACATCACGCCCGTGGAGGGCATGACGGCCACCGTCATGACACGTGTGGAATCGGTCAGGCGGGAGGGTGACCGGGTCATCAACGCCACGGACCCGTGGCTGCTCACGGAGGCGGAGATCGCCGGCCGCCGACAGGCGCTGGAGTACGTCCGCTTCCTGGTCGACCTCGTGCCAGGCTACGAGCACGCGTCGCTGGCCACGTTGTCGACCCAGATCGGTGTGCGCGAGACGCGCCGGGTGTACGGCGACGCGCGCTTGGATCGCGACGATGTCCTGGGCGCTCGCCGCTTCCCCGACGAGATCGGGTTGTGCGGTGCGCCCATCGAGGATCACCACGCGGGCGCCGACACGAAGTGGGGGTACCTGCCGGACGGCGAGGTGGTGGGCATCCCATACCGCACGCTGCTGGTACGGGACGCGGCCAATGTCCTGGTCGCGGGGCGCTGCTTCTCGGCGACACATGACGCGCATGCGTCGGTGCGATCAATGGCCCAGTGCATGGCGATGGGCCAGGCCGCGGGCACGGCTGCCGGCATGGCCGCCGCGGATCGGGTCATGCCACGCGACGTCGACGTGGCACTGCTTCGGGACCGGCTTGTCCGTGACGGCGCGATCTTGGACCTCCCAACCGCAACTCCCCAACGACTGGAGCCGACCGCATGAGCTTCGTCCGCACCGTGCTCGGTGACATCCCGCCAACCGAACTTGGTGTCACGTACGCCCACGAGCACCTGGTCATCGGACCCAGCTACACGGTCGATGAGCATCCCGACTTCCTGCTGGTCGATGTCGACAAGGCCGTTGAGGAGCTGGCACCGGCGCAGGCGCTCGGGCTGCGGTCCGTCATCGATGCCATGCCCACCGGGGCCGGCCGCGATCCGATGCTGCTGGCACAGGTCAGCGAGCGCAGCGGCGTCCACGTCGTGGCACCGACCGGTGTCCATCACGCGCGTCACTACCCGGCGCGCCACTGGACGGAGACGGCGACCGCGGACGAGGTCGGGGCGCTGCTCGCGGCGGACATCACGGACGGTATCGATGCCCTCGACTACGTCGGCCCGGTCGTCCGCCGCACATCCCATCGGGCGGGGGTCATCAAGGTCGCCGGCAGCGAGGGCGGACCGTCGGCTCGCGACGCCCGGATGTTCGAGGCGGCCGCCATCGCCCACGTCCAGACCGGCTGTCCCATCCTGACCCATTGCGAGAACGGCACGGGAGCCCTGGAGCAGGTGGCGCTGCTCGGCCGATCTGGGGTCGCGCCTCGCCACATCGTGCTGTCCCACGTGGACAAGGTGACCGATCGTGGCTATCAGCGCGAGATCCTGGCCACGGGCGCGTACGCGGAGTACGACCAGTCGTTCCGATGGAAGGGCGAGGACAACGGCACGCTCGACGCGCTCGGCTGGGCCGCGGAGGATGGCACCCTGTCGGGCATCCTGCTGGGCATGGATGCTGCGCGACAGGGCTACTGGACGAGCTACGGCGGATCGCCGGGGATGACCTGGCTGCTCGGGTCATTCACGACACGGATGCGCGAGCGCGGACTCGGAGACGCGGAGCTGCAGCAGCTCTTCGTGACCGGCCCGGCACGCGCCTACACGTTCAGGGAGGCCAGCGCGCCCAGCTAGGCTACGGCGCGCCGGTCGCCTCGGCGGCATCGATCGCCGCGACACGTGGCATCCCGGTCCTCGCCCCGACGGCCATGACGGAAAGCGCGGCGGCGAGATTGGCACGCTGGACGCTGCCGGGCACGTCGCGGCCGGCGGCCAGGGATGCCGCGAACACCCCTGCAAAGGTGTCACCTGCGCCGGTCGAGTCGACCGCCGCGACCGGTCGACCCGGCACCCGCAGCGCCTCGTCCCCGCGCACGAGGAGCACTCCCTCGGCACCGAGCGTCACGACCACCCACGTGCCGGTCCTTGCGGACAACCGGCGCGCGGCCGTCATCGTATCGGCGGCTCCGGTCAGGGTCGCTGCCTCCCCGGCGTTGGGAGTGAGGATCGGGGCACAGGCGACGAGGCGATCCGACAGGCCGGTGGCGGGCGCGGGGTTGATGACCAGGTGCGAACCATGTCGCCGGGCCAGCTCGGCGCTCGCCTCGACCGCGGCCATCGGCACCTCGAAACCGGTCAACAGGACGTCACTGGCAGCCACGGCGAACGTGTCGAGCGCGCTCGTGACGCCAGCGTCGAGGCGGCGATTGGCGCCGCTGACCACCACGATGCTGTTCTCGCCGTGGCCGTCGACGACGATGAACGCGGTACCCGTGGGGTCCTCCGCGCAGCGCACGACCCTGCTCGTGTCGATGCCCTCCCCGATCAGGTCCGCGAGCGCGAAGCGTCCGGCGTCATCGTCACCGACCGCCCCGAGGAAGACCACCGACGCTCCGTCACGCGCCGCGGCGACAGCCTGATTGGCTCCCTTGCCGCCGCCGACGCGTTGGAACGCGCTGCCGAACACCGTTTCCCCCGCACGCGGCAGCTCCTCGACCTCGATGACCAGGTCGAGGTTGCAGGACCCCACCACGAGGACCCTGCCGATGGGGGTCACATCAGGTCGTCCGCATCGACGCGATGATGCGCGATCGGTAGGTATCGAACACGGCGGCCAGGACGACCACGAGCCCGATGATGATGGTCTTGAAGTTGTCCTCGACGCCCATCAGCTGCAGGCCCGTGCTCAGGACCTGGAGCAGGCAGACCCCGAAGAAGGTCCCGATGACCGACCCCTTGCCGCCCGTGAAGCTGGTGCCGCCGATGATGACCGCAGCGATGGCGGTCAGCTCGTAGCCGATGCCCGCGATCGGGCTGCCCACGTTGAGTCGCAGCAGGAAGGTCAGTCCCGCGAGTCCTGCCAGCAGACCACAGATGACGAACGCTGCGACCTTGTATGGCGCGGGGTCATGGCCGGAGAGCCGGACCGCTTCCTCGTTGTTGCCGATGGCGTAGATGAAGCGGCCAAAGATCGTGAAGCGCAGCACGAACCAGGCGATGAGCACGGTCGACAGCGCGATGATGAAGATGACCGGGACGATGCCTCCCACGATCACGTTCCCGAAGTCGATGAAGACCCTGGGCACCCCGTTGATGGTGGAGTTGTCACTGATGACCTGGGACGCACCGCGGGCCATGCTCAGCATGCCCAGCGTGACGATGAACGAGGGCACCCGCCAGCGCTCGGTCACGAACCCGTTGATGAAGCCACAGAACGCCCCCACAGCGAGACAGGCAAGTACGGCGAGGGGGATGGAGATCGCCGGGTCGAGGTCCGAGACCATGATCGATGCCCCCACGACCGTGGCGAGCGCGAGCACCGAGCCGACCGACAGGTCGATGCCGCCGATGAGGATGACGAATGTCATGCCGACGGCGAGGACCGTATTGATGGAGATCTGGCCCAGGATGCGCAGGAAATTGTCGGGGGTGGCGAAGTAGGGTGCCACGACCGCGAAGATGAGTGTGATGACGATGAGCGCGACGCCCACGCCAGCCTCGCGCAGGGAGACCAGGATGATCCGGTTCGCGACTGGCATGGCGGGCGCTGCCTGGGGCGCGCGAATAGGGGTCTGGTCGTCGCTCATGGCACCGTCCCTGCTGCGTTGGAGCCTCGGCCACCGGCCACCTGGAGCGAGGCGGGGTCGATGTAGTTGCGGTACGCCAGCTCCAGCACCGCGCGCTCGCTGAACTCGCTGCGTGCCAGCTCGCCGACGATGGCTCCCCGGGAGAAGACCGCGATGCGGTGGCAGATGCCGAGCAGCTCGGGCAGGTCCGACGAGACCACGATGCTGCCTCTGCCTCGCGCGGCCAGGTCCCAGATGAGGTTGTAGATCTCGAGCTTCGCGCCCACGTCGATGCCGCGCGTGGGTTCGTCGAAGATGAGGATCTGGGCATCGGCGAAGAGCCACTTCGCCACGACCACCTTCTGCTGGTTGCCGCCGGACAGGAAGCGCACGAGCTGGGCCGGGGACTGTGCCCGGATGCTCAACGCATCGATGAGCTCCGCGGTGGCGGCGTCCTCCCGCCGTATCTGAAGCAGGCCCCGCCTCGTCACGGCCTCGAGCTTGGTGATCGTGGTGTTCTGGGCGCAGCTCATATCCAGCATCAGGCCCTGTCCCTTGCGGTCCTCGGTCAGGAGGCAGATCCCCGCCCGCACGGCATCCCGGGGAGAGGCGATCCGGACCGGCACGCCGCGCACGCTGATGGTCCCGGCGCTTGGCCGATCGGCACCGAAGATGGCGCGCATGGCCTCCGTACGACCGGAGCCAACCAGCCCCGCGACACCCAGGATCTCGCCCTCCGCCAGCCGCAACGAGACCGGCTCCCGATTGCCCCGGTAGACCAGGCCGGAGACTGTCAGTAGCTCGACACCCTGGGGGACCTCGGGCCGGAACGGGTAGCCCTCGCTCATCTTGCGACCGACCATCAACTCGATGACCTGGCCGATGGTCACATCCGCGACCTGGCGGGTCGCCGCCACGGCGCCGTTGCGGAGCACGGTCACCCGGTCACCGATCTCCAGGATCTCATCGAGATGGTGGGAGATATACAGCACCGCGATGCCGCGCGCCGTCAGGCGCCGGATGATGCCGAAGAGGCGGTCCACCTCCGGCGGCGTCAGCGTTGCCGTCGGTTCGTCGAGGATGAGGACCTTCGCGTCCGCAGAGATGGCCCGCGCCAACTCCACCAGCTGCATCTGGGCGATCCCCAGCTCTTCCACGGGCCTGCCGGGCGGGACATCAAGCCCGACTTCCGCCAGCAGCCGCGTCGCCTGCCTGCGCAGCTCCTTCCGGTCCAGCAGGCCTCGGTGCGATGGCAGTGACTCGAAGGAGAGGTTCTCCTCCACGGTCATGTAGCTGAGCAGGTTGAGTTCCTGGTACAAGACCCGGATGCCTGCGCGCAGGGCATCCTGCGGTGACCGCGGCCGATACGGAGCGCCGTTGAGCAGCAGCTCACCAGCGTTGGGTTGGTCGACGCCGGCCAGGACCTTGACCAGGCTGGACTTGCCGGCTCCGTTCTCGCCGACCAGGCAGTGGACCTCACCCGCGATGATCGACAGGCTCACCCGGTCGAGTGCGGTGACTCCCGGGAACTCCTTGGTGATACCCCGGACGTCGATGACCGGGCTGACCGCGGGGTCCGACGCGTCAGTCGCGTCACCCCGAAGCTGCCCGGTCATCGTGTCCACTCGTGGCCTCCTGGTCGACCCGGCCGAGTTGCCGCGCGTCGCAAGCGCGGTCGGCCGGGCCTAGGGGGTGTCAGGTCAGGGCAGCTCTGCCGCCGTGACGAGGGAGACAGGCGTCTGGACCCAGCCGCAGAAGGTCTCGCCGGCAAGCTCGCGCATACCGAAGTCGATACCAAACCTGGCCATGTCCGCACCGTACTGCTCGATGGTCGCCAGCATCTTGCCCTCCTTGATGAGGGGCTGGACGGCCGGGATATTGTCGAAGCCGACGACCTGGATCTGACCGGACTTGCCGGCTGCATCCAGTGCCTTGACCACGCCCAGAGCCATGGAGTCATTGGCTGCCATGACGCCCTGGATATCGGGGTAGCTGGTCAGGAAGTTGGTCATCACGGTGTTGGCCTCTTCCGTCTC
>JBBQNA010000165.1:0-7552 GCA_038329515.1 Candidatus Limnocylindrales bacterium | reverse complement strand
CCAGTGACCGCTCACCCGGCGTCACATGATCGGACCGCCGCGACCCAGAGTGGCGGGCGCCGAAGACCCCTGTGCCGAATCCTCGGCACAGGGGTCGTTCATTTTCCTCTGGACATCTTTAGCACGGATGTTCTATAGTTCGCCCATCAGCGGCGTGCCAGTGGGGGCGTCGCTGAGCCAACCCCCCGAGTGTGTCAGGGGGCGGGCGAGGCGGTCGGCAGCGGCGGCAGGTCCGGATACGTCGGCACCTGCAGGATGCCCAGGGTGTCCAGGGGCCAGAACCGCAGCCACGCCCGGCCGATGATCTCGTTCACGGAGACCACGCCAAAGGTGCGTGAGTCCACCGAGTGTTCCCGGTTGTCGCCCATGACGAACACCTGATCGACGCCGACAACCCACGACTCCTCGTCGCTCTCGGGCTCGGTGACGGCGTCCGCCGGCACGTAGGCCTCGTCCAGCTCGACGCCGTTGATCCAGACGCCTGCGTCATGGACCTCGACACTGTCCCCCGTCACGCCGATCACCCGCTTGATGTACGGCGTGGAGGACTCTTCCTGGTCGGGCGGATGGAGCACTACGATGTCGCCGCGGCTATAGCTGTCGAAGCGTGGCGTCAGCTTGTCGATGAGCAGGTGCTGACCATCGTGGAGCGTGTTGTCCATCGACTGGCCTTCCACTCGGTAGGTCTGGACGATGAAGGACTGGATCACGAAGTAGAGCCCGAACGCCAGGCCGACGGTGACAGCGATCTCGATGACCCAGCTCAGGCCCCGCGACCGCTGCTGCGGCGGCTGTGGCGGCTCAGGTGCCGGGGGTGGGTATCCGGGTGGTTGGCCGTACCCGGGTGGTTGGCCGTACCCGGGTGGTTGGCCGTAGCCGGTCTGCTGGGGGTAGCCTGTCGGCTCGGGGGGCATGGGCGGTTGGGATGTCATCGCGCGTCAGGGTAGTCGACCGGCAGCCCGGATGCGTCGGGGCACCAGGAGGACCACGTCGGGATCGTGTCGTGGCCATCGCCGGGTGCGTGCTGGGTCCTGTCGTGGCCACCGCTGGTGCAAGGCCGGCCCGTGGAGCGGGCCCGCTTGGTACCGGGATGTTCCGGTGCAGCACCCGGCGGGATGACTACGGGCGCGCCTGCACCTATCACTGCCGTCTGCTATCACTGCCGTCTGCCAAACCGTGCTCCGGGGTTGTCAGATGCGCGCGCGAGATGCACCCGGCGCGGGCGTGCCAACATGAGCCCATGAGCAAGGTCAAGTTCGATATGCCGCACGCGCTGGTGACCCTGACCACCATCGATGGCAACGTGGAGATCGAAGTCTGGCCAAAGGCCGGTCAATCCGCGTTCGTGGTCGTCAGCCCGGAGGTAGCGCAAGCCATCGCCGACACGCTGCGGGGCATGTCGGAAGAGCTGACCGATCTTGAGGATGCCCCCGGCGAGGTGCCCGCGAACGTCGTGGACTTCGCCAGCCGCCGCAGGCCGAACTGACCGTCGCGCGGGATCCTAGGCGCTCGGCTCCCGTTCGCCCCTCGGCGTCTCGTAGCCGATATCGCTCGTGTCCACCTTGTTGCCGTGCTCGTCCGTGTCGTCGAGCTCGGCTTCGTCATCATCAGCGGTCGCCTGGCTCGATCCAGGAAGTTCGACCTCGTCGCCGAGCGGGTGACCGATCGCCGCGGCGAGGAAGTCACGCCGGCTGATCTCCGGCCCTTCGTCGGTCACGTCTCCGCTGACGTTCGTCAGCGTAGCGCCAAGATCGATCACGGGCGCGCCGGGCGTGGACCCTGCTGCGACCAGATAGGCATCGCCCGCGACTGGGATGCCGGTGTCCTCGCCGATCTCGTCCGAGATGACTTCACCCTGTGTCATGACACCCCTCCTGTTGGGGCGGCCTGATGTCCGACCCTGGACCCTGACGCTAGCCGTTCACCCTCCTTCGGCGCGCGTGCGTGAACGGGCACAGGTGTTGCATCTGGGTGACGGATCTGGCAGCGGACCGGAGGCGCGAGCTGGTCAGTGCCATCTACGAGCGCATCGAGACCGTGGTCAGTCATGCATCGGGGCGAGACTCACGCCCGCCGCCGAGGCCACAGGCCTCGCCCTCGCCATATGCGAGAAGGTTGACGTGGTGAGCCGGGGAGGAGACAAGTGTTCTCGCACCATCATCCCGGTCGTGAGGCGGCGGACCGCCCGCTCGGCCTGACCCGTGGCCTACTTCCGGGCAACCGCACGCCAGCGACAGGCGGTGGAGGCCATGACCCGGCATCGTGGCAACCGCAAGGCCGCTGCTGACGACCTGGGCATCACGACCCGTAGCCTCAACCGGCGTCTGGAGCTGCTGCGAGCGCGCAACGCCGCCCAGAGCACCTGGGAACTAGCCGTGATGTACGGCCGCGAGGATATCCAGACGATGGCGTGGCCCCTGTCCATGGTCGCGCCGCAGGACTGAAAACCGTCCCATCCTCCCGTCTGTGCGGGGGAGCCGTCGCCCGCCACGCTTGACCCGTGCACGTTCACCACGACACCGCGAGCCCCGTGCCTGCTGCGCACTCCTCGGCAGCAGGGCGGGAGCATCGCGCTCTCCGAGTGTCGGATAGTCAGATACATACCTACACCGTGATGGTCGGTATCTGACATGGAGTCGGTCGTCGCGGCCATCGTCGCGGCCATCGGGGTGTCGGTGGTGGGCATCCTCGGCGTGGCGCGTGCATGACCGCCACACAGCCGAACGGTTCTCCGATGATGCGGCCGGACCCTGCGGACCCCACGGAACTGACGGACAGGGCCATCGCCAAGGCGGTCACCCTGCTGACCCAGTACGTGAACGGGAAGTTCGGACGGCGACAAGCTGATGCTCGAAGCCGATCACCGGCGTCATGCCGAGATCGAGAACGCCATCCGGGACCTCAAGTACGGCATGGGCCTCAACCACCTGCCGTCGGGTCGCTTCGGGGCCAACGCCGCCTGGCTCGCGGTGCAGGTCTTGGCCCACGATCTCGCCCGCTGGATCGGGCGCCTCGGCCTGGGCGAGGCGATCGTCACGGCCAAGACCATCCGGCGCCGCTTCCTCGGCCTGCCCGGACGGCTCACCCGCTCCGGCCGTCGGACCATGTTGCACCTGCCGGCGAACTGGCCCTGGGCCGGGGCGTTCCGCCTCGCACTCGCGAGGCTCCGGGCGATCCCCATCGCGGCCTGACCGCCGCCCTCGCCGCCGTGGTCCCGGCTGCGGCGCGCCCGCGGTGGCCGCCACGAAGCCCGAGACGGTGGTCGGCGCCCCTCCGGACCGTGTTCCGGGCCATCCACCGACCCGAGTCGGGCATGCAGAGCCACTCGATCAGGCCGGACCACCCAGACCACCTGTCGGAGCCCCGTCCGGTCAGGCCTTCGGTGGATTGGGGCTAAGGTCGAGCACGCGTAGGCAGCCAGGTGCGTCCGCAGGGCCGGCACGCCGCGCTAGGATGCAAGGGTGACCGCCCGTCGACCCACCCTGATGGCGGCCGGTGTCGTCGCTCTGGCCACGTTCGCAGTCAACCTCCTGATCACCGCACCGCTGTTCGTGTTCAGCGAGGCCCGGTACTACATGCTGTGGCCGCAGCCTGGTGGCCTCACGCGGTTCTTCCTGGCCCCGGAGCTGCAGTGGGGCTCGGGACGCCAGCTGGGCATCGCTGCTTTCCAGGTCACGGGTTCCGTGTGCGGTGTCGATGCCGGGTGCGTCAACGCGTCCACAGCGCTACTCGTGGCGATCGCGGCGGGCGTCCTGCTCATCCACACACGTCAGATCACCAATAGCCTGTGGATCGCGGTCGTCGTTACGTGTCTGTGGGTGCTCTCGCCCGCGGTCTTGGGTATCTCCCTCTGGCAGGCGACGCGCTTTGACCTCCTGGCCTTCATCGTCGCCCTGAGCGCATCGGCCATCTGGTGGCACGTGCTCGGGCGGTCGTGGCGACCCAGGTGGGCAGCGGTGGCCTTCGCCATCGGGAGTGCCCTGCTGTACGCCATCGCCTTCAACGCCAAGGAGATCACCTACTACCTGGTCGGGGTGTTGCCGCTCCTCGCCGTCACCCGAGGATGTGGCGTGCCCGGCCGTGTCCGGCGCAACCTCACCGCGTCGGCCCTCCCGCTGCTCTACGCGCTTGTCTTCATCGGCGTGGCTCTCCACAACATCGAGCCGGGGTACGCCGGCAGCACGGGCGGCAACGACGTGGCGGCGTCGGCGTTCGAGCTGGTCCGCCAGGGAGTAGGCCTCGGCCAGTCCTACATGGGCATTTGGCAGGTCAGCCCCATGTTCGACTCGCTCCTGCGGGCGACCAAGGTCGGCTACCTGCTGACCGCCGCGGCGGTCGTGGGGATCCTCATCGTCGTGGTCCGTCGTGGCGCGCGGCCTTCATGGGACCGCTCATGGGGCACCGAGCTCTACGTCGGCGCGGTGATGGTCGCGACGCTGGCGGTCGGCGCTCGGGCGAATGGCGCCGCGGCCTACTACCTGGTCATCCCGTACTGGGCAGCCCTGGTCCTCGGGGCCTTGCTGCTGCGGCGCCTCACGCGAGGCCTCGCGCGGCCCAGACTGGCCTTCGTGGTGGTGGCGGTCCTCTTCGCCGCGGCCGCGATCACGGGCTACGCCAGCCTGTTCACCGAGCGGTCCGCATGGTCGGTCCTGGCACGGGCGTCGAGCGACCTCCGGGGAGTCGGCGACACGATCAAGGACCGCCTGGGTGGGGTCGACGTGTCCGATGTGTCCTGGCTGACCGAGGGCCAGCCCACGGGATTCCAGTACACCATCCGCGGCATCGGTGGGCCGCTGGCCGGGAAGGAACTCTGGCCGTGGTTGGTGCAGGATCGCGATGCCAGACCGGCTTTCCATGCTCTGGTCGATGGCGAGGCCGGGAGCTGGCAGCGGCGTGCCGGGGAGTTCTCGGCGTCGGGTCAGGTGATGGTTGTCCTGTCGAACGACTACCAGCTGACGCTCCTCGTGCACGAGGGCAAGGTGCTCTGGCCCTAGACGATGTAGGACCCTGAGAGGAACGCCCAGAACTGGCCGGCCGACACGAACTCCGCGGCGGTGAGTTTCGCCGGCGTCTGACCGCTGCCGGCGACCCAGACCTCCAGGTACGTCTGCCCTGCGATCGCCTCGGGATTCAGCCCGTGGAAGTTGGCCTTCGTCCAGCCTCGGACGTTGCCGGACCCGTTGTTCGAGTTGGCGAACGATCCGTTGACCGTGAAGGGCAGGCCGGAGATGCGCAGGTTGCCGCTCGCGGTCGTCCACGTCTGCTGGACCGAGAACTGGATCTGGCAGCCCCAATGGACCACGCGACCGATCTTGGTGTACCAGCCGCCCTGCGCCGAGTAGGTGCCCGCGCTCAGGTCACCCGGAGTGGCGAACGTGCGGGTCGCCGTCCAGGTGCCCTCTTCGTAGTCATCGAGGACGTTGGCGCCGCCGTCCGGCACCTGCACCGCCGGGAACTGGATGCCGTTGTAGCTGGGCACGTCCGCGAACGGTTGGATGTCCGTGCCGATGGTCAGGCCCAGCGCCGTCTTGACCGTCGGCGCATCGGACCAGGCGGACGCACCTGCGCCGGTCCCGAGCAGCAGCTTGTTGGACGTCGGCGTTGACGCCGTGATGCCAAGCTTCGCCTCGATGGCATCGTTGGCATCGGAATGTTGCGTGGCGTGCGGGACAGCGACAGTCGTGTCCGTGCCGACAGGGCTGCGTGGCAGGCCAACCGGGTGCTGCGCTGGTACGAGCTGGATGCGACCGGCAAGCGCCTGTGGAATCGCTGTCACGACCAGGACCCGAAGGGGATGGGCAAGGCTTTGGCGCTTGACTGCCCTATCCCGACCCCGACCGGCTGGACGACGATGAGCGACATCGTCGTTGGCGACATGGTCCTTGACGACCGCGGGCATCCGACCCGCGTGCTGGGCGTGTCCGAGGTCATGAGTGACCGCGAGTGCTACGCGGTGTAGACGGCGCCCCTGTATGGCCACGGTCCCGCCGGTGATGGCAGCGCAGATCGGTGACGGCAAGGCCTCCCGTGAGGCACGATGGGCCTGACAAGGAAGTGACCCTCCCCGAGCTGAAGACTCCGGGAGGGTCGGTTGGTGGAGACGTGATCCACCGGTGCCGATCGTATGGCTCTGCTCGCTGTCTGTCGATCGATACGCCGCCCTCGGCCGGGAGGTGGACGCGCCGCGTCCCGCCTGCCCGCTGTGCGGGGGTCCCACCCAGCGCTGGTCCGGCTATCGGCGCCACGTCCGGGATGAGGTCGACCGGCTGATCTGGATCCCGCGCGTCCGCTGCACCGCGTGTGGCGTGACCCGGGCGCTGGTGCCCTCGTTCGTGCTGCCCGGCCGCTGGGACGCGGTGGCCCACATCGGGCAGGCCGTGGAGCTCGCGGGCCAGGGCCTCGGCCATCGGCCCATCGCGATCGCCCTGGGCCGCCCCGAGACCACGGTCCGGGGCTGGCTGCGCCGGTCCCGCTCGGTCGCCACCACGCTGACGACGACGCTCCTGGCGCGGGCGGTGGCGCTGGGCTGGAGCGGCTTCGAGCTGCCCGTGGCGCCATTGCCCCGCCTCGTCGCCGCGGTCCATGCCCTCGCCGGACGCTGGCCGGGTGACCGCTCGGCGGACCCCTGGTCCATCGCCTGTCTCGTCACCGGCGGACGGCTGCTCGCGACCAACACGGGCGCGCCCTTGGAGCGGACCACCCGCTCTGGTGCCATGGCGGGCCCATCCCGCTCAGAGGTGTCCCATGACCCATGACCGCTCCGAAGCACTGGCGCTGTGGCGCTATCACCTCGTCGCGGAGGCGTTGTCACCCAGGCTGGGTGCCCGGGAACGCGGCATGATCGTCCGGCGCATCGCGGGCGAGGAGCACACGAGCCCCGACGGGGAGCCACGCATCGTCAGCCGCAACACGCTCGACCGCTGGATCCGGGCATATCGGCAGCACGGCCTGACGGGTCTCCATGACCGGAGGCGCTCCGATGCGGGTGCCGTCCGCCGGCGACCGGACCTGCTCGAGGAGGCGGCCCGCCTGCGCATCGAGCAGCCGGCCAGGAGCGCCGCCCACATCGGCGAGATGCTCGCCGCCCGCCACGGCGTGCGCATCAGCGAGCGGACGCTCCGGCAGCAGCTCGCGAAGCGCGGCCTCGCGCGGAAGGAGCTGCTGCGTGACGGGCGGACCTTCGGCCGATACGAGGCGGCATCACCCGACGAGCGCTGGATCGGCGATGTCCTGGTCGGTCCCTTCGTGCCCTCGCCCAAGGCCACGGGCTCGGTCCGGGCGCGCCTGTTCCTCATCGTCGACGACCACAGCCGCCTCGTCATCCATGGCCGCTGGGTGGGCGACGAGACCCTGCGCACCGGGCAGGAGGTGCTCCACGCGGCCATCCTGCGCCATGGCCTGCCCGATCAGTTCTATGTCGACAACGGCGCCGCCTATGCCGGGGCGGAGCTCGGTCGCAGCTGCGGCGTGCTGGGCATCCGCCTGATCCACAGCAGGCCCTATGCGCCCCAAGGGAGGGGCAAGCAGGAACGACTGAACCGGGTCATCCGGG
>JBBQNA010000164.1:0-7566 GCA_038329515.1 Candidatus Limnocylindrales bacterium | reverse complement strand
CAACCATTGGGAGCTCCGCGGCGTGCCGCTGCGGCTCGAGATCGGCCCCCGGGACGTGGCGGCCGGGCAGGCAGTGCTGGTGCGCCGGCTGGACCGGGCCAAGGAGAGCATCGCGCTATCGGCCATCGCGGCGGACCTGCCGGCTCGACTGACGGCCTACCAGGCGGAGATCTTCCAGCGGGCGCTCGACTTCCGGACGGCCAACACCCACCATGTGGATACCTACGACGACTTCAAGTCGGCGGTGAACGGTCCCGGCGGTTTCCTGATGGCGCCCTGGTGCGGCTCCGCCGAGTGCGAGAAGCAGATCAACGCCGACACTGGCGCCACCATCCGCTGTATCCCGTTCGACTCACCCGATGAGAGCGGCGCGTGCCTCGTGGACGGTCAGCCCTCCGAACGACGGGTCCTGTTCGCCCGCGCCTACTAGCGATATCCAGCACCAACTGCGCCTGACTCGGCGCCGACCTCTCCGGAGGCGTGGTCGCCCGGTGGTATACTTCGCGGAGTATCGCTCCTGGCCGCCTGGTGAACGTGGGTGACCCCCACGTTCTTTCATGGCCGGGACGTTCTTGACACCTTGACAAGCGTACGGAGGGGCACATGAATCGAGACTTCATCGGCGCCCTCCTCCAGCTCAATGCCGAGAAGGGCGTTCCGCGGGAACAGCTCGTCCACACCATCGAGGACGCCATCCAGTCGGCGTATCGGCGGGTGGCTCCCGGCTATGAGGACGTCCACGTCAGGATCGACGGTGATACCGGCAAGATGCGCGTGTTCCGCGCCCGGATCGTCGCGTCCGAGGTGGAGGATCCGACCACCGAGTGGAACCTGGATGAGGCCCAAGCACACCAGTCTGATGCGGAGTTGGGCGACCTCGTGGAATACGAGGAGCTGGACCCCGACCACTTCGGTCGCGTCGGCGCCCAGATCGCCGGCCAGGTCGTCCGCCAGCGGCTGCGAGAAGCCGAGCGTGAGAACCTGTTCGACGAGTTCGCCCACCGTGACGGCGAGATCATCACGGGCACCGTCAGCCGGGTCGAGCCGCGGGGCGTGATCCTGGACCTGGGCAAGGCGGAAGCCGTGCTGCCCACGACGGACCAGTCCGCGACCGAGCACTATCGCATCGGCCAGCACGTGAAGGCGTTCGTGATGGAGGTCCGACGGACCACCCGCGGGCCCCTCATCTACGTCAGCCGGACACACAAGAACTTCCTGCGACGTTTGTTCGAGCTGGAGGTGCCTGAGATCCACGCCGGTACCGTGGAGATCAAGGCCATCGCCCGCGAGGCGGGCAGCCGCAGCAAGGTCGCCGTGTCCAGCCGCCAGGAGGGTCTCGACCCCGTCGGCGCGACGGTCGGCCAGCGTGGCGGCCGCGTCCAGTCCGTGGTCGCGGAACTGGGCGGTGAGAAGATCGACGTCATCCCATGGTCCGACGATCCGGCCACCTTCGTGGCCAATGCCTTGTCACCTGCCCAGGTGGTGGGTGTCGAGATCGACGAGGGTGGGCGCATCGCATCGGTCACGGTGCCCGAGCGGATGCTCTCCCTGGCCATCGGCCGCGAGGGACAGAACGCCCGGTTGGCGGCCAAGCTGACCGGCTGGCGCATCGACATTCGGAGCGACCAGGCACCGCCAAAGGTCGCTGCCCCTGATGGCAAGGACGTGACCGACGACGGGGCCGCGACAGAGGTCGTCGAGGCGACGGACATTGCCGAGGCGACGGAGATCGTCGAAGCGACCACGGAGGTCGCCGAGGCATTGCCTGCAGCGGCGATCACGGAGCCCGTCCCGACGGAGGTGGCGTCGTAGGCGCCACGGCCGCCGCTCCGATGCGGCGTATCCCGGTCCGGACCTGCGTCGCCTGTCGAACGGAGCGACCGCAGCGTGACTTGGTGCGTATCGTGCGCACCCCGACGGGTGACGTGGTCATGGACATGACCGGCCGGCTGGCCGGACGGGGCGCATACCTCTGTGCTGACGGTGCCTGCTGGCGAACGGCACTCAAGCGATCGGCCCTGCAGCGGGCCCTCTCCACATCCATCCCCGCCGAGCTGCTGGATCAGCTCGAGCATGGCGACCTCGTGTCGCACCACGGAGGTCAACATGGCTCGTAGTCGAAGCGGGACGCGTAACACGCGCGGCCCCCGGAAGCCCCCCCGGCGTCCCGATGGCTCGCACGATGGGGTGGTCCAGACGGTCGATCCCGCAGCGCGCGGCAGCATCGATATCCCGTCCTCGATCATGGTCAAGGAGCTCGCCGAGCTGCTGGGCGTGAACCCCGCGGACATCATCCGCGAACTCATCAAGAGCGGCATCTTCGCGAGCATCAACCAGGTCATCGACCGTGACACCGCCACGCTCGTGACCAACGAGCTGGGCTACGAGGTTGCCGAGCCGAGCCCGACCGAATCGACCATCGAAGCCTCCGGAGAGGCGCCCGTCGGCGAGGCTGCCAAGGACGTCATCATCGGCGAGGACGATGACCCCAGGAACCTCGTGACACGCGCCCCCATCGTGACCGTCATGGGTCACGTCGACCACGGCAAGACCAGCCTCCTGGACGCCATCCGCAAGAGCGCGGTCGCGGCCGGCGAGCGCGGTGGCATCACCCAGCACGTCGGCGCCAGCGAGGCCGAGCACAATGGCCGACGCATCGTGTTCCTGGACACCCCAGGCCACGAGGCGTTCACGGCCATGCGTGCCCGCGGCGCGCGGGTCACGGATATCGCGGTGCTCGTGGTCGCGGCGGATGACGGCGTCATGCCCCAGACCGCAGAGGCCATCGATCACGCGCGCGCCGCGAACGTGCCCATCGTCATCGCCCTCAACAAGATGGACAAGCCGGACTCCAACCCCGAGCGGGTCAAGACCGAGCTGTCGGAACGCAACGTCATCGTCGAGGACTACGGGGGCGACGTGCCCATGGTCCCCGTGAGCGCCAAGACCGGCCAGGGCATCGACGACCTGCTGGAAACCATCCTCATCACCTCGGACGCCCTGGTCGACCCCAAGGCCGACCCCACGCGCAAGGCCATCGGCACGGTCGTGGAAGCGGAGCTGGACAAGGGCCGAGGCGCCGTCGCGACCATCCTGGTCCAGACGGGCACGCTCCGGATCGGCGACATCATCGTGGTCGGCGAGACCTACGGTCGCGTCCGGGCCATGGAAGACACGCTGGGCAAGCGCATCACGAAGGCGGGTCCATCGACCCCGGTGGTGCTCCTGGGCCTGGGCGAGGTGCCTGCCGCTGGTGACGTACTGCGCGTCGTCGCGGACGAGAAGATCGCCCGGAACATGGTCGAGGAGCGGCAGGCCGCCCATTCGACGCGCCCCGAGGGCCACGGCCGAGCCACCCTGGAGGACCTGTACCGCCAGATCCAGGCGGGCCAGACCAAGGAACTCCGGATCATCCTCAAGGCGGACGTCCAGGGTTCCCTCGGCGCCATCGCCCATGCCCTGGACCAGCTCCAGAGCGACGAGGTCAAGATCAACGTCCTGCGCCAAGGCGCCGGTGACATCACGGACAACGACATCCTGCTGGCGTCGGCATCGGATGCGGTGGTCGTGGGCTTCAACACCAAGCTTGACCCTGCTGCCCGTCGCACCGCGGAAGCGGAAGGTGTCGAGGTCCGGCTGTACGACATCATCTATCGCCTGACCGAGGATATGGACGCTGCCCTGAAGGGCATGCTCGAGCCCGAGGAGCGAGAGGTCGTGGAGGGTCGTGCAGAGATCCGCCAGATCTTCCGTTCGGGCAAGAGCACGGTCATCGCCGGCAGTTATGTCACCGATGGTCGCCTCATCCGGGGGCCCGCCCGCGTCTACCGGGGTGGCAAGCTCGTGACCACCGATCGCATCGAGTCGTTGCGACGGTTCCGGGACGATGTGCGCGAGGTGGCCACCGGCTACGAGTGCGGCATCGGCCTGGCGAACTACTCGGACCTCGAGGAAGGCGACATCATCGAGAGCTTCAGCCAGCAGACCGTGTCTCGCGTCGCGAGCTAGCACGTGAGTCAGCGCACCGAGCGGCTGGACGACCTGCTGCGCGAGGAGATCAGCGCCATCATCGCGCGGGAGATCTCAGATCCCCGGGTGGGCTTCGTGACCGTGACCAAGGTGGACGTGGATCGCGAGTTGAGCCACGCCAACGTCTGGGTCTCGGTCATCGGTGACCTGCAGACCCGCCAGGCTGCCATCCGTGCGCTCGGTCGTGCCATGCCCTTCGTGCGCCACCGCCTGGGGCATCTGCGACTGAAGCGCATCCCGGAGTTGCACCTGCGCGAGGACGACTCGGCCGAGCGAGCCACGCGGGTGCTCCAGATCCTGGACGATATCGAGCACGGCCTGGAGACCGCACCCAAGGGCAGCGGCGAGGCGCTACCGGCACCGACCCCGATGCGGGGCATCCCGGAGCCGCCCAGGCCCCGTCGCAAGCACACCGCTGCCAAGGGCATGAACAGCACTCGGCACGCCACTGGCAAGCAGGGCGGCGCGTGAACGTCTCGATATCGTCACTGACGGCCGAGGACATCGCGGCCGTGCCCCAGCCGGTCGTCGACCGATTACTGGCGGCGCGCACCGTGCTCGCCATCGGTCACGAGAGCCCCGACTCGGACGCGTTCGGGTTCGCGCTCGCCATCGGCCTTGCGGTGGAGCACCTGGGCGGCCGCGCAACGGTAGCCAGCAGCGACCCGGTACCGATGACCTACGATTTCATGCCCCACATCGGGCGGGTGCGGGGCGACCCCGATCCGGACCTCGACTATGACCTCATCGTGGTCGGTGACTCCGGCGACCTGCGACGCGTCGGCCGGGTAGTGCAGGAGCACGCCAAGCTGTTCGGCCGGGTGCCCATCCTGACCATCGACCACCACGCCTCCAACGTCGGCTTCGGTGCGCTCGACTGGATCGACCCCACCGCCGCGGCCACGTGCGAGATGGTGACCCTGCTCCTGCCGCGCCTGGGCGTGCCCTTCGACGCCGCGGACGGTGCCATAGCCGCGAACCTGATGGCCGGCATCGTTGGCGACACGGCGATGTTCCAGCATCCCAACGCGACGCCGCGGACACTGCGTGCCGCGAGCGAGCTGCGAGCCGCTGGCGCGCCCCTGGCCGACATCGCGCGGCTGTTGTATCGGACCAAGCCCAACGCCCAACTGCGGCTCTTTGGCATCGTCCTGTCGCGCCTGGAGACGGCCTCGGACGAGCGCCTGGTGTGGGCGACGCTGGAGCCCGACGACCTTACCGCGGTCGGTGCCGGACCGGAGCTGTCGGAGGGCATCATCGACCTGCTGGCGCAGTCGAGCTCGGCCGAGGTCGCCATCCTGTTCCGCGATATGGGGGACCGGACGCGCATCAGTACCCGCACCCGGGATGGTGGCGTGGACGCCATCGCCTTGACCAGCGCGTTCGGTGGGGGAGGGCATCCCCGCGCCGCGGGCGCCACCGTGATGTTGCCGCTGGAGCCTGCGCGTGCCGCGGTCCTCGCCCAGGCCGGGCGCCTCATCGACGCCATGGCGCCACGCTGATGGCCGATCGCGAGACAGCCGGTGGTGCGGAAGGCGTCCTCGTCGTGGACAAGCCCATCGGCCCGACCTCACACGACGTGGTCGCCATCGTGCGCCGTCTGTCGGGGGTCCGACGCGTCGGGCATGGCGGAACGCTCGATCCCTTCGCGGCAGGGGTCTTGCCGGTGTTCCTGGGTCGCGCGACACGCATGGTGGAGTACCACCTTGGCGACGAGAAGGCCTACCGAGCGGTGATGGTCTTTGGGGCGCGCTCCACCACGGACGACCTGGATGGCGAGCTCACCCCGCTCGACGGCCCCGCACCCACACGAGCCGCGGTCGAAGCGGCGCTGGGTGCCCTCCAGGGCGTCATCGAGCAGACGCCGCCGATCTATTCCGCGGTGCGCATCGGTGGCCGGCACGCCTATGACCTGGCGCGGCACGGCGAGACCCCGGAGCTCAAGGCGCGCACCGTGACCATCCACCAGATCGACGTGGTCGACTGGGATGTCGCGGACCCCGACCGCCCCGCGGCGACCGTTGAGTTGCGCTGCTCTGCAGGCACCTATGTGCGGGCGATCGCACGCGACGCGGGCGCGGCGCTGGGCACCGGGGCGTATCTGGGGGCCCTCGTGCGCACCGCCAGCGGGCCGTTCCGGCGCGATGCATCGCACCCGCTCGACGAGGTGCGCGACTACCTGACCTCCGGACGTGGCCAGGAGTTGTTGCTGCCGGCCGATTCCGGCCTGGACGCCTACCCGGTCGTGCGCGTCGATGCCGACGGTCTGGCTGGCCTGGCGCGCGGCCAGATCGTGCGACTGCGCGGGGAGACGATACCGACACCCGGTCCGGCCGGGCTGGTGCGTGTGTTGTCAGCGGATGGCCGGTTGGCGGCAATGGCCCGCGTCGATGGCGGCAGGCTGCATCCCGAGAAGGTGTTCGTGGAGCCCCCGGCCGCGTCCGGGACGCCCGCTCCCGCCTGATCGTGGTCCGGCTGCTGGATGATGTCGATGCGCTGCCGGGCGGCCTTCGCTTCGTGGCCACGGTGGGCGTGTTCGACGGTGTCCATCTGGGCCACGTCCATGTCCTTGGTGCACTCGCGGCGCTGGCCGCGGAGTGCGCTGCGGTACCCGTCGCCATCACCTTCGAGCCACATCCCCAGGCGGTGGTCACCGGACGCACGCCGGAGCTCATCTGTGACCCCCACGACAAGCTGTCCCGCATAGTCGGTGCGGGCGCCGGGCTGGTCGTCGTGCAGCGGTTCGACGAACCGTTCCGAGCCCAGACTGCGGAAGAGTTCCTCGATCGACTCGGCCGCGGGCGAGACCTGGCGGGTGTCGTGATGTCGCCAGAGTCCGCGTTCGGGCGCGACCGGCAGGGGACCATCGAGACCGTGCGACGGTTCGCGGCGCGCGACGGCTGGCGCCTGGTGGAGGTGGACACGCTGGAGCTGGATGGCGGTCGGGTCTCCAGCGGCCGCATCCGGGACTTGCTTGCCGCCGGCGATCTGGACGGCGCCGAGCGGCTCCTGGGGCGCCGCTACGCCATCACCGGCGACGTGACGCCCCTCGTGGACAGCGGTTGGTCGGTGGCGCCCGGAGCCCCATTCGTGATGCCGCCAGCAGGCAAGTACATGGTCGACGTGAACGGGGTGGGGGAGACCATGATCAGCATCGACGGAGCCGGGTCGATCCTCGCGCCTGCACCGACTGGCGATGACTTGCCACGGGAAGAGGTGGTCCGGATCGCGTTCATCCGGGGACTGCCAAGCGTCTGATGGCGTTGTGCTAGACTCCGCAGCGACTATCGAAGGAAATGGACGGTTGGAGGACCTTGTGCCGCTCACGCGGGAAACGAAGGAAGGCATCATCACGGAGCACGGCACCCATGAGGGTGATACCGGCTCCCCCGAGGTTCAGGTCGCTCTGCTGACGGAGCGCATCACTGGGCTCACGGGTCATCTGCGTGCCTACCCGAAGGATCATCACTCGCGCCGCGGCCTGCTCAAGCTGGTTGGCCAGCGTCGCCGACTCCTCGCATATCTGATGCGCAAGGA
>JBBQNA010000163.1:0-7694 GCA_038329515.1 Candidatus Limnocylindrales bacterium | reverse complement strand
GGTCATTCGTCCTGATGCGGTCCTACGACAAACGTCGCGTCAGTCACCCATCGCGTCAGTCACCCGTCGCGTCAGTCGTCCTGGGACAGGATGATGGTGGTGTACGGCCCGACACCCACGGAGATGCTGTGCTCCATGCCGTCCTGGGGCTTGGCATCGCTCTCGGCGTCGTACGCCGCCACGGTCGCGAAGTCCGGGTCGTAACCGTCCCAGTCGGAGTTGAACCGGACACGCCACGTGCCCCGGCGGGGCACCCCAACTCGGTACGCTTCCTGGGGGTCGTCGGAGAAGCTGGCCAGGACGATGACGTCATCGCGAGGGCCACCATCCTCCCAGCGATGGAAGGCGATGACCTTGGCAGCGTCAGCCACATGGTGGACCGTGACGTTGGCGCCCTTCAGCCCGCGCGTCGTGTCGTCCACGTTCCGGCGCAGCCGGATGAGATCCCGATGCAATCGCAACAGTCCCCTGTGGCGATGGCGGAGGCTCCAGTCAAGCGGCTCCTCATCGGTGAACCAGGACCCTTCGATGAGCTCCTGGCCCTGGAACAGCATCGGGATACCGGGACTGGTCAGGACCAACGCGGACCCGAGCGTGGCGCGCTTCTTGGACGCCCAGCTGTCGGCGTATCCGGGCCAGATCTCCTCCGGCACGCGCGAGCTGCCGTTGGCGTCATCGTCGTGTGACTCTGTGTAGATGACGCGCTTGAACGCATCCGCCGCTGCCACGCTGATGGCGCCCGCCACGCTCGCCACGTCCCGCTCCTCATCCGCGAGCGCGGTCAGCGCCGCCCGGATGGGGTACACGAACCCGCCGTCCCACTGGGCCCCGAAGCCGGCGCCGCCCTGGTCCGTCGGCTGGGTGACGGCCGGATCACCCTTGAGGTCCTCGGCGATGAGCAGCCGGCCCGGATAGCGCTCGGCCATCTCCGCCGTGATGGCGGCCATCAGGTCCCAGCCATCCTCGATGACATCGGCCGCGGTATGGCCGCCGCCCGTGATGCTCGAGATATAGGCCGTCGCATCCCAGCGCAGGCCATCCACCCGGAACTCCTCGAGCCACTGGAGGGCACCGTCGCGCAGGAACTCGCGCACGTCGGAACGGCCGTAGTCGGGCCGCGTCTCGCCCCAGGGCGTCGAGGACCGATGATCCTGGTAGAAGTAGATGCCGCCCTTGTCGCCCTCGGACCAGCCGTCGAACTGCCACAGGTCCAGGTCGGACGGCCCGAGGTGGTTGTAGACGACGTCCAGCAGGACCGCGATGCCCTGCCCGTGGGCGGCCTTGACCAGGTCCTTGAGCTCGTCCGGCCCACCGTAGGTACTCTCGACCGCGAAGGGGAACGCGGGGTTGTAGCCCCAGGAGCGATCCCCCGCGAACTCGAACGGCGGCATCAGCTGGATGGCACCGACGCCCAGCTCCCGCAGGTACGGCAGCCGCTTGCGGACTCCCTCGAGCGTACCTGGCTGACCGTGCATGCCCTGGCTGAAGGTGCCCACGTGGAGCTCATAGATCACGAGGTCGTTCCAGTGCGGCTGCTGGAAATCCTGGTCGCCCCAGTCGAAGCCATCGGGGTCGTACACGATGGCGTTGCCGACAGAGCTGGTCAGGCGCCGCGCGCGAGGGTCGATGCGCCACATTTCCTGCTCGCCGTTGTGGACGAGGAAGCGGTACTCGTCGCCATCCTTCGCGCCAGGCACATCCACCGACCAGGTGCCGCCGTCCTCTGCCACGAGTGGGTGCTGCGTGGGATCCCAGGCATCGAAGGTGCCGGTCACGGCGACGGCCGTGGCGTTGGGCGCCCAGACCCGGAAGGTGACACCGCCGTCATACGGCCATGCCCCCATGCCGGGTCGCGCGGATGGGGCGGGTCGGGGCGATCGCGCAGTCATCCGACCATCCTGACAGCGTCCGTTGGACGGCACCGGTCGGAGCCCAGTCACCCAGCCCGGTCGTGGGCACCGGGATCCGGAGGCGATAGGGTCCGGTCCCCCCGGGTACTGTGGTACCCACAGGTCAGGCCACGGGGCGTGCGCCCAGCCGGGTAGCGGTGGCCTGCCCATTCCCCGGATCGTCCTGCGGGCCGTCGTGCCACGCTCGCCGTGCGCGGCCCACGTCGCTGGTGACGGATGGCGGCCACCCGGCAGCCATCCGTCCCAGATGGGTATCCCGCAGGGGTTACCACAGGACGGTAGGTCGCGAGAGTCGCCAGTGCCATGGTGGCGGCACGACGAAACCGGACGTGGATTTGCTCCACGCGAGGACCCCGACCTCTGGAGACAGGGACCAGCAGTGGGGGGCGCCTTCACCGGAAGAGGGATCTCTTCCGTATGTCACAGGTGACCCACGCATGCCTGCCTCACGCGCCCCATCGTGTGCTGTCGCGCTCGCCGCAGCCCTCCTCGCGACCTCGATGATCGCGCCACCTGGTTCGACTCGCAGCGGCAGCTCGCTGGAGCGGATCGCGGACCTGACGGCTCGCGCGGATCGCAGAGCGGATGCCGACATCATCGGCGGCCGCTACATCGTGATCCTCGACCAGGCGCCTGCGCCGGTGCGCGGCAAGCGGGCCCAGGGCGCCGGTCTGGCGCGCGTGAACAGCGCCCGCCGCGTCGTCGCCGCGAGTGTCGGAGCCCGACCGGTCCATCGCTACGCCTCGGCTCTGTCCGGATTCTCTGCACGCCTCGACACGTCCCAGGTCCGCCGCCTCCGGCGGGATCCGAGGGTCGCCGCCGTGGTGCCCGACCGGCTCGTGCGCGCGTCGGGCATCACCGAGACATCGGGCGCGACTCCGGGTGCAGCCCGGGCACCCTCCGTGACCGACGCACAGGCCATCCCGACGGGCATACGGCGCATCGGTGCATGGCGCACGGGTAGCTCGGTCGACGCGGACATCGCCATCGTGGACTCCGGCATCGGCAGTGCGGCTGACCAGACGATGGCTGGCGAGCTCGATGTCGTGGGTGGTGTGGACTGCACCGGCCAGGACGACACGTCCGACCACAACGGCCACGGTACCCACGTGGCTGGCATCGCAGCCGCCGTCGACAACGACATGGGGGTCGTTGGGGTCGCGCCCGGGGCGCGGCTGTGGTCGGTGCGGGTGCTCGACGCGGACGGGTCGGGCAATGAGTCGGACGTCATCTGTGGTCTCGACTGGCTGACCGCCAGGATGGCCGCCGGGAAAACGCGTTTCGTCATCAACATGAGCCTCGGGACGACGCTTGGCATCACCCCTGCGCCGCAGACGTGTGCCGGTCTCGCCCGCATGGGACCCGAGTCGGATCCCATGCTGGCTGCCGTCTGTCGCGCCCAGGCGGCGGGCGCCATCGTGGTCGTGGCCGCCGGCAATGACGGCTGGCCGGTCGACATGGATGCACCCAGTCGCTACCGGGACGTGATCACGGTGTCGGCGCTGAGCGATACCGATGGCCAGGCAGGCGCCGAGGGGGCCACGTGTCATGGCCGGGATGACCACATGGCTGACTACTCCAACTTTGGAGCCGGGGTAGACGTGCTGGCGCCCGGCAGCTGTATCCGGTCCACCGCGCTCGAGGGAGTGGGCAAGACCGTTTCCATGAGTGGCACCTCCATGGCTGCGCCACACGTCGCCGGAGCTGTCGCGCGCCTGCTGGAGCGTGACCCGACGATCTCCCGGGCAGCCATCACCTCACGCCTGGTCTCGACCGGCTCCGCGGATTGGGATGAGACCTCTGACCTCGACGACGCGAAGGAGCCACTCCTCTCGGTCGAGCGTCTCATGCACCTCGATGGCGGCAGTGCGTTCCATGCGTACCCGCGGGAGGAGATCGTGACCATCGGGCGGTCGCGCGAGGCCACGACCCACATCGACATCGATCGAGGGACGGCACGCGGCTCGCTCTCGGCCGCATCGGCCGGCAATGACGTCAAGCTGCGCCTCGCGATGAGCGGTGCCGGCCCGGGCTCGGACAGCATCCCGGTCAGGCTGACGCTCGCTGACACCGCCGATCGCACCGGTTATGCGCGGGTGCGGGTCTCCGATGGCGACTCCGACGAGGTGGTGCTCATCCCATACCGCCTGGACACCCAGGCACCATTCATGCGCTGGGACTCGCCGAAGCGCGGCTTCCACCTGCGGGGTGGCGCAGACGCGATCGATACCTGCGCCTCGATACGTGACAGGTCAGATGTCCGGGCGGTGCTGACCCAGCGCCGGATCGGTCAAGCCGCCTGGGAGACCGTGGCCCGGGACGATGGCCTCGAGGACTATTCCTGCTCCATCACGCGCCTGCGGTCCGGGACCGCGTACGAGTACCGGGTGCTTGCCACGGACGTCGCCGGGAACACGGGCAAGACCAGCGTCCAGCAGGTCGCCATCGACCGTCACCCCATCGCTGACCTTCGCCTGAGTGGTTCGTGGGACATCAAGCCGTCCGAGGTCGGCTTGATCGGCCGCGCGGGGTCGAAGGCCAACGGTACCTTCCGCGCCCGGTCGCTCGCCGTGTTCGTCGGCACACCCACCACCGACACCCGTCTGGTCATCAAGATCGACGGCACGTCGCTGGATTACGGCGGTGGCTCGATCCTGGTGCGCAGGGGTCAGGCGCCACGGAACGTGTTCACGATCGCATGGGACAAGCTCGGCGATCACACCATCAGCGTCCGGGTGGTCGCGGGTCGCATCCCGGTCCGCTCTGTCCTCTCGATGGACTAGGCGGCTGCAGGGACATGGTCGGGGCGGCGGGACTCGAACCCACAACCTCGTGCTCCCAAAGCACGTGCGCTACCTATTGCGCTACGCCCCGACGGTCTCGTGCACAGGAACCGCGGCAGAGCGCCTTCCTGATCGACGAAGTCTAGCCTGCAGCGTTGCGATGGGTTCCGGGAGGTCGTCGTCGGCCATGAACATCCCGACAGAGGCCGGTGAGTTCCCACGCCTCGGCCGGCTGCCCACGACCGACCTGCTCGCGAGTCGCCTGGCACGCCACCCCAATCCCTTGACACCAAGTGCCACGATCATGGCTCAGTTGGGACCCACGGCTTGGACCAGCCGGGTCCTCCGCCCGGAGGGATCGTCATGCCAACGCGAGAACCATTCCTAGCAAGCGTCCTGCGACCGCCGTCAGCGTTCGCTGTGTGCACCTGCGAGCACTGGCACCTCTGCGACTGCGACTGCCACGGCAGGTACTGCGATCCCTCCGAGATGACCTGCGACGTTGCATTCCGTGCCGATGAGGGTGGGCTGACGCGCTGGGGCTGCCCGGATTGCACCCCGGGCGACCGGATGCCCCATTACCTGGGGTGCGAGCTCATCGGCTGGAGCGTCTGGATGGAGAGACGAGACGACGCACCGAGATGGGACCCAGGTCAAACGCCGTGCCTGACGGTCGGGCGACCCAGCTCGACGGAGTGACCCAACGTCCCCGATGTCGGTGCCGCGGCACCGGACGAATAGCAGGATAACCAGACCATCCTCGTGGGGACGATCAACGCTCACGGCGCCGAGAGCCTGCACCGCTCAGGGTCTGTGGGCCCCCAAAGCACGTGCGCTACCGATTGCGCTACGCCCCGACGGTTTCGTGCTCGGATATCGCATGTGCATGGATACCCAGTGACCTGGACCGGAGCCTCCAGTGTAGATGGAGACGAGTAGCGTGGCTTGGGAGCCCTCGCTGACTTGGCATCTGGCATCTGGCATCTGGCATCTGCTGAAATAGTGTCAGAGCACCATGTTTGCGCAGATACCCAACCCAGTCATGGATCACCTCACCGTCAAGGAAGCCGCGGCACGACTGGGCGTCGGACCCAATGACATCCGCCGCCTCATCGATGCGGGCGACCTGCCGGGAGTGAAAGTGGGCCGGCAATGGTTGGTCCCCATCGAAGCGGTCGAACGCCGGCGGGGGATGGCGCCTCGACGAGGGCGACGGCTTTCCCCAGTGAACGCATGGGGGGTGCTGTTCCTGGCCGACGGGCGGGATGCACCGTGGCTGACTGTCGATGCCCGATGGCGGGCTCGCCGCCGGATCGCCGAACACCCGCTGGCGACGGACCGCGACCGGCTCGTCGACCGTGGCCGTGCGCAGAGATACAGGGCACATCCCTCCATGCTCGAACGCATACGTGCCGACCCGGACCTTATGCTCACGGGCGTGTCGGCGACCACAGCACTCCGGCTGGGGCTCGTCGGGGGCACGGACCAAGTGGATGCCTATGTACCACGCGCCCGCCTCGACAGCATCGTGTCGCGCTATCACCTGCGACCCAGCGCCAACCCGAACGTGACGCTGCGGGTGTTGCCTGACATCGCCTGGGAGTGGCCACCGGCGCGCATCGCACCCCGGCCTGCCGTGGCCCTCGACCTGCTCGACCATGCCGAGCCCCGGGTCCGACAGGTCGGGAGCGAGCTGCTCGATCGCCACCCCACGAATGAGTCCGACGCATCAGCGCCTGATGTCGCCCAGATCTACCCGCACGTTGAGCCGATCGCGACGATCGACCCAGAGATTGGGTCGATCGGGTAGAACGGCGCTCGGATCGGTCGCTCTGACCCAAGACGTGGGTCGCGCCACGCTCTGAGCCAGGACGTGGGTCGCGCCACGCTCTGAGCCAGGACGTGGGTCGCGGCACGCCGCGGGTATCGCGACACCCCGACGGTCTCGTGCTCAGGAGCCGCACGGGCAGCTCCACGGGTCAGAGGAGTCCCACGGACACGAACTTCGTCTCCAGGAAGACGTCCAGCCCCCACTTGCCGCCCTCGCGGCCAAGACCTGATTCCTTCATGCCGCCGAAGGGCACCTGCGGTGTCGACGGGAGACCGTCGTTGGCGCCGACGATGCCGTAGTCCAGGCTCTCCGCCACTCGGAAGAGCCGCGACGCGTCACTGGTGTAGAAGTACGCGGCCAGACCGAACGGCGTGTCATTGGCCATCGCGATCGCATGTTCCTCGGTCTCGAAGCGGATCAGCGGCGCGACCGGTCCGAAGGTCTCCTCGTGATACAGGAGCATGGAGGGGTCCACATCGCCGATGACCGTGGGTGCGTAGAAGCGGTCGGCCAGGCCTGCCTGCGCATCGCACCGGCTGCCGCCGACGATGATGGTGCCGCCCTTGGCAATGGCATCGCTCACGTGCCGTTCTACCTTGGCAACGGCTTCGTCGTTGATGAGCGGCCCGATCTGGACACCCGGCCGTGCGCCGTCGCCAACGACCAGGGCGCTCGCCGCTCGCGCCAATGCAGCCGCGAATGCGTCGTAGATGCCGGCCTGGACATAGATGCGGTTGGCGCACACACACGTCTGGCCGGCGTTCCGGAACTTCGATGCGATCGCGCCCGCGACCGCCGCGTCGAGATCGGCGTCGTCGAAGACAAGGAATGGAGCGTGTCCCCCGAGCTCGAGTTCGAGCTTGGTGACATGGGCGGACGCCTTGGCCATGAGCGTCTTGCCGATCTCGGTCGAGCCCGTGAACGAGAGCGCCCTCACTCGCGAGTCATCCAGCAGGTTGGTCGCGATCACCTCCGCGTCGCCGGCGATGACATTGATGACGCCCGGGGGGAAGCCTGCCTCGATGGAAAGGGCGGCGATGGCAAGTGCGGTGAGCGGCGTGGCGGATGCCGGCTTGATGACCATCGTGCAGCCTGCGGCCAATGCTGGCCCGAGCTTGCGCGTGATCATGGCCGCTGGAAAGTTCCAGGGCGTGATCGCGGCCGCGACCC
>JBBQNA010000162.1:0-7820 GCA_038329515.1 Candidatus Limnocylindrales bacterium | reverse complement strand
CCGGGTGATGATCAGCGCCGGCGACCGGGATGCCATCGCGACCGCGCTGGACATCACCATCGATGACACCGTCCGTGACGGCTCCCCGGAGGCCATCATCGCGGCCGTCAAGCAGGGCAAGACACTTGGCCTGCTGCGAGCTTCCGATGTCGAGCCGTCGGTCAGGGCGCTGGCCATCGACGGCCGTGACCTGTTCGGCAATGACCGGGTGACCAGGATCGGCCGCTGGCCGCTGGTCGCGGACGTCGAGACGACCGAGGAGAGCGCATGGGACCAGGATTCGACGTGGACCATGGTCGCGGGTGGCGATAGCTTCACAGACCGGGGACTGTACGAACGAGTCGTGAATCGCAAGAAGGGGGTCGACTACCCCTTCGACGGTGGCACGGCGCGTGTGACCGGGCATGTCATCTGCCGCGCCTGTCCGCGCGCCAACGGCAACTCCATCCCGACCTATACCCTGGCCGGTCCCAAGGGCATCTTCCGGGCCCTCGTCAAGGATGCGGACCTGGCCCTCGCGAACCACGAGCAGCCGACGCCCACCAACTGGACATTCCACCTCCAGGGGACGAGCTTCAGTGGCAAGCCGGAGCTGACGGAGATCTTCACGCGTGCCGGCATCGACTGGATGTCGCTCGCCAACAACCACATCCGCGACTACGGCTCGACGGGTGTCGCGAACACGCTCAAGACCCTCGACAAGTACGGCATCAAGCACACGGGTGCGGGCAAGAACAAGCGTCAGGCGGCCAAGCCCAGCTACCTCAAGGTCAAGGGCCAGACCGTGGGCATCGTCGCCTGTGTCGCCGTGGCACCCGCCTCCTGGGCGGGCGAGAACAGTGCCGGGGGCCTGCCGTGCAAGTCCAAGGAGACCGTTTCGGCGATCGAGGAGGCCCGTGAGAAGGCGGACATCCTCATCGTCTTCCCCCATTGGGGCGTGGAGTACACCCGAGCGCGCCTGGTCAGCCAGGAGCGACTCGCCCAGCGCTGGGCGGACATGGGCGTCGACCTCGTCCTGGGAGCGCACTCGCATGTCCCGGGCGGTATCGGGGACATCGACGGGACGCCCGTCTTCTACTCCCTGGGCAACTTCATCTTCGATCAGAACTGGTCCACCAACACCACCGAGAGCGTGTTGCTGGAGATGACCTGGAACGGCAAGAAACTGGTCCAGGCGCGACTGCACCCGTTCCTGACCGTCGATCAGGCTCAGCCGAACCTCCTGAACCCGCGCACGGACGATGGCAAGGCGCTCCTCAAGGCCATCAGGAACGCGTCCAAGGCAATCAGCGACTGGTAGCCCGGGCGGCGCGCCTCGCGCGTCCGCCGCCTGTCAGCCCTCGGACGGGAGGCCAGCGAACAAGTCGTCTTCCGGGATACGCATGGGCACCCGCGACTCGCTGAGCGTGAAGTCCTCGTTGGGCATGAACTGGCGCCAGTCGTCCGCGGTGAGCGCCATGAAGAAGTGGTCCGCGGCGAGCTGGGTCACGTGCTCCCGGAGCGCCGCCTGCTTGGCCTCGATGACCTCGCTCACATCCACGGACGTCGTCTTGGGGCCGGTCGCCGCGGCCATCTTCGCGAACTGGGCCTCGCGTGCCAGCTTCTGGTCCTCCGGCTCGTCCTCCGGCGGAGTCAGCCAGCTCTGGACGCCTCTCTCCTGCAGCAGCTGCGCCAGCTCCATCCGCCGGGACATGTCAAACACGGACTCGTAGCGCTTGAGCGGCTGCCACGGCTCCAGGCCGTCAGCGATCTGCTCCGGGTACCAGGCGGCATCGCCGGCCCGCTCGAACGCGAGCACCGCGACCTGCGCCGCCCGGATGTGGTCGGGGTGACCGTAACCACCAAAGGCGTTGTAGCCCACGATCACCTGGGGGCGCGTCTCCCGCACGATGCGCACCAGGCGGCCGGCAGCATCGTCCAGGTCTGCGGTCCAGAAGTTGCCCGGCAACTCGTTCTCGGGCGAGCCCATCATCCCTGAGTCGACGTACAGCAGCCGCCGTGAGTCGATCGGCCCCAGCCGTTCTAGGGCCCGGCGCAGCTCCTCGTCGCGGAGTTCGCGCAGACGGGCATGGTTCTCCGGCGTGTCCAGCTCGGGCATCACGATCTCGCCGTGCTCGCCGCCGGTACACGTGACGCAGATCACCCGATGCCCGGCGCGGCTGTAGCGCGCCATGACCCCGCCAGTGGCGATGGTCTCGTCGTCAGGATGGGCGTGGACGGTCATCAGGGAGTGAACGGACGGCATGCGAGGCATGGTAGCCCGGTAGTGTCGCGTACCGTGTCCGACCATGACCGCCGGATCCGGACCGCTCGAAGGCCTCGTCGTGTGCGACCTGTCCACGGTCCTGGCAGGACCGTACTGCTCGATGCTGCTGGGCGACCTGGGCGCGGACGTCATCAAGGTCGAGCCGCTCGACGGCGATCCGACGCGGCGCTACGGGCCGCCATTCGTGCCGCCACTGGAACCGCCCGCCGACCCGGATCCGTCGCGTCCGCCGGGTGAGTCCGGCTACTACCTGTCGGTCAACCGCAACAAGCGCGACATGCGCCTGGATATCGCCACGGTCGCGGGGCGCCAGGTCGTGGAGCGGCTGCTGGCGACCAGCGACGTGCTCATCGAGAACTTCCGACCGGGCTCGCTGGCACGGCTCGGCTTCGACGATGCCCGGCTGGAGTCGATCAATCCGCGTCTGGTAAGGCTGTCGATCACGGGCTTCGGGCCGACCGGCCCGGATAGCCATCGGCCGGGCTTCGACTTCATCATCCAGGCGGTCTCGGGGTTGATGTCCATCACCGGCATGCCCGACGCCGAAGGTGGTGGCCCGACCAAGGTGGGCGTGGCCATCGCGGACCTGACCACCGGCATGCTGGGGGCCGTGGTCATCCTGGCGGCGCTCCGCTGGCGCGATGGGGACGGCAGCGGCAACGGATCTGGTCGTGGCCAGCGCATCGATTCGTCCTTGCTGGGGTCGGTCATCTCGTGGTCCATCAACCAGGGCACGAACCACCTCATCGGTGGCGACGTGCCCACGCGGCTGGGCAACCAGCACCCCAACATCACACCCTACGAGACGTTCCATGCGCGGGACGGCGAGGTCGCGGTCGCTGTCGGGTCGGAGCGACAGTGGCGCAGGCTGTGTGCGGCCATGGGACGTGACGACCTCGTCGCGGATCCGCGCTTCACGACCAACGCGGAGCGCGTGCAGCACCGTGTCGCACTGCGCGCGATCCTGGTCGGCGAATTCGACCTGCGCACGGCCGCGGAGTGGGTCCAACTGCTCGTGGCCGCGGACGTGCCGGTGGGTCAGGTCCGGGACATGGCGCAGGTCTTTCGTGACCCGCAAGTGCTCGAGCAGCGAATGGTCGTGGACGTCCACCATCCGACGGTGGGGCCGATCCGGTTGCCGGGCCTGCCATGGCAGCTGCATGCGACGCCAGGATCGGTGCGTCGGGCGCCACCAACCTTGGGTCAGGACACGGACGAGTTGCTCGAGTGGCTCGGGTTCGGTGCGGAGGACATCGCCGCGATGCGCCAGGACGGCGTGGTCTGACGCTTGGTCAGTGGCTCTCGGAGGGAGCTGCCATTGGCGATGCTCCTGCCACGATCTGGCGCGGGCTCGCCGTCGGCTCCGGGGACTGGGGTGCCGGCGATGCGCTGACCTCACCCAGGCCGCGAGCGGTACGGGTGCGAACGAAGGCCTCCACGACCTCCGGATCGAACTGGGTGCCCGCGCACCGACGGAGCTCCGCGATCGCCTGGTCCAGTGACTTGGGATGCTTCTGGTACGGCCGGACCGCGGTCATCGCCTCAAAGGAGTCCGCGACCGTGAGGATCCGCGCCAGGAGTGGGATCTCCTCGCCGATGAGGCGGTCCGGGTAGCCCGAGCCGTTGTACCACTCGTGGTGAAACTTCACGAGCGGCACCACGAGGCGGAGCCGTTCTGCGTTGGCGAGGATCTCAGCGCCCTTGACCGGGTGCTTGTTCATCTCGATGCGCTCTTCCTTGTCCAGCCGACCGGGCTTGAGCAAGATCGCGTCCGAGATTCCGATCTTCCCGATGTCGTGGAACAGGCCGGCCCACTCCAGGATCTCCAGCTCGGACTCACTGACGCGCATCTCCGCGCCGATCTCCACTGCGATGCCAGCAACGTGCTCCGAGTGTCGCTTCGTGGACGGGTCCCGGGCATCAATCGCCGAGGCGAGGGCCCGCACCGTCTGCGTGAACATCCGGCGCAACTCGACCACCGACTGGTACGCCGACCTGGTCGTATACAGCGGCAACGCAAACAGCACCACCACGAGCCACTCGACACTTGCGTAGGCCAGAGCCATGAGCCACGCGAGCGGCACCAGACCGATAAATGTGAGGCCATAGGAGCGCACGTCACCACCGGCCACGGCTGTCAAGCTTCGACCTTGACGCAACGCGACGGATGCGGCCGCAAGGAGTTCAGCTACGACGAAGAACATGCCTCCCGCGGCAAGGGCCGCAAGCAGCGTCTCCGGGGTCCACGACGCTAGGGTATCCCCACCGAGTGCCACGAAGACGACCCCAGCGAAGACAGAAGCGAGCAATGTGGAGCAGTGGTTATAGAGGGTTCCGTACCAAGGAATCTCACGCCGGAGTTCGCGCAACTCGGTCACACCGATGAACCCGACAATCGCGGCTGCTGTGGGCCCGCCCAGAATGGCACTGGCAAGAATCGGCGCGATGGACACGCTCACGACTGATCCGCGGGGCGTGACCACCGGAAACGCTGAGACAATGAGCGTCAAGATCGTCCAGAACGCCAAGCTAGCGATGTCCATCTCGGCCCCAGCCGACATGACCGGCCAGCGAACCCAGGAAAGCAGAAAGGCAAATAGGGCGACCAGCACAACGGTCGCCACTAGGAGGGGAAGTCGCCGCTCGGACGGCACGCGTACCACCGCGTTCCTCGACTGTGCCATTACGAAGAGAGTGTGGCGAGGTAGCCTCGCCACACCCATCCTACTTTCGTACCTTGGCTGCGTGCCTAGAGGACGCGGAGGCCCGCGCCTGAAACAGCGGCCAAGGCGACGAGCGAGGCGCTGACACCCATTAGAAGAGTTAGGCGCCTACGCATCTAACTCACCAGCCCTTGATGGTTGCGTTTGGGTTCACGTGCCCT
Source organism: Candidatus Limnocylindrales bacterium (assembly GCA_038329515.1). GTDB lineage: Bacteria > Chloroflexota > Limnocylindria > Limnocylindrales > CSP1-4 > JAFMJV01. The sequence continues at coordinate 2,670 of JBBQNA010000162.1, read as the reverse complement.
CCATAAGAGCCGCCTAGGCGGCTCGACCTGACGATGGTTAGTCGTCGGGTGGGTGCACTACTCGCTCCGACCTCCCCCCAAGTGCCCAGTTCAGGGAAGGCATCGACGCGTCCGATTCTTAGTTCTGGCGGCAACAGGTACCCATAGGTACTGGTCACCTAGCAGTACTATCGGCCGGCGCGAGGACGCAGCACATACGTAGTCCTGCGTATGCGGTGGCCGCATCGAGACTCTGCGAGCGTCTGGTGAGGAGATCAGATGGCCTAACTCATTAGGTCGTTGAACGTGGGTGCGGCTAGTCCTAGCTCGCGCTGATGAGCGTGCGCGTAGTGTCGGAAGTGCTCCAACGCGGCCGCGCGGGACCCACCCAGCCATAGTGCTTTGACAAGTTGGGCCTCCAGTTCAAAGGCGGTCGGATCGTTCTGGAGGGCGCTCGCCAGGACGGTTGCAGCCTGCCCGTAAGCTCCGTCAACGATTTGGGCATCGGCGACGGCATGAACAAGCCTCAGATATTGGGCGTGCACGCGTCCGCGGTAGTCGATGGCCCACTCCTCGTACTCAAACTCCGGGGCGAACGTCCCTCGGTAACCCAACAGTGTCGGGACGCCCAGCGGCCGCGGGTCAGGTGCGCCTATGGCCAGCGCCGCCTGCTGCTGGAAGTGCACGCTCTCCACCACCACAAACGCCGGTTCAAGGTAGATCAGCTCTGACTCAAGGACTACGTAGTCCGCGGATGTCGCATCGTCGTACCACTCGTCGATGCAACGCCGGAGGTAGTACATCGTCTGATGGAGGCTGTTGAGCGCGTCCGATGGCGATGCGTCCGGCCAGAGTTCGTCGAGCAGCAGCTCCCTGCCTGCTGCCTGCCCGGTCTTGGATCCAAGAAGGAGCAGCAAGGCCGCAGCCTTTCGGCGGACCTGGGACAGGTGAACAGTCGAATCGCCGATGGCAAACTCAGTACGTCCAAGGTCACGGAGGAACAGAGCTGGTGTTACCCGCCGTGACAGTGCCGCCGCAAGCGTTCGTTGCTTCCCGTGGCGTGTGTAAGTCTGCTCCCAAGCCGAAAGACGAATAAGGTCCTCTCGTGTGCCGAAGGCAGCCAGTAGTCGGGCTGCGACATGAGCTTTGGGCGTAGGTCCTGTTGAGAGGCATCTCCGCAACGGCGGAAGCCATCGAGCTGGAAACGCTGCGATGGAGTCGATGAGGGGCTCGCTGTCAGCGGCCAAGAGGTCCAGATGGTCAGCGATGACATCTGCGATCTCCAATAGCGCCATTGGCCCAGAGTCTGCGACGTCGCGGAGAAGAAGCCCGAACTCTTCGCCATTCGAGGAGGCCGCTGCAAGCAGCAGCCTAAGGCGAGGCTCCCATCGCCAAGTCCCTTGACGACGGGCCAAGTCCAGCCCTGCTTCGGCAATGCCGATGGCATGCGGCAAGTGGCCAGCCGTGGCGACTAAGGCTTCGAGCATCATATGTCTGACGTGATCCCCGCTCAGCTCACTCCGTGGCGAGTCGACGGCTGAGAGCACCGCGGCAGCCTGTGCTGTATCGCCACGCCCAACCGCGAGGAGAACTTTGGCGTGAACCAGCAACAGGTCAGCCCCAAGCTGGTGGAAGCTCTCCGCGTGAATTCGTTCGGCCTGCTGGATGCAAGACCAAGCGGTGCTCGCCCGACCTGTGACCGCTGCAAGCCAAGCGCACTCTGCAAGCGCGTCCGGCTGCGGCTTGGAAACGGACAAGGCGACATCTACTTGGTCAAGGGCCTTCTCGACCTTGCCCGACTCGGCCAGAGCCAAGGCAAGGGTCGAGTGCAGGGACGCCAGCTCGGAAGTTCTCACCGACAGGTAGCTGAATTGGTCGAGGGCATCGCGGCCGAGGGTGATCGCGTCCTCGTACGCCCCACGCGCCAGTTCAACGCACATCGCGTTGTTAAGCGAGATGCCGGCGAAGTAGGCCAGCCCTTCTGACTTGTGTTGCGCCGCCAGGTTACGAAGAGCGCGGGCGACCGGCAGGAGTGGGGAGTCGACCGGGGAACTCACCAGTGCAATCCAGGTATCGACGATCATCCGGATGTTTGGCGGCGTGCTCTCCTCCTCGACAACAGCCTGTAAGACCTCCAGTAATTCTGCGGACCGTGACTGCATATAGAGCGCGGCAGCCCGCGTCATGCCGACCAGCGAGCGCTCGAGCCCAGTCGCCCCAGACATGTCTGAATGGTCCAGGAGTGCGATGGCCGCATCTGGCTGTCCCTCAGCCACCAGGGCTCTCGCCTGTATTACCGCCGCAGCGGGTACAAGTGGGTGGTCACCAGTCCTGGTTACTAACTCGATAGCCTCGCCCCAGCTGGCTGTGCCGAGTGCTTGGACTGCCGCTTCCCGGAGGACCCGCATGCCGTCCTCAGGGCGGCCTGCCTCCAGGTAGTGGTGGATGGACGCCAGCCAGTCACCTGGCTCAGCCGCGATCGCGACGCGAAGGTGCATGGCCGAAAGCTGGTCGGGCGTAAGCCCTGATCTGAGGCGAACCCGCAGGAACTCGTGGACGAGCGGGTGGAACCGCCATCGCCCACTACCTGCCGCGGTGCGGCTGATGAGACCGGCATCCTCGGCTCGGTACAGGCAGACAGTGATCTGACGGGTCAGCACCGGACGCGGATCGGCAGTGGCGGCAGCCAGC
>JBBQNA010000161.1:0-7852 GCA_038329515.1 Candidatus Limnocylindrales bacterium | reverse complement strand
CGTCGCTGGCGCGAGTGGGGGAGCTCCCCGTGCGGGAGCTGAAGATCGACCGCTCGTTGCTGGCCGGGGAGCAGCGGATGTTGAGCGCGGTGCTCCAGTTCGGTACCTCGTTGGGTCTGCGCGTGGTCATGGAAGGGGTGGAGTCGACCCGCCAGCTGGAGATGGTCCGGCGGCTCGGTTTCGTCGCCGCGCAGGGATACCTGCTCGCATCCCCCATGCCGGGCGAGGCGGTCGCGCCGTGGCTGGCCAGACCCCAGGAGGCGCCGGTGCCGCTGGCACGGCTGCGGCTCGCGCCTGCCACCTGATCCCGGCGTGCAGTCCGCGGGCATCGGGCGGCGGGATGATATCCTGACCACAAGGCGGACCAGATCCGGACGGGCGCACTGTGAGTCGGCGCGTTGCCGTCCCATGGAGCTGCGCGCGTCACATCGCACATGACATCTCACCTGCAAGGAGAACCAGCTTGCCCAGAGCAGACATGATCGAGGTCGAAGGAGTCGTTTCCGAGGCCCTGCCGAACGCGATGTTCGGGATCACCCTCCAGAACGACCATCGGATCCTGGCCACCCTGGGTGGCAAGCTCCGCGTGCATTACATCAAGGTGTTGCCGGGCGATCGCGTCAAGGTCGAGCTGTCACCCTACGACCTGACCCGGGGACGCATCACCTACCGCATGAAGTAGCGCGGATCGGCGCCGATGTGTCGCCACGCCGATGCGCTATCGCGATCGACCACCGCCCCTAACGAGGTCGTCGCGGAATTCAACCTCGAGCCATTCCCTGGTCGGTGTGTGTCGTAACGCTCCTGACGCGTCCAGGTCCATGCCGGATGTGGCGTGACCTCCGTGCCTGACAGCTCCAGCTTCTGGAAGCGGCCCAGGAACAGCCGCCAGCGGTCACCCAAGCCAGGTGGTACGCGTTTGGTGCCGGGCAGCTGCGCCATGCCGGCCCACGGCGATGCGACCTCCACGGTCCAGCCTTGGCCGAGACTTGCCGAGGGTCGGATGGTACGTCCCCTTGTGACACGCCCCCCGTCACGGGCCTGTCACGGATGCCGGGGTAGCATGCCCCCATGGAATCGTTCCGGCGTCTCATCGGTGCTGCCCAGGTGTTCGCGGGCAACGTACCCCCGCCCGTCGAGCGAGTGATCCCGGAGCCGGGCCAGGAGTCGTGCTGGGACTACCCACGGCCGCCACGCGTGGAACCGGTCACGGAGCGCATCCGGGTCATCGTCGATGGCCTCACCATCGCCGACAGTACTGCGGCCCTGCGCGTTCTCGAGACGGCCGGTGCGCCCGTCTATTACCTGCCGTCTGCCGATGTCCGCTTGGACCTGCTGCGAGCCACTGAGCACGGCAGCGTGTGCGAGTGGAAGGGCCTCGCGGGCTACTTCGAGATCGTGCTGCCGACACGCGTCATCGTGAACGCCGCGTGGTCGTATGCCCGCCCGAACCAGGGCTACGAGGTGATGCGCGATCACATCGCGTTCTATGCCGGACTCGTGGACGAGGCGTGGGTCGGTGACGAGCTGGCCACGCCACAGCCCGGCCGCTTCTACGGCGGCTGGGTCACGTCCCAGGTCGTCGGGCCGTTCAAGGGCAGCCCGGGCACCCTGGGCTGGTGACGATACCCGACCGCATCCCGCACTTCGATCACGCACCGCACCCCGACCAGGAGGTCGCCGACATGGACCAGTTCGACTTCGTCATCATCGGTGCCGGGACGGCTGGCGAGGCTGCCGCGAATGAGGCACGCGCCCGGGGCGCCAGCGTGGCGGTCATCGATCGCGACCTGTTCGGCGGCTCCTGCCCGTACTGGGGCTGCATCCCATCCAAGTCGCTGCTCCACGGGGCTGACGTCCATGCCGGGGGCGGCGACTATCCCTGGACCCGCGCATCCGCCCGCCGCGACTACATGATCAACCGGGTCGATCGCGACTATCCCGACGACTCGGGCCACGTCAGCCGCCTGGAGGATGTGGGCGCGGTCACCTACCGGGGTACGGGCACCATCCTGGGACCTGGCCGGGTGGCCGTCAGCCATGACGGTGTCAGCCACGAGCTGGCGGCAACCAACATCGTCATCGCGGTCGGCTCGGACGCGAAGGTGCCGCTCATCGAGGGGATCGCGGACATCCGGACCTGGACCAACAAGGAGGCGACCGCGGCGCGTGAGCTGCCGGCGAGCCTGCTGGTGCTGGGCGGCGGGCCAACGGGCGTGGAGCTGGCCCAGGTCTATGCCCGGTTCGGGGTGCCGGTCACGGTCGTTCAGTCGGGTTCGCGGCTTATCCCCAGCGACCATCCGCGGAACTCGGACGCGGCACTCCAGGCCCTGCTGCGTGACGGGGTCACGGTGCGCCTGGGTGTGCGTGCGCTGCGCGCGACGGCCGGCCTCGACGGGGCGCCGGACACGGTCACGCTCGATGACGGGTCGGCGGTCCAGGGGCATGTGACGCTGCTGGCGGTCGGGCGGACCTTCCCGCTGGAACACCTGGGCCTGGACACGCTCGGTCTTGATGTGAGCAAGCGGGACGCCGTCCCACATGATGGCCGACTGCGCATCGCGGACGGCATGTTCCTCGTGGGCGATTCCGCTGGCCCGGAACTGCACACCCACCAGGCACACTACCAGGGCGCCCTTGCTGTCCGGATGGCACTCGGCGACGACGTGACACCCGACTACCGGGCGCTGCCGCGGGCGACATATACCGATCCCGAGCTTGCCTTCGTCGGGCTGGACCTGGCCGGGGCGACTGCCGCCGGCTTCGATGCCTTCGAGCAGGTGGCCGACTTCGCGACGTCATCCAAGGGCTACTCCGTGGAGGCGACCTTCGGGCACGTCACCATCGTGATCGACCGCGCATCGCGTGAGCTGCTGGGGGCCGCGATGGCGACACCGGACGCGTCGGCGGCCATCCATGAGTGCGTCCTGGCCATCAAGGCGCGGGTCACCATCGATGTCCTGGCGGACACGATCCATGCCTTCCCGTCGACGTCACGCATCCTCGACGGCCTGTTCGCCGACGCGCTTCGCGAGCTGGACGCGGCTGTCCGCACCAGCGCCTGAGGCACGCGCCTGGGGAAGTGGACTGGAGCGGGAGACGAGGTTCGAACTCGCGACATGCAGCTTGGACGGCTGTCGATGTTGTGCGTGGAATACGGCTCTCAGGGCCCGTGGTGGTCGTCCGTATCGTGATCATCCAACCTCCTCCCCCAGCGCACGACCCACGTTGTCCGCCGCCCGAGGCGTCCTGGTTCAAGGCGCCCGCGGAGTGGCGGGCTCGTGGAGGCGGACCCTGGACGCGCCTGCCGCCTCCGGAAGGGCCACGAACCGGCGGCAGACCGCGTCGGCGGGAGTGAGCCGAAATATGCATTTGACAACATATGCATCCGACCTCATGATCTGCTCATGAGCCGTTGGGAAGTCGAAGGCACGGACGAGTTCACAGAGTGGTATGACACCCTGTCTGAAGCAAGCCGCTGTCGTCGATGAGGCCATCGAGACGCTGGAAGCACACGGCCCTGGCGTTGGCCGGCCGCTCGTGGACACGCTGGAGACGAACGGGCTGCTCCCGAACCTCAAGGAACTGCGGATAGGGACGATTCGCATCCTGTTCATCTTCGACCCGCGACGGGTCTGCATCCTCCTCATCGGCGGTGATAAGGCCGGCGAGTGGAAGGCTTGGTACGACCGGATGATCCCTGAGGCCATCAGGTTGTACGACGAATACCTCAGGGAGTTGCAGCAAGAGGGGCGCATCCCCGACTGATGCCCGACCCGGGTGCCACGGGTACAAGTTCAAGATGGCGCCCAAGCACCAAGAGGCTGACCACCACCATGGCCGGACACACCAAGTGGACCGACATCAAGGCCCGGCGCGATCGCGGCCCCGAATATGAGGCGGCCCGCGCCGAGGCGGCACAGGCTATCCAGGCAGCTTTGACTCTGGGAGAGCTGCGGAAGGATCGAGGCGTCACGCAGATCCAACTAGCCCAGAACATGGGTCGCGACCAGGCGACGATCTCCCGAACGGAACGACAGGACGACCTGTTCGTATCGACCTTGCGCGAGTATGTGCATGCCCTGGGGGGCGAACTCGAGCTTCGCGCGGTGTTCGATGACCAGATCATCGAGGTGATGCCGGCGACTGTCCGGCCAAGCTGAAGGGGTTGGTGCATCCACCTCCGGGACGTCCAGTTCCGGACGCCCCGCTCTGACGCCAACCCCGATGGTGGGGGCGCATAGGCTTGGTCGTCTCAGCACCAGCACGGTTGACCACCCGCATCGACATGGACCGTGGTGCCGGAGTGGTTGCAGAGGCGTTGCACAGCTGGGCGCAGACCTGCACGAAGCGAGGAGTGTCACCAAACTCCCACGAGGGGGCGACTGGAGCGGGAGACGAGGTTCGAACTCGCGACATGCAGCTTGGAAGGCTGCCGCTCTGCCAACTGAGCTACTCCCGCCCGATGGTCAGCGCATAGTAGCGTGCCGCCCGCCCTGCTCGGTCGGCATGTTCAGATGGCGCGCTCGCGGCAGAGTCGGTAGGTGTCATGCCAGGGCCGGAGTTGCTCGAACACGGAGCTTGCAGCGATGACCCCCACGTCGTCGTAGCGGCGGCCCACGATCTGCATGCCAACAGGAAGCCGTCCATCGATGAGCCCGGCGGGGATGGATGCCGCGGGGTGGCCGCTGAAGTTCAGGAAGTAGGTCATGCACCAGCCGATGAGCGGGTCGACGTCGACGCCCGCGATCTCCGACGGGCCCTGCGTGTCCCCATCGGTCGCGTTGGGGACCTGGACCGCGGCCACGGTCGGCGTGACCAGGAAGTCGTAGGTGTCCAGGACCCCTACGATGGCGTCGTTGACCACGCTGCGCATGCCCTGGTCATGCGCGATGTCCGTCACGGTGCGTAGATAGCCCGCCTCGATCCAGCGCAGGTACGCAGGCGGGAACGAGTCGCGGTGATCACGCAGCAGGTCGATGCCGCCGGCCTTGAATCCCTCGAACGTGGCGATGTTGAGGGGGCTGATGAGCCGACACCACAGGTCGCTCAGTTCGCGCTGGTCGTAGGGGATGTCGATGTTGACCAGGTCCACGGTGGCGCCCGCGGCCTCGAACGTCCGGACCGCATCGGCCACGACCGCGGCGATGCGCGGGTCGACCGGATACACCCCGAAGTCAGGGCTCCAGGCGATGCGCTTGCCCGCCAGGTCGCCGCGGAGCGCGGCCACGAAGTCGGGTCGATCTGGCAAGCTGTATGGATCGCGGCTGTCATAGCCCGACAGTGTCTGCATCACGAGCGCGGCGTCGGCCACGGTCCGCGTGATGGGGCCTTCGGCGACGAACGGGTCCGTGCCCGCGAACGCGTTTGGCCGGATCACCGTGGGCATCCGTCCCCACGACGGCTTGAGGCCATAGACGCCGCACCACGCCGCGGGGATGCGGATCGAGCCACCAGCGTCGGTGCCCTCCGCGAAGGGCACCATGCCATCGGCCACCGCGGCGGCGCTGCCGCCCGATGAGCCACCGGCGTTGAGCGAGGTGTCGAAGGGGTTGCGTGACGGCCCGAACAGGTAGTTGTCGCAGGTGCCGCGGAAGCCCATCACGGGGCTGTTGGTCTTGCCCACCACGATCGCGCCGTCGCGTTCGACCCGCTCCACGAACACGCAGTTGGCATCGATGACCGTCCCCGCGAGCGCCCTGACACCCCCGAACGTGGACGGCCAGCCGGGCTTGAAGTCGAACAGGTCCTTCATGGCCGTGGGTACGCCATGCAACGGTCCCAGGGTCTCGCCCGACAAGACGGCGGCTTCAGCGGCCGTGGCTCGTGCCCGCGCCTCGTCGAACCCCCGGAACACGAACGCGCCCAGGCCGGCGTCCCGCTGCTCGATGCGCTCGATGGTCGCCTCGAGGACCTCCACCGGTGACAGCTCGCGCGCACGGATGCGCTGCGCCAGCTCTGTCGCGGACAGGTACGCCAGCTGGGTGTCATGGGCCGTCACGAGCGCAGCCTAGCGCAACGACCGGACCGCGGAACGAGCAGGCCACTTGCCAATGCATGCGAGACTCGGACGGTGAACATCGACACCACCGGACCGACGCACCACATCGCGCAACTCAACATCGGCATCCTGCGCGCCGACCGGGACGACCCGATGATCGCCGAGTTCATGGCCGCTCTCGATCCCATCAACGCCATCGCGGATGCGAGCCCGGGCTTCGTCTGGCGGCTGGTCACCCCGGAGGGCAACGCGACCAGTATCCGGCCATTCGATGACGACCTCATCCTGGTCAACATGTCTGTCTGGGAGTCGCTCGAGACGCTCGAGGCGTTCACCTACCGCAGCGCCCACACGCAGTACATCGGCCGACGCCGAGAGTGGTTCCAGCGCTTCGAGGGCCGCTTCATGCTCCTGTGGTGGCTGCCGGCGGGCCACATCCCGGATGTCGAGGAGGCGAGGGCACGCCTGAGGCTCCTGGAGCGCGATGGTCCGACGCCCGAGGCCTTCACGTACCGACATCCATTTCCGCAGCCAGGTATCGGGATCGCCGACCCGGCCCAGCGACCGTGAACGCACGCGTCTCCAACGGTTTCCACGAACTGTCCGCCGTGATGACCCTGCTGGAGTCCCTCGGCACGGAGCAGACCCGCAGCACATATCGCCGTCACGGCATGGCCGAGCCGCTGTTCGGCGTGAAGTGGGGCGACCTGCGGCCGCTCGCCAAGCGCATCGGCACCGACCACGACCTGGCGCTGGGCCTGTGGGCGAGTAGCAATGGTGATGCCCGGATCCTCGCCACCATGGTGGCCGATCCTGACCGGGCGGACGAGCCATTGCTCGACGCGTGGCTTGACGCGTGTGAGTCATACGTGCTCGTGGACGCGCTGACCAGCGGCCTCGCTGGCCGGGTCCCGGGCGTGCCTGCCCGTGCTGATCGCTGGGTCGCGTCCGAGCGTGATCGCACCGCCCAGGCGGGCTGGGACCTGGTGTCGAGGCTCGCGGCTGGCGACACGACTCTGGACGATGCCTGGTTCGAGGAGCGTCTGGCGCTGATCGGGGAGCGCATCACGGGCTACGGTAACTGGACCCGACGAGCGGCCACTGGCGCGATCATCAACATCGGCCTGCGTGGTCCAGGGCTGGAGACTGCGGCCCGGGCTACCGTCGCGAGCATGGGTCACGTGGAGTTCGACCCGGGCATGACGGACTGCGTCATGCCCGACCCGGTCGCTTACATCGAGCGCACCAAGGCACGCCGCGAGGCGAAGTCACGCGCCTAGCGCGCGCCTAGTCCTCGCCTATCCCAGGGGGAAGACCGCGACCTCGATGGGGGCGTAGTGGTCGTATGTCGCGGTCACGGTGGTGGCTCCTGCGACGGGCACGTCCAGGCGTGCGACGGCAGCGTCCGAGACGAGGGCGTAGGCCGACCGACCGATGGCAGCGGCACCGCCGTTCTTCAGCAGCCGGTGGGCCATCACCACGTCCGGCCCGACCAGCTCGCGGCCACCACCGATGGACTGCATCACGAAGCGGCCCGCGTGCAGGATGCACTTGAGGTCCAGCTTGGCGCCCCTGGAGCACGCATCGCAGTTGCAGGTGGTCGACATCCACCCGATCGTACACCGCACCCCCGGAAGCGAAGCAACCCCGGCGTCGTGCCGAGGTTGCGTGCCGATCAGGACCGGAAGTGGCTACGGGTTGGTGACCGGCCGAGCGGGGCTGAACTCTGAGGTCTCGCTCCGGGATTCGTCCGTCGCGGTCGCCGTGATGATGGTGCCCAGCGCCAGTCGCGCGCCCGGCTTGAAGGTCCAGGTTGCCTTGCCATTGCTGCCCGTGCCCACCAGGACATAG
>JBBQNA010000160.1:0-7941 GCA_038329515.1 Candidatus Limnocylindrales bacterium | reverse complement strand
GGCCGTATCGCACGCTCGGGACGCCGCTTCGCGCCGCGACGCGGCCAGCCGTCTGACGTCCGATACCATCGGCGAGTGTCTGAGGAACCCCTGACCTCGCTGCCGTACACCGGCAACACAGCTGCCGACGAGCTGCTGGCGCGGGAGCCACTGGCGCTCATCATCGGCTTCATCCTCGACCAGCGGGTCACGGTCCCGAAGGCATTCTCGGGTGGCCTCGTTTTGTGCGCGCGGATGGGTGGGCAGCTGGACGCGAGGGCCGTCGCGGCGCTGCCCACTACGGACGTGGAGACGCTGTTCCGGACACCGCCCGCCATCCATCGCTTCCCGAACATGATGGGTCGGCGCGTCCAGGCCATGTGCGCGATCATCGCCCGGGACTACGCCGGGAATGCCTCCAACATCTGGGCGGGCGGCGCCGATGCCGCCGAGGTGGAGCAGCGGCTGTGCACCTTGCCGGGTATCGCCCGATTCAAGGCCCAGTCCCTCATCGGCATCCTGGCGAGGCGCCTGGGCACGCCCCTCCCCGGCTGGGAGGCACACATCCCGGACGAGCCGTCCATGATCGACGTCATCTCCCCGGCGACATTGCGGGCGTACCAGCTGAGCTGACCGGTCGCCTGCTCAGTCGACCTGCGAAGCGGCGCCGCCGCCGTTCCCCAGGCGACGAGTACGCGTACCCTTGCCGCGATGCCCCTCATCTCGCTCGCGTCCCTCACCCGGCGATACGGGGATGTGGTCGCGCTCGATGGGCTGACCCTGGACCTGGAGCCTGGCATCATCGGCCTCGTCGGTGCCAACGGCGCGGGCAAGAGCACACTCATCAAGATCCTGCTGGGACTCCTGGGCGCCACATCGGGCGAGGCTCGGGTCCTGGACCTCGATGTGCGCAGGGAGGGACCCGGAATCGGGCGCGTGGTGGGCTACATGCCGGAGCACGATTGCCTGCCACCGGATCTCACCGCGACCGACCTGGTCAGTCACATGGGCCAGATGTCCGGCCTGCCACGTGGCGCCGCCCGGGAGCGAACCGCCGAGGTGCTCCGCCACGTGGGCCTGTACGAGGAGCGCTACCGACCTATCGGGACGTACTCCACGGGCATGAAGCAGCGGGTGAAGCTGGCCCAGGCGCTGGTCCACGACCCGCGGTTGCTGCTGCTGGATGAACCAACCAACGGGCTGGACCCGGCCGGGCGCGACGAGATGCTGGAGCTGGTACACCGGACCGGGACCGAGTTCGGCATCGCCGTCATCCTCGCTAGCCACCTGCTCGGCGAGATCGAGCGGGTGTGCGATTTCCTGGTCGCCCTGGACGGCGGGCACCTGCTCCGGGCCGCGCCGCTGGTGTCATTCACGAGCCGGACCGGCGTGCTGGCGGTCGAGGTCGACGAAGGGCAGGACCAGCTGGCCGCAGCTCTGACGGCGAGAGGCTTGACCGTGGTCGCGGATGGTCGGTTGCTACTGGTCGCGCTGGATGACCAGGGTGGTTACGACCTGGTGCGTGACTCGGTGGTGGACCTGGGCCTGCCCCTGGTGCGCATCGAGCCCCGTCGGCACAGCCTCGAAGACCTCTTCCGCGACCAGGCGGCCAGCGCATGACGGAACCGACGAACACCCAGCCGAAGCTCGCCAGCAGCGCCGGCGGCAGCATCTACGACCTGGGCTACCAAGGCTACCAAGGCCGACGGCTCGCCCGGCGGGACGTCCTGGTATCCCTGTATGGCCAGACCCTCCGCGCGTGCTACGGCATCGGGCGCGGCGCCCGGGCCAAGATCGTGCCCTTCACGCTGGCGGGCCTCGCGCTCATCCCGGCCATCATCGCCATCGGGATCGCGGCCATCATCGCCCAGGCGGGACCCGCCGGCTCACGCTTCGACTCCATCTCGCCCATCCGATATCACACGTACGCCAGTGCCATCGCCGTGTTCGTGATGCTGTTCTGTGCCGCGCAGGCGCCAGAGCTGTTCGGCCGTGACCAGCGCTTTGGCGTCCTGCCGCTGTACTTCTCGCGGGGCTTGCCCAGGATGGACTACGCAGTCGCGCGCATCGGTGGCCTGGTCGGTGGGCTGCTGCTCATGGTGCTCGTGCCACAGGCACTGCTGTTCATCGGCAGGCTGCTGACGGCGGCGGATCCGGGCACCGGCTGGCGGCTGGAGTCCCCGAACCTGCTGCCCATCCTGCTCCAGGGACTGCTGACGGTACTGCTGCTGGGCGGCATCGCGGCGGTCATCGCGTCCCACACGCCGCGGCGGGCGTATGCGACGGCCGCCATCATCGCGCTGTTCATCGTGCCGCCCGTCATCGTGGAGCTAGTCACACAGACCGGCCGCACTGGTCTCGGCCGCTATCTGGTGCTGCTCAGCCCTGGGGATATCCTCGAGCACACCAATGGCGCCCTGTTCCGGGCCTTCGCCGACGGCCCGGACGTGCTGGGTCGGGATCTGCCGGATGTGGCCTACTTCGTGGCCGTCAGCGCCATCATCGTGCTCACCTTCGGGCTGACCATCCGAAGATACTGGCGCATCGCTGTATGACCACCGACAGGACGGTCGCCGGCTCGCCGGCCGAGCTCGCGGCGCCCGGAGCCAGCATCGTGGTCGATCACGTATCGCGCTGGTACGGCAACGTGGTCGCGGTCAACGACATCAGCTTCAGCCTGTCGGCGGGCGTGACCGGACTCCTGGGTCCCAATGGTGCCGGCAAGACCACCCTGCTCCATCTCATCTCGGGTCTGTTGCGGCCGTCCGCAGGGGGTGTCACGGTGGCCGGGGTACCTGCCTGGCGACACCCCGCCATGTATCGACACGTTGGCCTGGTGCCGGAGCGCGAGGCGGTCCACGGCTATCTCACGGCCCGCGAGTTCGTGCTCCTGAACGCCCGACTGCAGGGAGTGGTGAACGCCGAGGCCGCCACCCAGCGCGTCATCGCTACGGTCGAGCTCCAGGACGCAGCGGACCGCCCCATCAACACCTACTCCAAGGGCATGCGCCAGCGCGCCAAGGTCGCCGGCGCCCTCGTCCACGACCCGGCCGTGCTGCTGCTGGACGAGCCGTTCAACGGCATGGACCCCCGCCAGCGGCTCCACATGATGGGCCTGCTGCGGGGCATGGCCGCAGCCGGCCGGACCATCCTGTTCTCGTCCCACATCCTCGAAGAGGTCGAGCGGATGGCGGACTCGGTGCTGGTCATCCATGCCGGCCGCCTGGCGGCCTCGGGTGATTTCCGCTCCATCCGCCGCCTGATGACCGACCGGCCGCATACCTTCACCATCCGCTCCTCCGACGATCGGCGCCTCGCCGCGGCACTGCTGGCGGATCCCGCCGTCTTCGGTGCTGAGCTGGGTGACGGCAAGCTGTCGGTGCGCACCGCCGACTTCGAGGGGTTCGGGCGTGCGCTGCCCCGATTGGCGCGTGTGGCGGGCATCTCGCTGTTCGAGATCACGCCCACGGACGAGTCGCTCGAGAGCGTCTTCAGCTACCTGGTGCGCCGATGATCACGCGCATGCCCCTCATCGCGGTCACACTGCGCGGGGTCCTGGGCCGCCGACGGACGTGGCTGATGATCCTGCTGGCGTCGCTGCCGGTGCTGGTGGCGCTGCTCATCCGTGCGGGTGGCGGTCAACCCAACGCGACGACCATCCTGGACACGCTGCTCATCCGGACCGTCATGCCGCTGCTGGCGCTGGTCTTTGGCACGGCCGCGCTGGGCTCCGAGCTGGAGGATGGCACGGCCATCTACCTCATGGTCAAGCCGATCCCGCGGTGGCACATCCTGCTGGCCAAGATGGCGGTGGCCGCGTCGCTGACCATCGCACTCGTATTCCCGGTCACGGTCCTCACGGGCCTCATCACCGACGGCCGCGACGCGCTGTCCCTGGCCGAGATCCTGGGCTACGCCCTGGTCGTATCGGCCGGTGGTGCGGCATATGCGTGTGCCTTCGTGGCGCTCAGCGCCTTCACCGGTCGGGCCCTCATCCTGGGCCTGGGCTACGTGCTGCTCTGGGAAGGCGTGCTCTCGGGCCTGCTCGAAGGCACCCGGTTCCTGTCCATCCGTCAGGCAAGCCTCGGCCTGGCGGCCCAGGTCACGGGCAACGTCACGACGCCGCCAGCCCTGGACCTGGCCACATCTGCGGCGATCCTGGTGGCCGTCGTGGCCGGCGCCATCCTGCTCGGCAGCATGCGCCTGTCGCGCTTCGAGATCCGGGGCAGTGACGGCTGACGCGTAGCCTGACGGCCGCACGCCTCGCTGGCATCACCGTCGAGGACGTCCGGCACGAATGGAGGATCGCCAGCCAGAGGTCGGCCATCGCGGGCACGTCCGCGCTGGGCACCGTCGATCCGACACCCGCGCCGAGTACGACGCGACCACCGACGCGAGTAGCGCGGCTACCTGACCGTGGAGTTGGTGAACGTGATGCGGCGGCCCAGGAAGAAGATGCCCGGGTGGGTCGAGAACCCGTCACCGGTGTTGGAGCGGAGCACCGAGTCCTTGATCGCCACGTCGCCGGTGCGGTCATTGCTGACGAAGAAGATGGCGCTGCCGCCCTCGTGGTTCGATCGATTGCGCACGATCTTGGTGCCCGCCAACGTGAGCGTCATCTGGTTGCCGTCGTTGTAGATAGCGCCGCCATTGCCGCCACCGGGAAGACCGTTCCTGGGCGGATTGGCACCGGTGCCGATTGCCCGGTTGTTGTCGAACAGGCTGTTGAGGATGGTCCACGAGACGCCGATGCTGGAGATGGCTCCTCCGTTGGAGCAGGCGTTGCGTTTCGCGTCCGCGCCGCCGAACGTGCTCTGGACGACGTACACGGGCAGCCCGTGGTACTGCGAGAACACCTGGATGGCAGCACCCCCGATGTCCGGTCCAGTGGACGCGCACCGGTTGCCGACGAACGTGGCGTTGACCACCTTGAACCGCCCGCCGCGCACGAAGATCGCGCCACCGCCATCCATGGTCTCGGTGCCCCGTGAACGGCCTCGCTGGAACGTGATGTTCTGCACCGTCAGCCTGGGATGGGCCTGGTCCTGGCAGTGATCCGTGGTCCAGACGAGCTCCGGGTCGCAGGTGTTCAGGTACAGGATGCGACGCTCGCTGCCGCCGTCGAGCGTCACCCGTCCCTGGCCGTCGATGACCACATCGGGTCGATCGTTGAACACCCTGGCCGTGGCCGTCATCCGGATGGCCACGTGCTTCGGGCCACACTTGAAGCGGATGATGCCGCCCTTCGCGACTGCGGCCACCACCTTCGCCGAGGTGCAGCTGGCGGCCGTCCCGTTGCCGATGACGTGGTCGGGACGGGAGGTGTCGATCGCCTTCGCAGCCGATGGCACAGGCGCATGACCGTCCGGATTGCCGGCTGCGCTGGCCGGCCCCGCGGCCGCCAGCAGCGCGGCGACGAGGATGCCGGCGAGCGAGGTCCGACGAGCTGTGATCATGGGACGGAGCCTACCGGTCGGCACCGGGCCGGGGTAGACAGCCAAGCGTACGGGCAGCCCCGGTGCATCGGCCGGCCGGCGTCCCGACACTGTCGGCGAGGTAGTCGGTCCGCAGTCCCTGCGTCTGCGGACCGACAGGTGCATGGATACACCAGACCCGGTAGACCCGCATCACCTGAAGCGGGTGGTTCGGGGCCCCGCCGCACCGCAACGATCAGGCCCTGAACAGGACCAGCTTCACGGTGTCGGCGACGATCTTGCACTTCGAGGCGCCGGGCCTGGGCATGAGTTCCACAAGGACTTCGATGCGTTCGGTCCCTGCCGGCAGCCCGATACCCGCGACGTCCACCTTGTAGTGGTAGGTGACGTCCAACGCCTTGGTGTTCTCAGCGGACTTGTCGGGACCCGAGCCGGTCGCCCGGATCCACACCCGGACCTTGTGGCCGACCACGCCACCGAAATCGGTCTGCAGTCGCGCCCGGATGGTGTACGGCCGATCGCCCCGGACGAAGTCGACGGTCTGGCGAACGAGCCCGGACTGCTTGTTGCAGGCGAGGTAGCGCTTGCCGCCACCCCACTTCTTGCCATATGCCGGATACGGCCACGCGCGAGTGCCGAACGTCTCGACATGCACGTCGCCCTCGACCGTCCAGCCCGGGATCGACCCGCCACTGCCGGCTGTCTCAAAGCCACTGTTCACCAGGATATTGGTGTCCAGCGGGGTTGGGTCAGCGGCCTGGATGGCTGCCGCGGGCATGACGGCGGACAGCAACAGCGCAGACAGCAACGCTGCGATGGACCTGGGGCGGTGGATCACGGCGAGCACTCCAGACTTCGGTCAGTGGGTTCTATGGCCGAGGATATCGTGCGCAGCGACCTAGGTCCGCATGACCCAGGTACCTTCGGTCGGGGTCCATTCAGCCGTGGAGCGACCACCACCGCGCCCCTGCGACGGCACGCGACCAGGGGACGTTGCCCTTGCCATGCCAACAGGCCGTCTTTCCCCGTTCGCGGGCCGTTCGCGGGCCGTTCGCGGGCCGTTCGGCACCCACGGTATGGGCATGACAGCACTGATGCACGTCTGCCCATCCGCGCATGATCGGAGCCACGGACGGGAACGACGTTCGTCAGACCGAGGTGCACCGGCTAGTTCCAGCACCTCGCCCACCGAGGGAGGCACCATGGACGCACCCATCAACCTGATCCTGTTTTCCGGCACCGACGACAAGCTCCAGGCCGCCGCGGTGCTCACCGCCGGCGCCGCCGCACTCGGCAAACCGGTCCACCTCTTCCTCCAGTACTGGGCATTGGATGCGTTCCGGGCCGACCGCATCGACCGTGACCACGGCTTGGCCCACGAGGCCGGCGCCGAGGGACGTGTCGCGGTGGATGCACTGCACGCGGCCGGGCAGGTCGGATGGGCCGAGACGCTCCGCCAGGCCAAGGACCTCGGCGGCGTGGACATCCAGGCCTGCTCGCTGTCCATGGATCTGCTCCACCTGAGCGAGGCCGACCTCGATCCCCTGGTAGACGGGGTGGAAGGGGTCACCGGCTTCTATCTCGAGGCCGGCGACGGCCCGATGGTCTTCATCTGAGCCAGAAGGGAACGTACCAATGACGCTCCAGACCAGCGCGACCGTGGACGCGCGCGGATTGTCCTGTCCGATGCCCATCGTCAAGACCGCCCTGGCCATCAAGCCGCTTGCATCGGGCGACCTGCTGGAGGTGCTGGCCACAGACCCCGGGTCTGTCAAGGACTTCGCTGCGTGGTCACGGACCACCGGCAACGAGATCACCGAGCAGACGACGGACGGCGGGGTGTTCCGCTTCGTCCTGCGCAGGAAGTAGGGAACCAACCATGACCCTGACCATCGAGCGGCCCGAGGACCTGGCCGCGGTCCAGGAAGACCCGGCCCCCGAAGCGCTGGCCGTACCCGAGGCAGGCGGCGTCGTGGGATCCAAGGGCCTTGTCATCGTCAACTGGAGCGGCGAGTTCGACCGTGTCCTGCCGACGCTCATCCTGGCCAGCACCGCCGCAGCCAGCGGCTACCGGAGCAGTGTGTTCATCACGTTCTGGGGCCTTTTGCCGTTCGTCAAGGACCAGCGGCGAATCGTGGGCGACAACTGGATGCAGAAGATGCTCACGCTCATGCAGCGCCCCGGCATCAGCCACCTGAAGATGTCCAAGATGAACTTCCTGGGCATGGGCCCGTGGATGATCGGCAGGCTCAGTAAGCAGTACAACGTCGCATCGCCCACGGAGTTGCTCGAGGCCGCCCAGTTGATGGGCGTCGAGTTCATCCCCTGCCAGATGACGATGGACATGTTCGGCCTGAAGCGCGAGGACATGATCGAGGGCCTGGGCGAGCCAGCAGGCGCCGCGACGGTCATCGAGCTGATGACCCAGCCCGGCACCGCATCCCTGTTCATCTAGGAAGGACTGGTCCCATATGGACGACACCGCAACGGCCGTCCCTGATCGCATCCTCGATGGCCGCGGCAGCTT
>JBBQNA010000159.1:0-7950 GCA_038329515.1 Candidatus Limnocylindrales bacterium | reverse complement strand
ACGGTGGCGACCTTGGCCATGAGTGGGTCCTCCGACGTTTGCGGTGTCGCGGCAGTCGACGCGCTGTGTGTCTCGCGGCGACAACGATAGCGAGACAGTGCCCGAGTACGCCATTGGACGCTGGTTGGACGCTCGCTCCGGACCATGCGTGCATATCGGGATGCGAGCGCGCCCCGAACCACAAGCCCGACGGCACAAGGAGACACATGTTCCGATCATTCAGACGGCCCGCCCCCTCCCGGATGCTCGCCCTCGCGACCAGCCTGGTGCTGCTGGCCGGCGTCCCCGCGCAGGCGGCGAATACCTGGACCAGGATCCTGCCCACGTTCGGCGAGACGCAGGGCGTCGCAGCTGCTCCGGACGGTGGCGTGTACGTGGCAACGAGCCGCACGGACCTCGGCGCGGAGGCGACCCTATTCTCGTACCGGAAGTCCGGCTCGCTCGCCTGGTCCACGGTCCTTGGCGCGTCGCAGACATACGTTCGCGACCTCGCCTCTGACTCGTCTGGCAACGCATACGTGGCGATGTACGTGGCCGTCCCGGACGCGGATGGCTATCTGTACCGCATCCAGCAAGTGAAGAAGACCGGCGCCCTCGGCTGGGTGAAGAAGTGGCACGACGCGGACGCGAGCCTGCAAGGCGATGTCCTGTCCGTCACCGGGGGCAAGGTGATCCTTGTCGAACGCGACGCCTCCAGCGGCATCACCACCGTCCGCAAGCTCTCGACCACGAATGGCGCGTCCTCCGGGTCGTGGTCGCTGTCCGTTGGCCAGGGGCCGACGGACAGCCCGGTCGACGTGATCGGCAGCACATCCGCCACGACCATCCTGGACAAGTCGGGCGGCCTGTTCCGGCTGCGCTCGAACGGGACCGTCCAATGGAAGAAGCAGCTGCCCGGAACTGCGTACCGGGGAGATCTCGGCGTGGACAGCTCGGGCATCACAGTGGGGTACGCCAAGGGCTTCGATGCCAGGGTCCGGCGATACAGCCTGAGCGGCACCCAGAAGTGGGACAAGCGCATGCCGGGCGATGGTGGTAGCCGCAACGCGGCAACGGCGGCGGGAGGCACCAGTTTCACGGCAGCCGCGAAGTACGTGAATGACACTGTCCGGACCCAGATCGTGGTAGGCCGTCTGGATGCGGCCGGGAAGCTGAAGGGTCAGGTCGTCGTCGGGACCAGCAGGATCGACCAGGGAGATTTCATCTTGTTGTCTGGCGACTACCTGTATATCGGCGGCTATCAGTGGGCCTCGCCCACGAACAAGCCGATCCTCATCCGCGTCAAGAAGCCCTGAACGCTGCCCGTAGGGGCACTCCGAAGATCGGCGAAGGCCCCGGGGACATCCCGGGGCCTTCGTGCACGTGGCACACGCCCGGGTGATCGAATTGATCCTGGTACCGCCAGGTATCGCCGAGCCAGACGGCCGCGTGTGAGGGCGATACGTACAACTACCAATCGTCTTGTATGACGAACTGCGATGACATGGAGACGCCGTCTGGGGGGCCGGCCGCGCCTTCGCGCTTCCCTGCCTAGCCTTCCAGACGGCGATCGAGCAGGCTACACCCGGACGACGTCGTCCGACAAGTGGGGCGCTCGCCTCTGGTGTAAGCGAGGTGGGCACCTGTCGCCCAAATACGACGACGGCCCCCCTTGGTGTGAGGAGCTGGCGCTCACGTCCCGCTCAGGCGCAGGAGCCCCGTCGCCTGATCGACTGCACCTGGAACATGGGCACGGTGGTGTTGCCGCCTGCCTGCGTGTCGTAGCTGAACTGCCCATCTCCCAGGACGTTCATTGACACCAGGTCATCCTCCACGAAGTCCGCCAGCTGGTTCTCAACGCCCACGAACAGCGCATTGTCGCCGTCGAGGTACCAGTAGGTCGTCTTCTTGTTGAGCGCCTGCGCCAGGAAGGTCTCCGTGCCGGTCGCTGAGTCGAACTGCGAGATGCATGCCCAGACCTGGAAGGCGTCACCGAAGTAGTCGTCGGGCGACTTCACGACCTTGGCCCAGGTCCTGTCGGACAACTTCTTGTACGTGACCTTGGCCGGCTTCTGCGTCGCCTCGGGCTCAAGCGTCGGATCTGGCTCGACCGTCGCCTCGGGCTCCGTCTCGCAGGGCAAGCTCGATATGACCACGGAGCCGTCCAGGATGCCCGCGACGAAGCTGGCCGCATCCAGTCCCAAGGGGCCCGTGAACGTCACGCACGCCGACTGGGTGAAGACCGGTGGCGAAGACGGCATCGGCGACTGCGCGGCCGCCACGCCCGGGACCACCATGAGGCCCGCCAGGGCCAAGATCGCCAATGGTCTGCGCATTCCGTACCTCCCGATGTGCTTGACTGCCCAGCGCCGGGTGTGGCGCTTGTCGGGGGCTGACGCGCGGCCGGCTAGCCGATGCGGAGGGCTCGCCTGACGCGGTCAGAGATCGAGGCGACCGTAGCAACAACGGCAGCGGCCAGCGTCGGCACAAGTCCGGTCATCGGGGTGTTCGTTGTCGATCCCGTCGCGTCGCTGAGGAACAGCGACCGCACCATCGCTACGACGGCAGAGACTGACCTGCCGATGGCGGTCGAGAGACCTCGGATCATTGCCATGGCGTGGATGCTACTCCGACCGAGAGGCGTGGCTTCGCGCCGCACATGATGAGGCCCGGCACCCTGCGGGACCGGGCCTACGTGCGTCCTAGTTCCGGCGCGCGTGGGAATAGAACCTCCCTCGAATGTTTGATGCACCGGTTCAGGCCACGAGCGCCTGGCGCCGGACGGTCCGCGTCACCTTGCCCGCCTCATCGACGGTGATGGCGGCCGCCTGAGGCTTGGCCAGGGCGTACTCGGCCACGTAGAGCACGAACAGGACCCCAAGCGTGAGCAGGCCGGCGATGATGGCCAGCGGCCAGTTGAACCGCTTCCGCTTGAGGAGCTCCGCGCTCGTGTCGTCCTGACTGATGACGGTCCAGCCGTTCACGGCCTCGACCGCCACGGCACGCTGCAGGATGGCACGCCGCTGGTCGAGGGGCATGGTGCGAATAGAGGGGCGGGGATCGGTCACGAGGGTGATGGAGCGACGCCGAACATTGGGCGAGAGAACCCGTGAGCGTCGTAGAGCTTCCGGTATTCGTCGTCCATCGCCTCTGCCATGAGGACACGCACGTCGTCCCGGGCATCGGGGTGGAGGTGCAGTTCATACACGTCGGTGATGAACGCCTTGCCTGGCTCCCACCACTCGTCACCCATGGCCGTTACGAGCGTCTTCTCTGCCTCCATCTGGACGGTGGGCATCAGGTCATTCCCGTCATGGATGAGCAGCGCGCTGTGCTCGAGGGTCACGTACCAGTAGGCGTTGCAGGCGGCCGATGTCCACGCAGCGGGCGCAGGCTCGCAACCGCCAACAGCTGGCAGCCGGTAGCATCGCGAGAAGGGTCAGGACTGTCAGTGCTCGCCGGATCAGACCCTCCTCTCGATACGGGCGTCGGTGACCGACGCGGTCACCGACCCCAACTCGGGCTACTTCTTCTCGCAGGCGATGTTGTCGCCGTCACGGTCCTTGCCCGCGTTGGCGTTGTAGAGAGACCTACTCACCTTGAAATTGGTCACCGAGCGACCCGGGCGGTACTTCCCGTCGACCTTGTCTCGTGCGCCTGACTTCCCAACGCCGTGCGGATAGTCCTGGTTGAGCTTGGTACAGTTCTGGTAGGTCTTTGCGGCCATGACCGGCACCGACGTCGCCCCCACCACGCTGGCGGCGAGCATCGCAGACATGAGGACGGCGACCGCACGATTCTTCCGAGCCTTCATTGAACGAGCTTCCTCCTAGTTATCAACAGCCCGTGCCACCTGTCTGGCACGGTTCTGTCCACATTCGATCGCCAAGGCCAGGACCCCCATTGCTCGGCGCGGTCGACCTGTCCCAGCGCGTCGTGGGAAAGGCACCCCATGACATTAGTGCCCATCTCGTGGCTGGGTCCCCCTACCATCGTCCTGTCATCACGCGCCGCGGGTCGGCGGCGGGCTGGCCACCGCAAGATGCGGACCGCGCATACCTGGCGGGCAGAACGTGGCGCCCGCGATTGAGGCCGAGAAAGATGGGCATCGCGGGCCACGACAGTGCCAACGACGGGCCGGCTC
The DNA here is from genome assembly GCA_038329515.1 of Candidatus Limnocylindrales bacterium. Taxonomy (GTDB): domain Bacteria; phylum Chloroflexota; class Limnocylindria; order Limnocylindrales; family CSP1-4; genus JAFMJV01. The sequence goes on along the minus strand of JBBQNA010000159.1, from coordinate 3,827 downwards.
ACCCCGAGGTGATATCAGAACATCGTCACGAACCCATATCGGTGGAGCCGGTTCACAGCGACGCCGACGACCTGGTCGAGTGGACGTTGGCGCGGGGCATGCCGCGCGGGGGTCGCGGGATGATGTCCGTCGTCGCTGGCCAGCGATCGCCACGCCGCTGCAACGTTGGTGCGCGCCGGCGTCCTGTCGGCAGACGCCTGAGTTGAGATAGGGTTTTGGGCCTGACGGCCGCGGGGCCGCGAGTGAGGAGACGAGATGACCGACATGCGTGGGCTTGGGGCACTGGTCGGCTTGACCGAGGACGCGCTGACTGGGGAGGATTCCGAGCCCAACCCCGACGACGTCGGTGACATGCAGCTGCCTGGGCCGGAGGACGGTTCTGTTCTCACGCCACGGGACGTCCCGGAGCCGACCAACGACGGGGACCTCGATGTCGGCGAGAGTGCCGATCCGAGCGGCAGGGACGACGATGAGGCGGAACTCGACGTGCCTGCCGGTGTCCACGACGGCGAGGGCTGACGGGCTACTCATCGCCCGGGTCCCAGTCCTGAGCCTGGCCCTCATCGCGCAGGTCGTATCGCGGGACTGCCTCACCGATGAACCCCTCGACGTGGACGCCACCGGGTCCAACGAGGCGCGCCCGTCCGCGATTGCGATGGCGAATGTCGCGGTCGGGTCATCCAGATCTGGAGGGCTCCCTAGACGTTCTCCTTGGGCGTGTTGGTCAGACATGTGGTGAGCACCACGCCGAGCATGTGGCGAGCACCACGACGAGCCTATGGCGAGCACCACGCCGAGCTGGAGCGCGACAGCACCGAGAAGGCCGATGGTCATCGAGGTGGATGACCATCGGCACGCCCACGGAGGCCTTGAGCAGGACGTGACGAGGTTGGGTGGCCTGGGCTTGTCGTCGGTCACATCGCCCATCCGATGCGAGAGAGCTGCAAGGCGGGCGCCGTTGGGCGAGGTGGCGTTCGTGCCGTCCGCTCAGCTACCGTGCCGCCAGGGTGTGCGCCTTCCGTCGCGCCGACATCGAGGAGACCGACATGCTTGAGACCGAGGGCCTTGACGATGGCCTCAGCCGTGACGAGCCGGTGAGTGACGTCGGCGCAGATGAAGACAGCGGATACGCTCCTGCGGAGACAGCCGTCCTCGGCGGCATGCTGGACGAGGCGATGGGCCGCGACCTTGAAACTGGCCATGACACGGGCGATGGCCGGGATGCAGGGGTGGAGCCGCGGCAGCGCGACGCTGAGCAGGGACCGCCGCATGTCGCCACGAGTCGAGGCGACGGCAAGGAGGCGGAGGTGACCCAGCGTGACCACCTCGGCGACGACACCGATGAGGATGGTGAGCAGGTGGGCTGAGGGCCGGCTCCTTGGCCGTACTCCGCGCACGAACCGACGCGCCAGGTAGCGACAGCCGCGTTGGCGACAAGAGGCTTCCCATCCTCGGCTGCCACACGGCTGGGGAGTGCCCTTCCGGGTACGCGCGATCCCACAGGCAAACTGAGTACACGGCACAGCGCGCGGCCCCGGGAGAGCATCCTCCGGGGGCGCGCTTCACGCTCAGAGTACTGGTCGGGGCGAGACGATTCGAACGTCCGACCTCCTGAACCCCATTCAGGTGCGCTACCAGGCTGCGCCACGCCCCGACAGAACCGGCAGTCTATCAGGGGTCCGGGACGGAGGTCCGGTGACGGGTCTCCGGCCCCACCTCCGTCAGGTGTGCACCACGTGACCGATACGACGGTTGAGGGGCTCGCATCGGTGCAGGATCGGGACCTCAGCGGTCGGATGTGCGTGGGGCGACCGCATCGTCGGCTGGAGACGGGTCGCCGATGCCGCCGACCGACGTAGTGATCACCCGGTGCACCGCGGGCCGGCGAGCACACATCACCCGATGCCGCCGACCGACGTAGTGATCACCCGGTGCACAGCGGGCCGGCGAGCACACATCACCCGATGCCGCCGACCGACGTAGTGATCACCCGGTGCACAACTGGCGGCAGGCGCACATCAACCGGTGCATATCGGCCGGCGAACGGCCGGCAGTCGCAGCACATCGCGGCGCGCACGGGACCTGGGCACCCGCCGCACAGACCTGGCCTATAGGCCCGCCAGCTCGTCCTTCCAGCTTCGCGAGAGCAGGTCGCGCAACGAGTCCTGGACCGGCTTGTCCTGGTATAGCGCAGCGTGGACCTCGCACGTGATGGGCAGGTCGACCCCCAGCCGTTCGGCCAGCGCGAGTGCTGCCTGCACCGTGTTGGCACCTTCTGCGACCCCCGGCAGCGACGCCTCGATATCGACCCAGCGACGACCTGCCGCCAACTCCATGCCCAGGCGGTGGTTGCGCGACAGCGGCGAGGTGCATGTGGCGAGGATGTCGCCGATGCCTGCAAGTCCGGCAAAGGTCAGCGGATCGGCACCCGCCGCGACACCCAGGCGCGTGATCTCCGCCAGGCCCCGGGTCACGATGGCGGCCTTGGCGTTATCACCAAGCTGCAGTCCGTCAGCGGCGCCGGCAGCGATCGCCACGATGTTCTTGAGCGCCCCGGCCAGCTCCACGCCAACGAGGTCGCGATTGCGATACAAGCGGAACGCTCGACTGCTGAGCAGCTCCACGACCTGCGCGCCGACGTCCGCGTCCGTGGCGCCCACCACGGCACTCGCGGGCAGGCCTCGGGCGACCTCGGACGCCAGGTTGGGACCCGACAGGGCGCACACGCGGCCCTGGTCGATGGGCACCTCGGACGTGATCACCTGGGTCATCCGGGCGAGCGTGTCGCGTTCGATGCCCTTGGCGACCGACAGGATGATGGTGTCCGGACGGACCATGGACGAGATGCGGATGGCGGCGTCGCGCATGTGTGCGGCGGGTACTGCCAGCACGATCAGCTCGCGGGCGGCTGCCACTCGTCCTTCGTCGGCGGTGACCAGCACGTCCTCAGGGAGGGCCACGCCCGGCAGGTGCGCCACATTCTCACGCGCACCGTTGATGACGGCCGCGGCCTCCGGTGAACGCGCCACCAGGGTCACGGGACCGGTTCGCGCGAGCATCAGGGCAAGGGTGGTGCCCCAGGCGCCGGTCCCGACCACGGCCCGGATGGGCGAAGACGCAGAGCCGTTGCTCAGTGCGGCTTCCCTCCAGCCTTGCCCTTGCCCTTGACCCGCACCTTGGTGCCGCGTGTGGACATCCGCTTGCGAGGCTTGGACTCGAGCTCGATCCGGGAACGCTCCCGGACGATGATCCGCAGCGGTGTGCCACCAAAACCGAAGGCCTCGCGCAGGCGGTTCTCGAGATATCGCTTGTAGCTGAAATGGACATGCTCGGAGCCGCTGGCGAAGAGCACGAATGTGGGCGGCTCGATGGAGGCCTGGGTGGCGTAGTAGAACTTGGGTCGGCGATTTCGGACCGGTGGCGCCGGCTGCCGGAAGGTGGCCTCGTTCAGGACCCGGTTCAGGGCTCCCGTCGCGATCCGGCGGCGTCTGCCGCGCGCGATCTCCACGGCAGCGTCCAGGGCCTTGCCAACACGCTGTCCGGTCTTGGCGCTGACCGCGATGATGGGCGCGAAGCCCAGGAAGGGTGCCTGGACCCGCAGGCGCGCGGAGTACTCGTCGAAGGTGCGGTCGTCCTTCTCCACGAGGTCCCACTTGTTGATGACGACCACCAGGCCGACACCCTCGTCCACGACGTAGCCCGCGACATGGGCGTCCTGCGAGGTGAGCCCGTCCACGGCATCCAGGATGAGCAGTGCCACGTCCGCGCGTCCGATGGCCCGCAGCGAGCGCAGCGTGGAGAACTTCTCCGCGGCGGGACCGGATGCG
>JBBQNA010000158.1:0-8033 GCA_038329515.1 Candidatus Limnocylindrales bacterium | reverse complement strand
CAGTAAGGCCGACGCCCGGTGCAACATCAAGATGGTCGTCAATGGCGTGACCATCCATCCGGCCGGCATGGGCGCCAGATACACCAACGCCGTCGGGAACGCCACCTGGACCTGGACACTCCCCAAGGCAACCAAGACCGGCACCTGGCCAGTCACGGTCACCTGTCAGTCGGGCTCCCACAAGGGCTCGGTCGCTCACGGCATGCGGGTGACCAACTAGCGTCCGTAGGGCGGTTGGCGAGCAGGAGCTGGGCTGGGGCGTGTCACGGCCTGGGCCACCTCACCAGGAGGTGACACGCGATCGCGCTGTGGGCCGCGTCGGTTCGCGCCGGACCGCCGGCCGGCAAGCCACCCGCAGGATCATAGGCATGGGCGGGATGTCGTGCTACCATTCGCGGTCGCGCGTGGCATCAACTCGTGCCCCCGCCAACATAGCCGTGCCTCCGCCGCCCGCAGGGCGCAACCGGCGTCCGGTCACCAGATCGCACACACCCGAGGGATATCGACTTGGCTCACTCTTCCCGCACCTGGACAGGCGCGCGTTCGCCCCAAGGCAAGAAGCGCGTGCGCCAGGCCGAGCGCCGCAACGAGATCCTCCAGCCGCGCCGTTCGGCGGCGAAGACACTGGTCAAGAGCGCCCTCGTGGCAGCCGGCACCGGCGAGGCGGAGCAGACACAGGCCGCCGTGATCCTGGCGGTCTCGGCACTGGACCGCGCCGCCAAGGCCGGCGCCATCCACCCCAACGCAGCCGCTCGCCGCAAGAGCCGGCTGATGCTCAAGGTCAATGCGACCCTGGGCGGCGAGCAGACCGTGACCACGGCCAAGGTCGCCCGCCAGACCAGCAAGGCACAGGCAACCAAGGCCGCCAAGGCACGCATCGCGGCGGGCAAGGCGACCAAGGCGAAGGGCGAGCAGACGGCAGCGGGCAAGGCACGCGCAGCCCTGTCCAAGACCAGCCGCGAGGCTACGGCCGCTGTCAAGCCGGTCGAGCCCCCCAAGACGACGACCAAGGGCAAGGCCGCTACGACCAAGGCCGCTACGACCAAGGCCGCTACGACCAAGGCCGCTCCCAAGGCAAAGGCCGCGACCACCAAGGCGCCCGCCGCGGAGAAGCCGGCCACGACCAAGGCAGCGACCACCAAGGCCGCTCCCAAGGCAAAGGCCACGACCACCAAGGCGCCTGCGGCCAAGGCGGCACCCAAGGCCAAGGCTCCCAAGAGCGAGGCCTGACCGGGGCGGCATCCGCCGCCACCAGTAACCGAGGGCCCGGGTTCACCCCGGGCCTTTGCGTATCCAGCGGCCGCATCTGGTCGTATCCTCCACAGCGGTGGCGCCCACGACACGCGAGCGCTTCACCCAGACACTCGAGGCGGACCTGCGATGGCCAACGGCGAACAGATGCTCACCTTTCGATGGTCCTGCAACGCGGACCACGACCACACCCTGGATGTCGCCGCGTGCGACACGGCGATGCAGGCGATCATCACCGAGATGCTGGAGATCGTGCACGACGCGCCTGGCCGGATCGAGGTGTCGCCGTTCGACCTGACGGAGATCCCGACCGCCGCCGAGGTCGTCGTCGACCTGGCCAGCTACGCCGATGACGACGGCGAGGACGAGCTGGAGCCGACCCAGCGGGCACGCCTGCTCCGGCTCAAAGAGGTGGCCGAGGGAGCCCAGGCGAAGGTGCTCCTCAATTGACCGTGCCGCTCGTTCGATGGGCCACCGCGCGTTGTTGCTCCCCGGACCGGTGAGCAACTGCTGATGGCGGGGCCGCCGCGATGAGTCGGCGGCGGCGGCTGTGGGTGAGTGCCGGTGCGCTGGTCCTGGTCGTCGCAGCGGTCACGGTGGGCGTGAACTGGGTCGTCCAGCGCGGCCAGCGGATCGACGGGGAGTCGCCGCCGCCGCGTGCCGGCGTCGAGGCCATCACCATCCCCAGCGTCGCGCTCGGTCGCGACATGCCGGCACTGGTGTGGCTACCGGAGCCCCCGGAAGCCGGCCACACGTATCCCCTGGTGGTGCTGTTCCACGGCCAGGGCGGGGATGTGGGCGCCTGGTTCCATGGCATCGGCGTCGATGTCATCGCCCGGGACCTCATCGCGCAGGGCCTGATCCCGCCCGTGATCCTGGTCTCGGCGGGCATCGACGACAGCATGGGCATCGACTCCGCGCCGAGCGAGGATGGCTACGACCACGGCGCCTATGGCACGTGGATCGCGGATGAGCTCATGCCCGCCCTGGCAGCCCGCTACCCGGTGTCCGCCGATCCGCAGGACCACTTCCTGGCCGGCCTGTCGATGGGCGGCTATGCCGCGCTCCATGCTGTCTTCCGCCATCCGGACCGCTTCGGCGGTGTCGGCGCCCTGAGCCCTGCCATCACCCTGGACACGCACCCGGAACGCGCCTGGATGTATCCGGACGAAGCGGCCCGGGACTCGCTCGACCCGCTCCGTTTGGCTGTGACGGCGCCCCTCGCCGGCCTGCGGGTGTACCTGGGCTACGGCGCGACCGACTACGACTGGATCATCGACGGGTCACAGGAGCTGGAGCGGCGCCTGACGGCGCGCGGGCTGCCGGTGACCATGGGCGACACGCCGCCCACCGGGCACGAGACCGCGACCTGGCAAGCGCTCGCGGGACCGATGCTCCAGACCCTGCTGGCGAACTGACCCACGCTGGCGACTGACCCACCGACGGTGGGTATCAGCCGGCGGGCACGACCCCGGTGGCCACTGACGCTGGTGGTGGCGTGCGCACCGACCGGAACCCCGCGGCCACGACAGCACCTGCCACAACGGCGAGGATGATGATCAGGCCGCCCGTGAGCTGGTCGTGGATGACCGCGGCACCCATCGATGGCCCATCCGTGATGCCGGCCTCCACCAGGTACGGCGCCAGGGTCGGATCCGCGGCATATCGCTGGTAGGTGCAATCGGGGCCCATGGTGCAGGCGAGGGTCGAGCCATCGGGCATCGTGCCGGTGTCCGCGAACACGAACAGCAGCCGCAGGATGACGTACATGATGGCCAGCGTGAGACCGGTCACGAAGCCCGCCCATGCCGCGTTCGCGAAGACCCGTTTCATGGGTCGCCAGCGGGCCGAGCGGTTGTTGGCGTACCCGCCGATGATCACGCCCGCGATGGGCGCGGACACGAATACGATGGTCTGGACCGGGATGATGAGCGCGAACGCGATGGCGATGACGACGGCCATGCCGATGCCGACATAGCCCGCGAACACCGCGCCACGGTCGATGAACCGACCGGGCACGACCGGTGGCGGCGCATCGACCGAGGTCAGGGTGCCGGCGCTCACCGGCTGGTCGCGAGCGCCGAACGACCCGGGAAGACCGCGCTGGCGCCTAGCTCCGCCTCGATCCGCAGCAGGCGGTTGTACTTGGCGACACGCTCCGAGCGTGACGGCGCGCCCGTCTTGATCTGGCCCACACCGGTGCCCACCGCCAGGTCCGCGATGGTCGTGTCCTCGGTCTCACCCGATCGATGGCTGATGATCGCACCCCAGCCGTGGCGCTGCGCCAGGCCGACGGCGTCGAGCGTCTCGGACAGAGTGCCGATCTGGTTGAGCTTGATGAGGATGGCGTTCGCGGATCGCTCGTCCAGGCCGCGCTGGAGTCGCTCCGGGTTGGTCACGAACAGGTCGTCACCGACCAACTGGCAGCGGTCGCCGATGCGCTCGGTCAGCAGCTTCCAGCCGAGCCAGTCGTCCTCCGCCAGGCCGTCCTCGATGGACACGATGGGGTACTTCGCGACCCAGTCGGCCCACAGGTCCACCATCTCGGCGGTCTTGAGGCTGCGACCCTCCTTCTCCAGCCGATAGGTCAGCTGGCCGTCCGCATCGGGCTCGCCGTCGAGCAGCTCGGTGGACGCGGGGTCGAGCGCGATGGCGATCTGCTCGCCTGGCCGGTAGCCGGCTCGCTCGATGGCCTTAAGCACCGTCTCGATGGCCGCGGCATTGGAGGCGAGCGACGGTGCGAAGCCGCCCTCGTCCCCCTGACCCGTCGCGAAGCCCAGGTCGTGCAGCTCGGCACGCAACGCGTGGAACACCTCCGTGCCCGCCCGAAGGGCCTCGCTGAAGGTGTCGAAGCCGACGGGCATGACCATGAACTCCTGGAAGTCGGTGGAGTCCAGGGCGTGCTTGCCGCCGTTGAGGATGTTGAGCATGGGCACGGGCAGGATCCGTGCGCCCACGCCGCCGAGGTATCGGTACAGCGGCTGGTCCGTGGATGCCGCTGCCGCATGGGCCGCGGCCAGGGAGACGCCCAGGATCGCGTTGGCGCCCAGCTTGCCCTTGTTGGGGGTGCCGTCCAGCTCGATGAGTCGGGCGTCGATGCGCGCCTGGTCGGCGACGTCCTCGCCCTCCAGGTCCGGCGCGATGAGGTCGATGACGTTCTCGACCGCGGTCAGGACGCCCTTGCCGCCATAGCGACGCTTGTCGCCGTCGCGCAGCTCGACCGCCTCATGGGCGCCGGTCGAGGCACCCGAGGGGACCGCCGCCCGGCCCACCGAGCCGTCGTCGGTGAGCACGCTGACCTCGATGGTCGGGTTGCCGCGGGAGTCCAGGATCTCCTGCGCGTCGATGAGCTCGATGAGGGTCACTTGCTCGCTGCCTTCCCATCTGCGCGCTTGCCGGCCGCCACGTGCGGGACCGGCCGGTCCGGCAGCACCGCGATACCCGGCAGCTCCTTGCCTTCCAGGAACTCCAGGCTGGCGCCGCCACCCGTGGACACGTGGGTGAACTTCTCGGCCAGGTGCAGCTCTTCCACGGCTGCCACGGAATCGCCACCACCGACCACGACGGTGGCACCCGCCTCCGCGCGGCCGGCCAGGTAGCGCGCCACGGCGCGCGTGCCGTCACCGAACGTGGGCACCTCGAACACACCCAGGGGGCCGTTCCAGACGATGGTCTTCGCCGGATCCAGGGCCGCCTCGAACGCGAGGATGCTCTGCGGTCCGATGTCCACGGCAGACCAGCTGTTGGGGATCTTGTGCGCGGCGACGATCTTGTGCTCGGCGCCGCGGGTCACCTCCTTGGCGACCACGATGTCCGTCGGCAGGTGGATGGCGACACCCTTCTGCTCCGCCGTCTCCAGGATGCGCTTGGCGTCCTCGACCCGGTCCTTCTCGAGCAGGCTCTTGCCCACGGACATGCCCTGGGCGACCAGGAACGTGTTGGCCATGCCGCCACCGATGACGAACGAGTCGACACGGTCCATGAGATGTTCCATGACCGCGATCTTGCCGCTCACCTTGGCGCCGCCGATGACGGCCGCGAACGGCCGCTGCGGGGATTCCAGGAGGCCCGACATGTTCGCGATCTCCTTCTCCATGAGCAGGCCCGCGTAGGCAGGCAGGAGCTTGGCGATGCCCACGGTCGAGGCATGTGCCCGATGCGCCGTCCCGAACGCGTCATTGACATAGATGTCGCCATAGGCCGCGAGGGCCGCCGCGAACGCCGGGTCGTCCGCCTCTTCCGCGGCGTGGAACCGGAGGTTCTCGAGCAGGATCACCTGCCCGGGCTTCATCCGGCCGAGGGCGTCCTGGGTACCGATACCCAGGGCGTCGCCGGTGCATGGCACCCGGATGCGCAGCAGCGCCGAGAGCCGCTCCGCGACCGGGCGCAGCCGTGCCGACTCGATGACCTTGCCGTTGGGCCGGCCAAGGTGACTCATGAGGATGACGATGGCGCCTCGCTTGGCGAGGTACTCGATGGTCGGGATGGCCGCCCGGATCCGCGTGTCGTCCTTGACCTGGCCATCCTCGATGGGGACGTTGAAGTCGACGCGGACGAGGATGCGCTTGCCGGCCGGATCGAAGTCTCGGACCGTGAGCTTGTCCATGGGCTAGGCGCTCGCCGGCGCGGCGTCCAGGCGAGCGGCCACATAGCCGACGAGGTCCGCCACACGGCAGCTGTAGCCCCACTCGTTGTCGTACCACGCGATGACCTTCACCAACGTGCCCCCGAGGGACATCGTGGACTCGGCATCGATGATCGAGGATCGGGGGTCGCCCCGGAAGTCAGTGGACACGAGCGGCTCGTCCGAGACACCCAGGATGCCCTGGAGAGGACCCGCGGCGGCGGTCCGGAACGCTGCGTTGAGTTCCTCGGCCGTGGCCGGTCGCTCCAGCTCCGCGGTGAAGTCGACCACGCTCACCGTGGGCGTTGGCACCCGCAGGCTGAAGCCATCGAACTTGCCCTTCAACTCCGGCAGCACCAGCGCCAGCGCCTTGGCGGCACCCGTGCTGGTGGGGATGATGTTCAGGCCGGCGGCCCTGGCACGCCGCGGATCCTTGTGCGCCACGTCCAGGATCTTCTGGTCGTTGGTGTAGGAATGGATGGTGTTCATCAGGCCGCGTTTGATGACCCAGCCCTCGTGGACGACCTTGGCCGCGGGCGCCAGGCAGTTGGTGGTGCAGCTGGCATTGCTGATGACATGATGCGCGGCCGGGTCGTAGTTGGCTTCGTTGACGCCCAGCACGATGGTGATGTCCTCACCCTTGGCCGGCGCGCTGATGATGACCTTGCGGGCACCCGCCTCGAGATGGGCGGAGGCCTTGGAGGCGTCCGTGAACAGTCCGGTCGACTCGAGCACCACATCGACGCCGAGGTCCTTCCAGGGCAGCTGGGCCGGGTCGCGGTACTGGAGCACCTTGATGTCACGGCCATCGATGACCAGCGAGTCCGCGGTGTGCGACACCGTGCCGGCGTACGCGCCGTAGGTCGAGTCGTGCTTGAACAGGTGGGCGTTCATCGCCGTGTCCACGAGGTCGTTGACGGCCACGACCTCCACCTCGGGCGTGCGCTCGATGAGCGCCTTGAGCGACTGTCGACCGATCCGACCAAATCCGTTGATACCGACCCTGACGGCCATGAGATCCTCCTGTCGATTGCGATAAGCACCGTGGCGCCCATCAGGTGATGGCGGCGGCGATGCCGCCCGATATGTGATCTAGACCCTGAACTCGACCAGCGGCAGCGCCCCGATGAGACAGACGTCGTCCCCCAACGCCGCCGGCACGATGCGGACACGGGCCGCCTGGACCCGGAATGCGTGTGCCTCTACCGCATCGCGCGCCGGCTGCAGGAGCCGGTCCCCCCACGCGATGGCGATACCGCCACCCACGATGATGCGGTCCGGCGCGAACAGGTTCGCGATGGACACGATGGCCGCAGCAAAGGCACGGATGGCGCGGGCGATGATGTCCATGGCGACAGCGTCACCGGCACTGGCAGCCTCGTCCACGTGGACCGCCTCGAGCGGCCGGGGCGCCTCGCGCGCCGCGATGGCGCGCAGCACGGGCGCATGCACGTCCGTGGCCAGCGCCTCGCGAGCCGACCGGGCGATGCCGGTGCCGCTGCTCAGGCGCTCCAGGTGACCGCGCGCGCCGCAGCCGCAGATGGGTCCATCCATATCGACCGAGATATGGCCGACCTCGCCGGCCGCCCGTTGGCCGCCCGTCAGCAACCGGCCGCTGGTGATGATGCCGCCGCCGATACCCGTCGAGACCGTGACGTACACGAGGTCCGGGAAGCCGGTACCCGCCCCGAAGCCAGACTCGGCGAGGACCGCCACGTTGGTATCCCGATCGAGGGACCAGGGCAGGCCGAGGGCATCGCCCAACGCGGGACCAAGCGCGAAGCCGTGCAGGCTGTGATGCAGGTTGGGTGGGTCGATGAGCCGGCCACTCACTGGATCGAGCGGACCGGGAGCGGAGATGCCCAACGCCACGGGCGGCTCGCCGCCCGTGGCACGGTGTGCTACGCGGGTCTCGTCGAGCTGCCGGGTGGCTGCCTCGACCACGGCCGCGGCTCCCTGCGAGATGGGCGATCGGGTGCGCCGTCGAGCGGTGAGGGCACCTTGTGCATCCACCACTGCCGTTCGCAGATGCGTTCCCCCCAGGTCGAGCGCGAGCACGGGTGCGGGACGGGAGGGCTGCTGGGCGGGTGCGGGCATGCTCGGGGGTGGGACGGACGCGACCGTCGGGCGGAGCGTCAGGATAGGGTGACGCTGTTGG
>JBBQNA010000157.1:0-8034 GCA_038329515.1 Candidatus Limnocylindrales bacterium | reverse complement strand
GCGGCATACGCCCTGACCATCCGTCGGGCGCACGGCCGGATGCTCCAGGCGGCAGAGGGGCTCGCGGAGCAGAACATCGGGGCCACCGCGGTCGGCACTGGCCTCAACGCCGAACCGGAGTACATCAGCGCGGTCATCGACCTGCTCTCGGAGCAGACCGGCTATCGGCTGCGCACGGCGGAGCACCTGGTCCAGGCGACCCAGTCGATGGCGCCCATGCTGGACATGTCCGCCGCGCTCCGCGGACTGGCTATCGACCTGGCCAAGATCATGGAGGACCTGCTGCTGATGTCCTCCGGGCCGCGCACCGGCTTTGCCGAGATCCGACTGCCCGCAAAGCAGCCCGGCTCGTCCATCATGCCCGGCAAGGTCAACCCGGTCATGGTCGAGAACCTGTCCATGATCTGCTATCACGTCATCGGCAATGACACGGCGGTCGCTTGGTGCGCCTCGCGCGGCCAGCTGGAGCTGAACGTGATGATGCCCATGATCGCGCACGAGGTCCTGGAGGCACTCTCTGTCCTGACCACCGGCTGTCAGCAGTTCGCGACCGAGTGCGTCGCCGGCATCGAGGCGGACGTGGAGCGCTGCCGGATGCTCCTGGAGCAGTCGAGCGCCATGGCCACGCCACTCGCGCCGTATGTCGGCTATGCGCTCGCCGCGGCCATCGCCAAGGAGGCGGTCGCGACCGGCAAGACCATCCGGGAGCTGGTCCTGGAGCAGGGCGTCTTCACCCAGGAGGCGCTGGACGTCATCCTCGACCCCCACGAGCTGACGGAGCCGGGTGTTGCGGGCGGGTTCCGCTTCGAGCCCGTGATGCCCGCCGGATACGAGCGACCCACCGGACCTGTCGGAGGGGGCGGCTGACCGATCCCAGTTCAGGGTCCCGACACGATCCCGTATCGGCTGCCGCCACCGTCCAGCTCTGCCACGCGCCAGCCATCGGGAGCCACCGGCAGCGTATCGGGTGCCCGCACCACGATGACCGCCTGGCGGCCCGCGTCCGTCACGGCCTGGACCAGCGGATCAGCAGGTGTGGGTGAGTCGGCGCTCCAGTCGCCCTCGCAGCCGAGGACGAAGCTGAGTTCTGTGGCGTCCGGGCCGAACACGACGCAGTCCGGTCGCACGCCGAGGGCATCCCGTAACGACTCGGCCTGGAGTGTCGTCCGGAGCGTGGATGCGGACAGCCTGTCCGTGACCCGCTGATAGGTCCGCAGCTGCATCCCGACATGGAACAGCAACGCGACCACGATGACCACAGCCATCGCCCGCCGCCAACGCACGGCCGCCACGAGAGCCGCCGCGACGGGCAGCGCCAGCAGGGCATACGTCGGGCTCAGGTACCGCGCGGCCGCCCAGTCGAGGGTGAACAGGTATGACACGACCAGGCACGCGCCGGAGACTGCGGCCAGCAGATATGGCGTGCGGGGCCGGGTCGCGAGGATCCCGGCGATGACGAGGAGCGGCAGCGCCACCAGCCACACCAGTTCCAGCGGGTGGATGTCGAGGCACATGGTCGCCGGCCGACATACGAGGTACGGGCCATCCGCGGCCTGGACGAGCGGCAGCGGGTAGAAGCCGAGCGCGATGTCATTGATGGACGAGGTGAGCCGCAACCTCGCGATCGGGTCGCCGAAGCGGATGAATGCCTCACCACCCCACGCGATCCAGCCGACCGCGATCCCAGCGGCCGTCGCGGCCAGCGGCCGCCACGCTCGACGCACCAGGAGCAGGAGCACCTGGGGCATTGCCATATAGGCGGTATCGGAGGGTCGGAGCATGGACGCGATCACGAAGGCAACGACCAGTCCGACCAGGGACCATCGATCGGTCGGGTCGCCCAGGGCGCGCACCCCGTAGCCGATGCCCGCGACGATGGCGAAGGCGAGCCACAGGTTGGGGTAGCCCATGGCGCCGTACAGCGCTGTCGTCCACAGCGAGGCGAAGACTGCAGCGGCGATCGGCGCGGTCCAGGCTTCGCCGATACGCAGCCAGGGCCGGAAGGCGAGGAACAGGCCGATCCCGGACAAGGCAGACAGGTAGAGCCGGATGGCGACCGTGGAGGTCGTGAACAGGTCGATAGGGGCCAGCAGGAGCGGCATGCCCCAAGCACGGGGTGGGGACATGCTCAACGGATACGCGCCCGTCGCGAACTGGCTGGCGTAGATCGCCTCGTCCCACAGCAGCGTCCGCAACTCCCGGATGCCGGGAATGGTGGCGATGGCATAGATGACGGCAACGACCAGCAAGGTGGTCTGTGGTGACAGCCAGCGACGCCAGCCGTGCTCGTGTAGGACCTGGTCCACCGGTGTGATTGCCTGCTCGGTCACGTCCGCCTCGATCGGGGTGCGGATGGTACCAAGACGCTGCGCCCCGGGCCCGCGGGCGACCGGCCATCCACCTGGCATCGGACGCGCGACCTAGACTGGGTGTCACACATGCCAGCACCCGTCGCCTCTTCCTCCCCGGCATTCATCCTTCGCACGCGTACCACCCGCGAGGCCGAAGAGGTCACACGTCTGGCGCCCGCCGCCGTGCGTGCCGCTGATAGCCGGGGACGTGCCCGCCCGGAACCGCCCGACACCTATCGGACGGCATTCGAGCGTGACCGCGACCGGATCCTGCACTCCAAGGCCTTCCGGCGGCTCAAGCACAAGACCCAGGTGTTCATCGACCCCGAAGGCGATCACTACGTCACGCGTCTGACCCACACGCTCCAGGTCACCCAGATCGCCCGTGCCCTGGCTGCTGCCCTGTCGCTCAACGAGACCCTCGCGGAGGCCATCGCGCTCGGTCATGACGTTGGTCACTCACCGTTCGGGCACACGGGTGAGGACGCGCTGTCGCCGTACTTCCCGACGTCGGGCGGTTGGCACCACGCGGCACAGAGCGTCCGCATCTTCGAGGTCCTGGAGGATCTCAACCTGTGTTGGGAGGTACGGGATGGCATCCGCGCCCACTCCTGGCGCATCGATCCGCCACCCGCGACCCAGGAGGCCATGTGTGTCCGCTATGCCGACCGGATCGCCTACCTGACCCATGACGCCCTGGACGCCATGCGGGCCGGGCTGCTCGATGAATCCGACCTGCCGCGCTCGATGGGAGACCGATTCGGGTCGGCGGGAAGGGACTGGATCGGGGCGATGATCGCGGCGGTCGTGGAAGAGTCGATGATGGCGGGCGTGGTGCGCATGGATGACGCGTCGCTGGCGGTGATGCATGAGTTGCGCGACTACATGTTCGAGCGCATCTACCTGGGACCGGAGCAGCGCCGCAACATCGCGGAAGCCATCGAGGTCATCCGGCGGCTGGTCGACCATCACCTGCTCCACCCCGACGAGCTGCCGGTCTCTTATCGCGACACCGAGGCCGACCTGGTGACCCAGGTGACCGACTACGTGGCGGGCATGACCGACCGATACGCGCTGGCGACCTATCGACGCCTGTTCGGGCGGCCGGGCATGGCCGACCCCATCCTGTGAGTCGCCGATGCCGTTCCTGAACGCCAATGGCATCGACATCGCCTACACCGTGGAGGGCGGCGGGCCGCCATTGGTGCTGCTCCATGGAGCCAGCTCCTCGGCTCTGGAGGACTGGGCGCAGCAGCGTCCGCTGTTCCGGCAGCACTTCACGTTGTACCTGCCGGACGCTCGCGGACACGCTGGTACCCGCTGGGATCCGGGCGCCGGATGGAGCCGCGACGACCTGGTGGACGATCTCCTTGCCTATACGAACGGTCTGGGTCTGGACACGTTCCACCTGGCTGGATTCTCGATGGGCGCCATGACCGCGCTCGCCTTCGCGACCCGCTATCCCGAGCGGCTCCGGAGCGCCATCGTGGCGGGTATCGACATCGAGCCGGAACCGCGCAGGAGCGTTGCGCGGCGGATGATGGATCCGGAGCGCATCGAACGGGATGAGCCCGCATGGGCGACCGAGCTGGAACTGCGCCACGGACCCGTACAGGGGTCGGGTGCGTGGCGCTCGCTGCTGCATGCCATGGCTGCGGACGTCGCCGTGCAGCCGATGCTATCGGCAGCCGAGTTGCGCCAGGCGCGGCTGCCCATCCTGTTGGCGTACGGTGACCGGGATGTCTGGGCGCCCCTGGAGCACGTGGTGGCCCTCCGCCGGCAGCTGCCGGACGCGCGCCTGTTCGTGGCGCCAGACAGTACCCACGTGGTGCTCATCCGTCAGCCGGCCCTGTTCAATGCCGCAGCCCTGGGGTTCTGGCGCTCCATCGGCGCCCTGGAGGCGACGCCATGACCGACCCCGTGGCCCTCCAGTGGCCCGCCACGCTGGTCGAGACCGGTGATCGGGTCGACGGCGTCGCGCTCGTGACCATCGACCGACCAAAGGCCCTCAATGCCCTGGACCGCGGGACCATGACCGCCCTCGTCTCACTGCTGCGCGACCTGGACGCGGACCCTGACTGTCGATGCATCGTCGTGACTGGCGCCGGCGAGCGTGCCTTCGCGGCGGGCGCGGACATCCGGGAGATGGTGGACCGGACCACGGCCGATAACCTGGCGGACGACTTCCTGGCACCGTGGGACCAGGTGGCCGCGATCGGCACACCCACCATCGCGGCCGTCCGGGGCTACTGCCTGGGCGGCGGCTTCGAGCTGGCTCTCGCCTGCGACATGCTGGTGGCCGCGGACGACGCTGTGTTCGGCCTGCCGGAGGTGACCCTGGGCATCATGCCCGGCGCGGGCGGCACCCAGCGCGTGACGCGCACGGTGGGCAAGGCACGTGCGATGGAGCTCATCCTGACCGGTCGGCGATTGCCGGCGTCGGAAGCGGATCGATGGGGCATCCTCAGTCGTGTGGTGCCCGCTGCGGACGTCCTCTCGGCCAGCCTGGCGCTCGCCGCGACCATCGCGACGATGCCGCCCACCGCGGTCCGTGCCGCAGTCGTGGCCATGAGGCTGGCGCTCGAGACACCTCTTGCTGAGGGTGTTGCGGAAGAGCGGCGTGCGTTCGCGGGACTGTTCGATACCCCCGACCAGGAGGAGGGCATGCGCGCCTTCCTGGAGCGCCGCAGCCCGCATTGGACCAGCTGACACGACCAGGGTCCTGCCCCATGGGGGCTGGGCGGTAGGGGTCGATGGGGTGACCTTCAGGTCATCCTGGTGGGGTTCGGAGCCAGTGCTACTCTCGCCGCCATGGCTCGAGACCCCCGCCGCCCCCTGCACGAAGCATGGATCGTGAGCGCTGTGCGCACGCCCATCGGTCGGTATGGTGGCGCCCTGAGGTCGGTCCGACCCGATGACCTGGCTGCCCTCGTGATCGCTGCTGCCGTGGAACGGGCGGGCATCGAGCCGGCCGCGATCGACGACATCGTGCTGGGCAATGCCAATGGTGCGGGCGAGGAGAACCGGAACGTGGCGCGCATGGCGGCACTCCTCGCGGGCTTCCCGGTGAGTGTCGCGGGACAGACGGTGAACCGCCTGTGTGGCTCCGGCCTCCAGGCCATCAACATCGCGGCGCACGCGATCATGGTCGGCGACGGTGAGGTGTTCGTGGCGGGTGGTGTCGAGAGCATGACCCGAGCCCCATTGGTCATGCTCAAGCCCGAGACGGCATTCGAGCGCGGTGAGCACGCAATGGTGGACACGACCCTGGGCGCCCGATTCCCGAATCCAGTGTTGGCGGAGCGCTACCCGCCGGAGTCCATGGGCGAGACCGGCGAGAACGTCGCCGCGCGCTGTGGCGTCAGCCGCGAGGACCAGGATGCGTTCGCGCTCCAGAGTCAGCAGCGGACCGCCGCCGCGATCCGGGCGGGTCGGTTCGATGGCCAGCTGGTGCCCGTGTCAGTGGTGCAGCGTGACGGCACGAAGGTCACGGTGGATCGTGACGAACATCCGCGTGCGGACACCTCCGCCGAGGCGCTGGCCCGACTCAAACCCGCGTTCCGACGTGGTGGGTCGGTCACCGCCGGCAACAGCTCGGGTATCAATGACGGGGCGGCCGCGGTCGTGCTGGTAGAAGCCGAGCGCGCCCGATCCCTGGGCCTGACGCCGCTGGCGAGGATCGTGAGCACGGCCGTCGCCGGGGTCGAGCCGTCGATGATGGGCCTCGGGCCCGTCCCAGCCACGCTCCGTGCGCTGGAGCGCGCCGAGCTGCGGGTCGAGGACCTTGACTTGATCGAGCTGAATGAGGCATTCGCGAGCCAGAGCATCGCGTGCATCCGGGAGCTCGGTCTCGATATGGAACGGGTCAATGTCAATGGCGGCGCGATAGCGCTGGGTCACCCGCTGGGTATGAGTGGTGGGCGTCTCGTGACGACGCTCGTCCACGAGCTCCAGCGACGCGGGGACCGATACGGACTAGCGACCATGTGCATCGGTGTCGGACAGGGCATCGCGACGATCGTCGAGCACCTGGACCAGACAGGAGCGGCGGCATGAACGACCAGCATCAGGAGGGCGCTTCCAAGAACGGATGGTCGTCCCGGATGGATACCACCGGCACCGCGACCGCTGAGCCGGTCGACCGACGATGGTTCGAGGAGGCATTGCGAGCCCAGGGATTCCTGGTCGAGCCGCCTGCCCTGGACGACGCGGCCTGGAGCGAACCGCTGGCCCTGGACGCCACGTCCGACGATGCCCACACCGACGACGAGCCACTCGCCATCGATTCAGAGATCGACAACCACGCCGAGCCACTGGACGCCGCCGCTGGGCTGAGCGTGGCCGAGGCCGCTGTCGATGCGGCAGCTGACCTCGAGCCGGATGCCCGGACCGACGACGGGCAGCCTGCAGACGACGACGCACCCGCCGCCGAGATGGATGCCGACCACGCCTCATCCGAGCCCGACGCCGATGACGACGCGGCAGCAGTGGCTGCCTCCATCGAGACCGAGGCGGAGTCCCTGCCTGACCAGCCGGCCGAGGCCGAGCTCGTACCGAAGCCCGAGTCACGGTCGCATCCAGTCATCGCCGCCCCGTCACCCGCCAGCGTATGGCCCATCCACGGCGAGACGCCGGCCCGATTGGCTATGGTGGCACCGGTGGTGCTCGTCGCCGCGGCGTCCATGACCACTCGTCAGGCCGTGGCGCCGACCACCTTGAGCCCCAACGTCCCACCCGTGCCGACAGCGGCGCTGGCGGCGCGCCTGTCTCGTGGCACGACCACGACCCCGGTGCACAGTTGGATAGCGCCTGTGAGCACCAGCACCCCGACGACAACGGACGCACCGTCGGTTGCCGCGCCCTCCGTCGCCACCGGCCCGGTATCCGCCCAAGTCGCGCCGATCTTGGTCACGCCGACCGAGATCGCGCCGGCCGAGATCGCGCCGGCCGAGATCGCGCCGCCCGCGCCGTCAGATGTGACACCGACCGTCGTCGCTGTCGCGCCCGTCGACCCCTGGACCCTCCCGGCACTCCAGGCTGACCTGGCTGCAGAGCGCCTGAGTGGCGCCACCTCGGCCTCAGGCGATGTGCAACTGCGGCAGCCCGCGACACCGGCACCGGTCATCGCGGCTGCCGCCGTCACGTCCGTCGTGGCCGACCAGGTCCCTGCGGAGACCGCTCCGACCGCTCCGACCGCGACGTTCGCCCCGCCCGCCCCGCCCGCGACGTTCGCCCCGCCCGCTCCGCCCGCGACGTTCGCCCCGCCCGCCCCGCCCGCGACCTTCGTGCCGGCTGACGTACCGGAGACCCCGGAAACGGTCGTCGTCGAGGCGTCCGCCCTCACCGCCACCGCCGTGGTGGCCGATGCCCAGCCTTCCGCCCCCGTCACCAGCGCAGCGACCGCCAGCGTATCGACCGCACCGTTCGCACCGCTCGCCGGAGGCATCGCCGCGATCGCGCGCCGCCCACCGGTCGACGCCGGCAGCGCTGCCATCGACGACGGCGACAGCGACCTCTGGGGCCTGGTCGCCGATCCCAGCAAGTCGGCCAGTGCGGCTGGCAACGCCTCCGTGGCTGACCCCTCGACCCAGTCCACGACCATCCTGCTGACGGTGTTCGTGGCCATCGTGGTCGTGGTGTTGGTGCTGGGCTTCATCTACTTGTTCACGAACCTGCTATAGGA
>JBBQNA010000156.1:0-8170 GCA_038329515.1 Candidatus Limnocylindrales bacterium | reverse complement strand
GAACGGCCGACGGGCACCGGGCGACGGGCACCGGGCGACGGGCACCGGGCGACGCAGCGGCGCAGCGGCGCAGCGGCGCAGCGGGGCTGGACGCTGGAGCCGCGCAGCGTGGCTGGGCGCTCGAGCCGCGCAGCGTGGCTGCGCAGTGGCGGCACGCTGGCCGGGACGTGGTACGCGCGACAGCGGCGGCAGCGGCCGCACTGCGCGTGGACCGGTACCCTGCCGTGATGGACTACCGACGCATGCCCATCGAGGTCGAGTCACCCGAAGAGGTGGGCTACGACCGTATCCGCTGCAATCTGGCCGAGAGTTCTGTCACGGACGCGCGGCTGGGCGACCTGGACGTGGCGCTCGCCGACCTGGTGTTGTTGTACGGCGATCACCTGGGCCACGCCGGCCTTCGCGAGATCATCGCCGCGGACGGACCGGGCCTCTCGCCCACGGACGTGCTGCTGACGCCGGGCGCGGCCGCGGCCCTGTTCATGGTCGCCAGCAGCCTGCTGCGGGCGGGCGACCACCTCATCGTGGCGCGCCCCAACTACGCGACCAATCTGGAGACGCCGCGTGCCATCGGCGCGGACATCAGCTTCCTGGACCTGGCATGGGATGACGCGTGGGCCGTGGATCCGGCACGCATCGCCGGCCTGCTCCGGCCGGAGACGCGGCTCGTCAGCCTGACGACGCCCCACAACCCGACCGGCCAAGTGCTGGACGAGGCCGCGCTGGCCGCGATCGTGGAGCTGGTGGAAGGGCACCCGAGCGCGCACCTGCTCATCGACGAGACGTATCGGGAGCTCCAGGACGGTCAGCTGCCGCCGCTCGCGGCGTCCCGTTCGGAGCGCGTCATCAGCGTGTCGAGCCTGTCCAAGGCCTATGGCCTGCCGGGCATCCGCGTCGGCTGGCTGGTCACGCGGGACGCGACGCTGCGCCAGACCTTGCTCGCGGCCAAGGAGCAGATCGTCATCACCGGGTCGATCGTGGACGAGACCATCGGTTATGAGGCCGTCCGGCAGCGTGACGCGTTCCTGGCTCCGATACGGCAGCGTTCGGCGCAGGCGCTCGACATGACACGCGCCTGGATGGCGGCCCAGGACGTGTTCGAGTGGCATGAGCCACGCGGCGGTGTCGTCGGGTTCGTGCGAGTCCGACCGGGCATCGACCTGGACATGGACACGTTCTACGCGCGCCTGTTCGATGGTTTCGCCACCATCGTCGGCCCGGGCCACTGGTTCGAGCAGTCCGACCGCTTCTTCCGGCTGGGCTTCGGCTGGCCGACGCTGGACCGACTGGTGGAAGGCCTCGCGGCGCTCAGCGCCGTTGCGGCCGAGCAACTGGGCTGACGCTAGCCCCGCAACCCGCGGACCTGCCAGCATCGTCGGCAATGTCGGACCGTTGGACCGTCGACCGGGGCATGGCCCAGCAGGAAGCAGCACAGCAGGGACCACCTGCGCCGCAGCCCACGACATTGCTGGACACTCACGGCCAACGCATCCTCCGGATGGACTCGTGCTGGGGACGAGCCCGGTCAAGCTCAGCTGGTGAGGTCAGCGAAGTTCGGCCAGAGTGACAGGTCCAGGTCCGGTACGAGGGCCTTGAGGCGCAGGACCTCCGGCGTGTACAGCCGCTGGAGGAGTTCACGGCGCTCGGGCGCAAGGCCCACCGACTCCAGCCAGGCCGCATTGACACGGCGCTCGATGAGCTCCTGGCTGGGCGCGAAATGGGGCAGGCCCAGGAAGTCGAACGTCCGGTCCAGCTGACCTTGCGTGTCCCGGTTGCAGGCCTCGAACTGGAGCACCAGCACCTGCTCCCGGGGATATGCCTCGAATAGCCACTCGACCTGGAGGGCGTACAGGCTCCGGAACATCGAGCGCTCGGTCGCCTCCTTGGTGAACTTGCCATCCAGCCGGGTCGTGTCCGGGCCGCCTGGCCGGAACTTCTCGTGCCACGAACGACCGGACACGTAGCGATCGACCGGGTCGCGCAGCATGGCGATGATGCGTGCCTCAGGCGCCGCAGTCCGCAGACAGTTGGGGACCCACCAGAAGTTCATGTACAGGGGCGTCTTCTCGCCCGTGACCCCGCCGCTCGCCGGCCGGGGGAAGTACTGGCTGTAGCGCTCGATGTCCGCTGGGGTCGGCGACTTCTGCCCGAAGCCATCCCAGAAATGGAGCTCCCGCAGGCCCTTGGCGACATGCACCTCGGGATGCTCCCGGATGAGGCGCATCCAGCGGCTGGTGCCGGACTTCTCGGCCCCCACGACCACGAAGTCCGGCGGACCCACGGTCCAGCCTTCCGGACATGGCGGCGGTTCGGGGATGGGCGCGGCGCCGAGCGGATGTGTCCGGCCATCCGTGCCCACGATCATGGTCCGGCCCTCGAACCGCTTGTCGGAGGCCTGATTGTCGGGCCGGACGCGGCTCCGCAGCGACCTGAGCTGGTGCCGGAGACGTTGCTTCATGCATCAGCCCGTGTCGTCACGAACGTCGCGGACCACCTGTCCGCGAGCTCCCGGACGCGGTCGTGGGGCAGGGCGTGGGCCGTGATGCCGTCACGACCGGTCATGGTGCGGGCCGCCACGAGGGCATTCAGGATGGCTTCCTCCGTCGCTTCGATGGCCGCCCAGAAGAGCGGGCTGATCCAGGCATCCACGAGTGCCGTGAGGGTCCGCGTCCGGGGCAGGCTCGCGTCGTCGGTCACGGTCAGCGTCCGGTTGCCGGTGGCGAAGCACAGGAACAGGTCGCCGCTGGAATGGGCACCCGATCCGCCCGCCCGCGCGATGCCCAGTCCGGCGCGCTGAGCCAGCCGCTCGCACTGGTTGGGCAGCAGGGGGGCATCCGTGGCTACGATGACGATGATGGAGCCGGCACCCGCCTGGTCGCCAGGGACCTCCACACCCGACGTCGACGGGTTCCCCGGGAGGTCATCGTCCCAGGCGCTCGGCACGTCCGTGCTTGGGATGAGCTGGCCAACGGGCATGCCCATGATGGTGAGACGTTCCCGTCGCCCGTAGTTGGCCTGGACCAGGACGCCCACGGTCCAGCCGCCAGCGGCCTCGTCCAGCACCCGGGATGCGGTACCGATACCGCCCTTGAACTCGTGGCAGATCATGCCCGTGCCGCCGCCCACGTTGCCCTCCGCGACCGGTCCATCGGCCGCACCCTCCAGTGCCGCGAACACGTGCTCCGGCCGGATGTGCTGGCCATCCATGTCGTTGAGGCGCCCGTCGTAGGTCTCACCCACCACCGGCAGTGACCACTCGCCGTCACGTGGCCCGCGCGCGATGGCCGCCGTGATGAGCGCGTCCCGCACGACACCCACGCTATGGGTATTGGTGATGGCGATGGGCGTCGTGAGCATGCCGCTCTCGCGGACCCACTCCAGGCCGGTCAGCTCGCCGTTGCCGTTCAGCCGGTGACAGCCGGCGAAGAACGCCTCCGCGAACGGCTCGCCGCCAGGCACGATGACCGTGACCCCCGTGCGGATGGGACCACTGCCGACGACGAGCGGCCCGGCGCCCTCGATGAGCGTCGTGTGACCCACGCGCACGCCTGGCACGTCCGTGATGGCGTTGTGGACACCCGGCTCCAGTAGCCCGATCCGGACACCCAGGTCGCGCGCCCGGAGAGGGCGGTCGACGGCCGGTTCGGAGGCTGGGCGATCGGGCATGTGCCCCATTATCGACGACGAGCGACCGCTACCATGCTGGCCATGCACCGAAGTCCCCGCGCGGCCATCGCCGCATCCGTCTTGTCCCTGATGCTGCTGGTCCCAAACGCCGCATCGGCTGCCGTTCCGAGCCCGGGGGCGTTCCCCGATCTGACGATGGCGCCGCTGGTGACGCCACCACCCATCGTGGCGCCGTCCGCTCGGGACGCCGCGATCCCGGTCGATGGCTACATGCTGGGTGCGGCCGACGCGCCCGTCATCGTGGAGGTCTTCGAGGACTTCCAGTGCCCGTACTGCCAGCGATTCACGCTGCAGGTCGAACCTCAGCTCATCGACACCTTCGTGCGGCCAGGGCTGGTCGCCCTGGTGTTCAGGGACCTGCCATTCCTGGGCGAGGAGTCGCGATGGGCGGCGGTCGCCGGTCGCCTGGCGGCCCAGCAGGACCGGTTCTGGCCGATGCACGACTACCTGTTCGCGAACCAGCTGGGCGAGAACGTGGGCGGCTTCACGCCCGACCGCCTGATGGCGATGGCCCAGGCCGCGGGTCTGGACATGGACCAGTTCATCGCTGGACTCCAGGTGCCAGCCGCGCGCGAGCTGTACGCGGACATCCAGGCAGGTGCCATGCAGTCCGCGGGCTCCCTGGGTGTGAACGCGACCCCGACCGTGGTCGTCAACGGCGTGCCGTTGGCGTCACCCGACTTCGCGACCGTGGCCGCGGCCATCCAGGCCGCACTCACGACCCAAGCCACACCGGCGCCTTCGAGCAGCGCGGCCGCATCGCAGTAGCGGGTCCGGGGCCCGACCGCATCGCAGTAGCGGGTCCGGGGCCCGCCGCATCGCAGTAGCGGGTCCGGGGCCGACCGGATTCCCAGTGGATGGGCAATACGACGACGCAGACCGCCGCCAGGACCGTCTCGGAGGTATCTCCGCCCTACCGAGACGTCAAGTTGCCCACAGGGTGGGATTCCGAGGCTGGAGCCGGCCCGTTCGGTCGCTCGGTCGTCGTATGGACCGCCGGGTGGGAAACTCATGGCCTGACCAGGCGACCGATGTACGCCTCGATGAACCGGGGCAAGCCGGCCGTGCGGCTGTAGTCGTCCGATCGTGCGGGCACGGCCGCGAGTGCTCTGACAGTCCTTCAGCCGATAGAACGATCGCAGCACGCACAGCCGATCGGCGGATGGCTCCCGGGAGCACGGCGCACGGTCGACCTGTTGCCGCGACGGCCTCGTCATCCGGAAGGCCATCGGCTGTCAGTCACCACCCCGCGGCGTGATGCCCCGACGGGACTCGAACCCCGTCGGGGCCCTGCCCGACTGGGGTTCCGCTCGCTGATCTACCAGCGAGCGGCGTGTCACGCAACGCGAGGGTCGCTTAGCGGCCCCGCTGCCAGGACTTGCCTTCGGCGCCCACCGAAGGGGCATGGACGATCTCCACCGACTGCATCGCGCGCACGTCCCGCGCGCCGAGCGCGGCCATCGACTGACGCAACGCGCCCACGAGGTTCTCCGTGCCGTCCGTCACCTGCGACGGTCCGAACAGGATCCGTTCCAGGCTGCCGACCGTGCCCACCCTGATGCGCGTACCGCGCGGCAACGTGGGCGAGGGTGCCGCCATACCCCAGTTGGTCCCCCGGCCCGGCGCTTCCTGGGCGCGTGCCAGTGGCGATCCGATCATGAGCGCGTCCGCACCCGCGGCGATGGCCTTGGCCAACTCGCCACCTCGGCGCATGCCGCCATCCGCGACGACCGGCACGTACCGACCCGTGTCATCGAAGAACGCGTCACGTGCCGCTGCGACATCCGCGATGGCCGTGATCTGGGGCACCCCGATACCCAGCACGTCGCGCGTGGTACACGCGGCACCGGGCCCGACACCCACGAAGATGGCCGCGATGCCCTGGCCCATCAACTGATAGGCCGCGTCGTAGGAGGTGGTGTTGCCGACCGCGACCGGGATACCCATGGAGCGGGTGAAGTCGGCCAGCTCCAGGGCCTCATAGCCGGCCGCGATGTGGCGCGCCGACGAGACCTGCGACTGGACCAGGAACAGGTCTGCGCCGTGCTCGGCGCACAGCGGCCCGAAGCGGCGCGCCACGGCGGGCGTGGCGGACAGCACGACCGGTGATCCCGCCGCACGCAGCTCTGCGATGCGACGCACGATGAGCTCGTCCCGGATAGGTACCTGGTACGCCTCGGCGAGCAGGGACTGGATCTGGTCATCGGGCGCGCTCGCGATGCGCTCCAGCAGTGCATCAGGATCGTCGTAACGTGCCTGGACACCCTCGAGGTTCAGGACGGCGACACCACCCAGGCGGGCGAGCTCGCCCGCGAAGCGGACATCGACCACGGCGTCCATCGCGGACGCGAGGACCGGGATGCGCAGCTGGAGTCCTGCGAGATCGATGGAGGTGACCACTTCGGACGGCTCGACCGTCTCGACGCCGGGCGCCAGCGAGATGTCGTCGAAACCGTAGGTCCGTCGGATGGCGTCGACGCGCGAGGCGCGACGGGGTCGGACCGCGACGTCCTGCTCAAGCTCCTGCGTGGTCACCGGCACGGTCGATCGCCCCTCCCTCTGGCCTGGGGGCCCGCTCGACGGTGGCGGGTCACTGGCCGAGCACGGACCCCGCATTCGGGCGAGTATACCGGCGTGACCACACGCACCGACGAGAATCCTTCCAGCCAGGCGATGGCGACGCCCCTGGTGACGATCACGGACATCCGGGCGGCGGCAACCAACCTCGCCGGCGTCGCGGTGCGGACCCCACTGCTGCCCTTCGGTCGACCGATCGAGGGACATCCGCAGGGCCATCCCCGGGTATGGCTCAAGCCGGAGCTCCTGCAGCCTATCGGTGCCTTCAAGCTGCGCGGCGCATTCCACGCCATCGCGTCGCTGACACCCGAGGAGCGGGCACGTGGCGTGGTCACGCACTCGTCCGGCAATCATGCCCAGGGCGTGGCACGCGCGGCGCTCATCCTGGGTATCCGGGCCGTGGTCGTGATGCCCTCCGATGCGCCCGCCATCAAGATCGCGGGTGTGCGCGCAGATGGCGCCGAGGTGGTCAGCGTGGGGACCTCGAGCGACGAGCGGGTGCGTGTGTCAAAGGCGATCGCGCGCGACCAGGGCCTGGTGCTCATCCCCGCATATGACGACGCGCGCATCATCGCGGGCCAGGGAACCTGCGGCCTGGAGATCGTGGAGCAACTCGCCGAGCTGGGCTACGGCTCGACGCCGTTCACGGTCCTGGTGCCCATCGGTGGTGGCGGCCTGGCAGCCGGAGTGTCGGTCGCGGTCAAGACGCTTCGACCTGACGCCCGCGTGTTCGGCGTGGAACCAGAGGTCGCCGCGGACGCGGCCGAGTCGCTGCGCGCGGGACACGTGGTCCGTTGGGACGCCGAGCAGGTCGGCCGCACCGCCGCGGACGGGATGCGCACCTCGGCCCTGGGCGCGCTCACCTTCCGGCATCTCGCAGCGCTGGCTGATGGCGTGCTCACCGTGTCCGAGCTGGATATCCGGCGCGCCATGGTGCGGGCGGCACGTCAGGCGCGGCTGGTCGTCGAGCCGTCGGGCGCGACCTCGCTCGCAGCATGGCTGGCTCACGAGGCAGAGCTCCCCGTGGATGGTCCCGTGGTGGCCATCCTGAGCGGCGGCAATACCGACGCGGACCGCTATGCCGAACTCATGTCAGAGGGCCTCGCAGCGGGGGGATGACGGCAGGCAGGTCCGCCCGTATCATCCATCGGTGATCAACGACCGCACCCAAACGGTCCCCAGCCTGTTCGATGCAGTCCGCGCCCTGGCGCGAGGGGACGACCTCGAGACCACCCTGGCCAGCTTGTGTGTACAGGCATGCGCGGTGAGCGGTGCCCCAGCAGGCGGGATCCTGCTCTACGACGGCGGATCGGGGCAGCTATCGGACGCGGCCGGTGAGCAGGTGGACGCAGCGGCCGGCGACGGTCCGCTGGCGGATGTCATCCGCGAACGAGCCGCGGCCTGGGATGCGCCACTGCCGAAAGGTCTTGGCCCGGTTGTGGGCGGCGCCGCCCGCGGCGCCATCATCCCGCTGGTCCGCGAGGACCAGGCTGGCGCCACGGTCGAGGGCCTGATGATCCTGGCCAGTGCTCCAGGCTCACCACTGTCCGCTGGATCGTCCAATGTCGAGACGGTGCTGGCCATCGCGGACCTCGCTGCCGTAGCCATCCGACAGGAGCGCCTCAAGAGCACGTCCGCCGAGGGTGTCGCGTATCAGGAGCGACTGTCGCGCACCGATCCACTGACCGGCCTTGCCGACCGGCACACCTTCGGGCAGATGCTGGAGCTGGAGCTGGCACGGGCCACCCGGCTGGGCACATCGTTGGCGATCGCCATCTTCGACGTCGACGACCTCGCGACCATCAACTTGCAGCACGGCCAGGGTGTCGGTGACGACGTCCTGCGAAGTGTCGCGGCCACCCTCGCCGACCAGGTGCGCCTGGTCGATACCGTCGCCCGTATCGGA
>JBBQNA010000155.1:0-8242 GCA_038329515.1 Candidatus Limnocylindrales bacterium | reverse complement strand
AGACCTATGGCGCGCCGGCGCTCGACGCCTCGATGCTGCTGGTGCCGCTGATGGGCTTCCTGCCGGGCAACGACCCGCGCGTGCAGGCGACTGTGCTGGCCATCGCGGATGGGCTCACCGACCACGGACTCGTGCTGCGATACCGCCCCGGTGAGGCCGACGATGGCGTTTCGGCATCAGAGGAGGGGACCTTCACCATCTGCTCCTTCTGGCTCGTCTCGGCGCTGGCGCGCATCGGCGAGATCGACCGGGCGCGAGCCCTGTTCGAGCGCCTCGTCGCCTTCGCCAGCCCACTTGGCCTGTATGCCGAGGAGATCGAGCCGGCCACCGGACGGCACCTGGGCAACATGCCCCAGGCGTTCAGCCACTTGGCGCTCATCGGTGCCGCGCTGGACCTGGAGCGCGCCACCGGCTGACCGGCACGGTCGCCGGACGGTACCCTGTGCCGGATGCGTGTCCCTGGATTCCTGGTCCGTCAGCTGTATGTCGCCGGCAGCCTCCGCAACGTGAGCGGGGGCTTCTCTCTGCAGGCACGCAACAGCCTCGGCGATGGCTGGCTGGATGCCATCGGTTCCATCCGGGTCGATGGCCAGCAGATCCCGCTGGATGACATCAGCGCCACCCGAGAAGGTGATCCGACCGTCTATCGCGCGCTGGACGTGACGCCCGAGACGCCCGTGGTCTTCCGGCGCGGTGACGTGGTCACGTTCTGGATCGCCGGCTGGGCGCTCGACCCGGGTGACCACCAGCTGGAGGTGGACCTCCACGAACACCAGCTGGGCGCCCTGTCCCTGGGCTTCACGGAACGACTCCATGACGGCGCGCCCGTATGACGCACGACGGCCGTCCGGGATCGGGCCACCACGGCGGTCGGGGGCTGCTAGCATCATGGGCGTGATCGCGACCCGTCTGAGCCGCGTGCCGCCCTTCGAGCGTGGTCTCACCCTCGGCGATTTCCTGGTCCCCATCCGCCTTGGTGAGCGCGCCGCGATCTGGCAGCGCAACCTGATGATGGTGCTGGTCGGGACGGGCCTGATGATCCTCGGGGCGTACATCTCGTTCGACCTGCCCTCCTTCGCGATCGGCGACATCTACCTGCCTGCGAACCCGTACGTGCCGGTATCGCTGCAGACCCTGAGCGCCCTCGTCGTTGGAGCCACGCTCGGCTTCCGGCGAGGAGTCTTCGCGACGTCCCTGTACCTGCTGCTGGGCTGCATCGGCTTGCCCGTGTTCGCGCTCAATAGCCAGGGCAACCACCAGTCGTCCATCGCCCAGATCGCGACCGTCACGGACGGCCACATCGTGCTCGGCACGACAGGTGGCTACCTCATCGGGTTCGTGCTCGCGGCCGGCCTCGTTGGGCGCCTCGCGGAGCTGGGTTGGGACCGCCGGCTGCGGGGATCGATTGCCGCCATGGTGCTGGGCCTGGTGGTGGTGTTCACTCTGGGCATGACCTGGTTGTCCATCGCTGCATCCCTGGACCTGTCCCAGACGCTCCAGTACGGACTGTGGCCCTTCCTGCCGGGCGAGATCATCAAGCTGGTGATCGCGGCGGGCATCCTGCCCATCGGCTGGCGATTGGTGGAGCGTCGGGACCACGACCTCTAGCCTTGGCGCCGACCTGACCGACCGACCCGGCGCCGCGGCTCCCGGCGGCGGCGCAGCCATGCCGGTGATCCGGACCAGCGGCCTGGGGAAGCACTACCCGATGGGCGCCTGGCCGGCGCGACGGGGGACTCCGGTGCGTGCCCTCGAGGCGCTCGACGTCGAGGTGATGCCGGGCGAGATCTTCGGTTTCCTGGGCCCCAACGGCGCGGGCAAGAGCACGACCATCCGGATCATGCTCGGGTTCCTGCACCCGACCTCCGGCTCGGCTTCCATCCTGGGTCACGACGTGGTGCGTGACGGCCTCGCCATCCGCAAGCGGGTGGGCTACCTGCCGGGTGGCATCTCGCTGTATGACTCCATGACCGGCAATGGCCTCCTGGACTACCTGGCGGGTCTGTACGGCCGACCCGCGCCACTGCGCGCGTCACTCATCGAGCGATTGGAGCTGTCCGAAGCGGACCTCAAGCGACCTGTGCGCGACTACTCGCGGGGCATGCGCCAGAAGATGGGCATCATCCAGGCGCTCCAGCACGACCCGGAGCTGGCCATCCTGGACGAGCCGACCGAGGGCCTGGACCCCTTGATGCAGCACGCCTTCCTGGCGCTCCTCGATGAGCGACGGCAGGCTGGTCGCACATTGTTCTTCTCATCCCATGTCCTGTCGGAGGTGGAGCGGGTGTGCGACCGGGTGGCCATCATCCGGCGCGGCAAGCTGGTGGCCATGTCCTCGGTCGCGACGCTCCTGGCGCGCCGCAGGCGTCACGTGGAGGCGCGTATCGAGGGCGCCATGCCGGACCTGACGGGTGTGCCGGGCGTGTCGGCGGTGGACATCCGGGATGGCGTCCTGCGCTGCGACCTGGAGGGTGACGTGGGGCCATTCCTGGCCGTCCTCTCGGCGGCCACGGTGCGCGACCTGACCATCGAGCCGGCACGCCTGGAGGAGGCGTTCCTGGAGTATTACGCGCCGGATGCGGCCGACGCGGCCGCGGCGAGGGCGTCGTGATCGGCGCGGCGGGGGTGATCTCGCCGTGATCGGCATCCTGTTCCGTCGGACGTTTCAGGCCAACCGGGTACGGATCATCGCGTGCGTCATCGGGCTCGTCGTGTGGGGCGCGGTCCTGCCGCTCGTGTACGCCGGCTTTGGGCAGACCATCGGTGCCTTCATCCGCAACAGCAACAACCCGCTCATGGAGCAGTTCGCCAGCTTTGGCGGTGGCGACCTGTTCAGCCTGGCGGGCGCCATCGCCCTGGGATTCATCCATCCCATCGCGATCGCCCTGCTGGGCGTGATGGTGGTGGGGTTCCCCATCCTGTCCATCGTCGGCGAGCGTCAACGGGGGACCCTGGAGGTGCTCCTGGCGAGGCCCATCTCGCGTCACGCACTGTTGCTGGTGCTGTTCTGTGTCGGTGCGCTGTCACTGGCGCTGCTCGTCGCGGCGCAGCTGACGGCGAGTGTCGTGAGCGCGGCCTTCTCGGGCGTCCTGGACGAGCTCCATGTGGGCAACATCCCGCTGGTCTGGGCGATGGGTACGCTGTTGTCCGTGGCGCTCATGGCCATCGCGTTCGGGGCGTCGGTGTCCTTCGACCGGGTCATGCCAGCGCTGGGCGTGACCCTCGTGTTCGTGCTCGTGAGTTACCTGCTGGAGGTGGTCGGGTCCATCTGGCCGGCCGCGGCGTGGGTCTCCGACTTCTCCCTGTTCCACTACGTCCGGACGAAGGAGCTGCTTGATGGGCAGCTGCGACTCTTCGATGTCGGCCTGCTGGGCGGCGTGCTGGGCATCGCGCTGCTCTACTCCTGGATCGTGTTCCCCAGGCGGGACATCGCCGCGCCAAGCTGACCCTGGGTCGCGGCTGGTACGCGGGATCACGGCTGATGCGCGGGATCACGGCTATCCGCGCCGGATCACGGCCATCCGCGCCGGATCACGGATGCATGGCTGTCCGAGCGGCGAGCGTTCCCGAACCGTCAGGCGCTGCGCTGCTGGGGTGTGCGGGCTTTCGGGGGCGGCGCCCACAGCCGGCGCGGCAGGAGTAGCGGTTGGGCGCCGTACCGGCCGACGGTCCAGAACACCAATGCGTCGCACGTCCGGGCGGTCCGTTCCACCCACGCCTGCTCTTCCTGGCTCATGGTGCGCATGACCCCACCCTAGCAGTCCACGGAGCCACAAGGCCACCGGAACGACAAGAGCCCCGGGACGCCGCCCCAGCGGCACCATCGGGGCTCTCGTCAGGAGAGAGAGGAAGAGTCCCCCCATGACGCCGGTCATCGCCGTACGGTTCCACTGCAGTGCCGTACCGCGTGTATGGCGACAGGGCCGACCCTCGGGCGCGGCGTGAGCTACCCGCTACCCGGGTCTGTGGGCCGACAAGGTCGGCAGCGGCCCGCATCACGGACCTTCGTCGGCTGAGCGACCCGCACAGCGGGTGACAAAGCCGGAGACGGCGCTCGATGTGCCTCTGTCCTGGTCCCCGTCGGCCTGATCACCCGCTCACCGGGCACAGCCGCAGACACGCCGGGCACAGCCGCAGACACGCCGGGGTCGGCCTGATCACCCGCTCACCGGGCACGGCCGCAGACACGCCGGGCACAGCCGCAGACACGCCGGGCACAGCCGCGCCCGAACGGTGGGTCAGGTGTGGGCTCCGAAATCGCTACGGAACGCGTCCACAGCTTCCTCGATGGTGCGGTAGAAGTGGCCCTGGTCGATGGTCTCGAGCAGTCCGTACCGAACGATGGAGTCGCGGACGCCGGATTGCAGCTCGGCGAAGGCGAGGTGGATGCCGACCGCGTTCAGCTCCTCATCCAGGGCCCGCAGGATCTCGCCCGCAGTGGTGTCGATGTCAGTGATGGGTTCCGCCGCGACCAGCACCCACCTGGGCGGCGCGTCGGCGGCAGCGATGAGCTCCCGGATCCGGTCCCGGAACTGGTTGGCGTTGGCGAAGAACAGGGGCGCCGACCAGCGCAGGATGAGCAGCCCGGGGACCTGCCTCGCCGCCGGATATCGGTCGATGCCGTGGTACCCGGGCACTTCCGGCGACCGGCCGAGCACCACCGAGTACGGCTGCCAGGCGCGCTTGAACACGTACAGCACGGAAAGAGCGACCGCGACGACGATGCCCGGGAGCACGCCCAGGAACATCACGCCCAGCGCACACGCGACCGCAAGCCGGAACTCGGCAGGTCGAACGCGCCGGAGCCAGCGCAGCTTGTCCACGTCGAACAGCCCGATGGACGCAGTGATGACGACCGCCGCGAGCACCGGCTGGGGCGTGGCCCCAACGAGGCCCGGCACGAACAGCAGCATGAGCAGCACCAGCGCCGCCGCGATCAGTCCAGTCAGCTGGGTCCGTGACCCGGACTGGATGGCGACCGCCGTCCGCGAAGCGCTGGTACTCACTGGAAAGCCCGAGAACAGGCCCGCAGCGAGATTGGCCGAGCCGATGCCCACCAGCTCCCGGTTGCCGTCCACCTCCGAGCCGGTCCGAGTGGCGAAGCCGCCGGACGTGGAGATGGTGTCCCCGACCGCGACCAGCGAGATGCCGATGGCGGATGCGACCAGGAGCGGCAGGTCCGAGACGCCCGCCGAGGGGATGGACGGCATCGGGAATCCCTGGGGCAGGACGCCGACGACCGACACGCCGCGCGCCACGAGGTCGATGATGGTGGACAGTGCCAGTGACAGGACGACCGCGACGAGGACGCCGGGCGTGCGCGGGACCCATCGGGCGAGACCGAGGATGACGCCGAGGCTCAGCAGGCCGATGCCCAGCGCCCACGGGTTGGTCAGTCCATCGCGCAGGCCGGCGAGGAACGCGGCGACCTCGGCACCCAGCCCGCTGGCATCGGTGGAGAAGCCGAACAGCTTGGGCAGTTGGCCGATGAGGATGACCACGGACAGGCCGGCGAGATAGCCGGTGCGCACGGGGTCGGAGAGCAGGTCCGCGACGAAACCCAGCTTCAGCACGCCGGCCCCGTAGGTGATGACGCCGACGAGGATCGCGAGCAGTCCGGCGAGCGCGATGGCCTGCTCCTGGTTGCCAGCGGCGAGCGGCAAGATCGTCGCCGCGAGCATGGGCCCGAGTGCCGAGTCGGGCCCCAGGACCAGGACGGGCGAAGGGCCGACCAGGGCGTACGCCACGAGGCAGACCACGGTCGTGTAGAGGCCGGTGATGGCGGGCAATCCGGCCAGCTCCGCGTACGCCATGCCCTGGGGCACGAGCAGCGTCATGAGCACGACGCCCGCAATGAGGTCCCTGGACAGCCATGACCGCTCGTAGCGGCGCAGGGCTCCGACGCCCGGCAGCCACCGGTCGAGAGGCCCTCGTCGGGACGCGGTGGCGTTCGTCACGCTACCTGCCCCGTGGCCACCGGGGTCAGGTTACGGCCGTGGCGGTCACGGGTGCCGCGACGGCTCGTCGCCCACCCCGACCCATTCGGACCCGACGGCCGGAGTCGACCTTGCATCGATCCACGAGGTCCGCGATCCGCTTCTGGCACGACCCGTACATGGATACCTCCTGCTCCGCAGTGAGGCGCGCATGATGACGCCGCCATCCGGGTCGCGTCAGCTCGTCGCCTCGATGTGGGTGCACAGTGGGCGGCGATGGATATGCCACCCGAGTGCCGAGGTCCGGCTGCTGCCTGCCGGAGTGAACCGCTGTTCAGCGACCCAGGATCGCCGCGACGGATCGCCGTACGCGCGCCATCAGTGCATGCAGCGTGCGTCCATACACCCGCCGCAGCTCGGCCAATGCCTCGTCGTGGGGTAGGCCCTGGCCCACGAGCGTGGCGTAGTCGGTGGCCATGTGCTCCTCGCTGAAGCCCGTGTCGCGTGCGATGGCCTCGATGCTGTCGCCCGCAGGCGTGTCGTTCTCCACGGGACGCATCGTAGCCCGGTGGCCCTCAAGGTGAGGCGGCAGCGCCTCTTGATCCGAGACTCGTCCCGCACGGACCGGATGCTCGCGCCGCCGGGATCGGATGCTCGCGCCGCATCGCGTAGCGTTACCGGATGAGCCGCGCCACCGAGGACCTGAACCGGCGACTGCTGCGGGCCCGGGATGCCATGGACCGGGCCTATGCCGAACCCCTGGACGTGCCCGCCATCGCAGCGGTGGCCCACATCTCGCCGGCGCACTTCAGCCGCAGCTTCCGCGACGCGTTCGGCGAGACGCCCCATCGCTATCTGCAGCGCCGACGGGTGGAGCGGGCCATGTTCCTCCTGCGTGAGACCGACCGGAGTGTCACCGATATCTGCTTCGATGTCGCCTTCACGAGCCCGGGGACGTTCAGCCGGACCTTCCGAGCGATCGTGGGTGAGACGCCATCCGCCTACCGCGAGGGCCATGGCCCGATCGTCGCCCCGCACTGCGTGCAGCTTGCGGCGATGCGGCCGCGGGTGGGGATCGGCGAGACGACATGATGGAGCAGTTTTGGAGCAGCGGGTGCGCCGATGCCGGCCTAGGGTGAGCGGCATCCACATCACCACCACCGAGGATCACCAGAGATGATCACGAGGCTCAACGTCGCCACCATCTACGTCCTCGACAAGGAGGAGGCGCTCGACTTCTATGTCAACAAGCTGGGGCTTGAGAGGGCCAACGATGTCCGCCAGGGCGACTACCGCTGGCTCACCATCCGGGTGCCGGGCCAGCCAGGCACCGAGGTCTCTCTGGAGCAGCCGGGTCCGCCGTTGCATGACGCTGCGACCGCGGCGCAACTCCGGGAGCTCGTCACCAAGGGGGCACTTGGCGGCCTCGTGTTCATCACTGACGATGCCCGCGAGCTGTACGAGCGGCTCAGGGAGCGTGGCGTGACCGACTTCACGCAGGAGCCCACCGAGCACTTCTACGGCACCGACATGGGCATCCGCGATCCGTTCGGCAACCCGATCCGGATCCTCCAGCAGGGCAAGCGCGCCCAGACGGCGACAGCCTGACCCGCGACCCGACGAAGGAGCACCCCCCGATGGCGACCAAGCAGCAGACCACGTCCCGCACCCAGCCAGGAGACGCGGACAAGGTCTGGACCGAGGAAGAGCGCGCCGCGATGGAGGCGAGCGCACGCGAACGAACGGTGACGTCGAAGCGCAACCCTGCCGACGAGCGGGCCGCGGGCCTCCAGGACGTCAGGGACGGCATCGCGAAGATGCCGCCAGACGACCGGGCGATGGCCGAGCGGGTCCACGCCATCGTCACCGAGGCGGTGCCGTCGCTGGTCCCGAAGACGTACTACGGCATGCCGGCATATGCCAGGGACGGCAAGGACGGCAAGGTCATCTGCTTCTTCAAGCCCAAGTCGAAGTTCAAGGTCCGCTATTCGACCATTGGCTTCCAGCCCGACGCGAAGCTCGACGAGGGCAAGATGTGGGCGACGGAGTTCGCGCTGATCGAGCTGACGCAGGCGGTCGAGGCGAGGATCGCTGAGCTCGTCAAGAAGGCCGCGGGTTGAGGCCAGCTCGGCGCCGGCGAGCCACGCGCCCCCGTGTGCCGCCTCCAGCGGGGCGCCGACGATCGATAGCGCCTGACAAGTGCTGGTATCAAGTCACTTCGCCTGGAGCCACCTTGCGGCTCTGAGCCCAGAACCTCAGCAGTACAAGACCGGGCGGACGCATGGATCCGCCCATGGACCTCCTGT
>JBBQNA010000154.1:0-8312 GCA_038329515.1 Candidatus Limnocylindrales bacterium | reverse complement strand
GCGAGCTCCACCCGCTTGAGGTCCACCAGGACCAGCTCTACCTCCTGGGGCGTGGCGCGCATCAGCAGGCTGGTGATGAGCGCGTTGACACACACACTCTTGCCGGAGCCGGTGGCCCCCGCGATGAGCAGGTGGGGCATCCGTGCCAGGTCGACAGCGTATGCCTTGCCGGACACATCGCGGCCGAGCGCGAACGTGAGCTTGCTGGTGGCGTGCTCCATCTTGGCGTCCTCGTAGAGGCGCCGGAACCCGACCGCCTCCGGGGCATGGTTGGGGATCTCGATACCCACCACGTCCTTGCCCGGGATAGGCGCCTCGATACGGATGGATCGAGCGGCGAGTGCCATCGCGAGGTCATCCGAGAGACCCTCGATGCGCGACAGCTTCACGCGCACATCCGGCTTCACCTCGTACTGGGTGACGACGGGACCGCTGTTGACGCCGACCACCTGGGCCGGGATCTGGAAGCTGCGCAGCTTCTCCTCGATGATGCGCGTGTTCTGGGCATGATCGACGTTGCCGCCGTTGTTTGGTGCGGCGCCCAGGTCCAGGATGTCGACCTTGGGCATCGCCCAGACACGCGGCGGTCTGGGTGCCATCAGCACCCCGTCGGCATCAAACGCACCGATGCCGCTGCCGGACGTCGCGACGGCAGCGGGCTTGACCGCCGGCTTGGTGCTTGGGTCGGGTGCGCCACCTGCCCAGACGGTCTGGCTGAGGGGCGCAGGGCTGGGTGTCGGGGTCGGCAGCGGGAGCTGCTCCTCGACAGCGTGTCTGGACGGTGCTGGGTCGGCCTTGACGCGGCTGCGTCCGGGCGGCGGCGCTGCGATCGCCGTGCCTGCGGGTGGATCGTCTGTGGCGCTGGGTGCCCGGGTCTTGGCCGCGTTGACCGTGGCCACAACGGTGGCGCTGGTGGCGCTCGCGATGGCACGTCCACCGGTCGAGACCGGCTGCAGCAACGCCCGCAGCGTCAAACCGAACATCAGCAACAGGCCCACGATGACGATGCCGACGAGGACCACGAACGCGCCAGGGGACCCGACCAGGCTGACGAGGCCGCTGGACAGCAACTCCCCGATGCTGCCGCCACCGGCGCTCAGATCGGCAGGCGTAGCCTTGCGCCCGGACAGGAGGTGGATGAGCCCCTCCCCCGCCAGGAACACCAGGATGCCGCCAACGGCCATCATGCCCCAGCCGCTGTGAACGGTCGCGGACCGCTCCACCATCACGCCGGCCACGATGAGCAGCACGCCCAGCAGCCATGCCCCCTGGCCGAAGGATGG
Source organism: Candidatus Limnocylindrales bacterium (assembly GCA_038329515.1). GTDB lineage: Bacteria > Chloroflexota > Limnocylindria > Limnocylindrales > CSP1-4 > JAFMJV01. The sequence continues at coordinate 7,029 of JBBQNA010000154.1, read as the reverse complement.
CCGAAGGACGTCCGTCACGAACTGTCCGAACAGGCCCTGGCCGCCCAGGAACAGGGCCAGGAGCGTCACGCCACCGACGACCAGCAGCGCGATGCCCAGGATGGAGCGGATGGTGCCCGGCGCCATCAGCGGCGCGCGGGCGGTCTTGGGCGAGCTCGGGCTGGCCTTTGCGGCGCGCGACCGACTGGCGGTCGTGCGCGGGCCCGTCTGGCGTGAGGAGCCGCTCCTGCTCCCCTTGCCGCTCGATGCCATCAGACCTCGACCACCACCGGCAGCACCATCGGACGCCGACGGGTTTGGTCATACAGGTACTGGGACAGGCTGTCCTTGATCTGTGCCTTGAGCAAACCGATCTCGCTGTGCCGGTCGCCGGGCCCGGCAAGCACCTTGGTCACCCGTTGCGTGGCGCCTGCGATGAGCGACGGCTCCGGCGTGCCCACGAAGCCGCGGGTCACGATCTCGGGTCGTCCCACGAGACTGCCGGTCTGCTTGTCCACCGTGACCACGATGAGGAACATGCCGTCGCTGGCAAGGGCCCGACGATCACGCAGCACGACGTCGCCGACCTCGCCCACCGACAGGCCGTCCACGAACACCCGGCCCGCCTCGATGGGCGTGCCACGTCGGATGCGGCCGTCGGGGAAGAACTCGATGGGCTGACCGTTCTCGATGATGAAGATGTTCTCCGCTGATACACCACACTCGGCGGCAAGGCGACCGTGCTGGACGAGCATCCGGAACTCGCCGTGGATGGGGATGAAGCTCGTGGGCTTGGTCAGGTTGAGCATCAGCTTGAGCTCCTCCTGGCTGGCATGCCCCGAGACATGTGCGTGTCGGATGGCATGGTAGTAGACGTTGGCACCGACCTTGAACAGATTGTCGATGGTGCGTGCGACCGATTCCTCGTTGCCGGGGATCGGGCTCGCGCTCACGATGACCGTATCGCCGGGCACGATCTCCACGAACCGGTGATCCCGGTTCGCCATCCGGGCGAGTCCCGCCATCGGCTCACCCTGCGACCCGGTGGTCGCAATGCAGATCTCGTTGTCGGGCACGTCCTTGAGCCGGTCCTTGGGGACCTGCTGGCCGGGTCCCCAGTGGAGATAACCCAGGTCAGACGCGATACGCGTGTTCTGCTCCATGGAGCGTCCGATGACGGTCACCTTGCGGCCGAACTCGCCCGCCGCGTCGAACACCTGCTGGATGCGCGCGATGTTGCTGGCGAAGGTGGCCACGATGACCCGCCCCTGGAGACCTTCCATGATGCCCCGGAAGGCCTCGCCGACGGTACGTTCGGACGGCGTGTAACCCGGGCTCTCGGCCCGTGTGGAGTCCGAAAGCAGGCACAGGACGCCCTCGCTGCCGAGTCTCGCGAGCTCGTAGAAGTCGGTGCCCTTGCCATCGACGGGGGTCTGGTCGAACTTGAAGTCACCCGTGTGGATGATGTTGCCGAGCGGGGTCTTGAGCCGGATGCCCATCGCGTCGGGGATCGAGTGACCGACCCGAAACGCACTCGCCGAGAACACGCCGAGGTCGATGGTGTCCCCTGGATCGAATGCCAGGACGGGATTGTCCCGAAGCTTGTGCTCCTTGATCTTGGTGCCCAGCAGGCCGCGGGCAAGGGTCGAGGCATAGACCGGCACGCCCGGGAACGAGGGGAGCACGTACGGCAGCCCACCGACGTGGTCCTCGTGAGCGTGGGTGATGAGGAACGCCTTGACCTTGTGGCGGCGCTCCTTGAGGTAGGTGATGTCAGGGATGACGAGGTCGATGCCGAACATCTCTTCGTCCGGGAAGGCGAGCCCGCAGTCGATGACGACGATGTCGTCCGCGTACTCGAAGACCATGAGGGCCTTGCCGATCTCACCCACACCGCCAAGGGGGATGATGCGCAGCGGTTCGGTGGAGGTGGAGGGCGCGGTGGTGTGTCGTTGTCGGGGCATCAGAAGAGTCGCATCTGGTCGGTCTCCGGGGGACGTTCGGGGGGGATGGCGTGCATGTCGATGCTGGCGAGGACCTCGGTGAGGTCGTCGGCACCGGCGTCGATCGGCACGGTGGGTTCCGGATCATCCGGATCGGCAGTCATGGGGTCCGGCTCGGCCTGGGGCATCGCCTCGGGAATCGCTGCGGCCTCCACCTGGGGCATCGCCATGGGGATCGCTGCGGCCTCCACCTGGGATCGCTCGGCGCGACCTCGGCGAGCCTCGATGAGCACGCTGGGGACCTTGGCCATGTCGTCGCGCATCGTGTCCTTGAGCGACAGCTGGCGGAACGCGGCGGCGGGATGGTACATCGCGAACGCGACCGCATCGCGCGCCCCGGTGGCTGGATCCGCGGGCCTGGACTGGCCGTGGACCTGTCCGATGCGCGCCCCGGGGAAGAAGGTGCCCATCGAGTAGCGGCCCAGGGTCACCACCAGCGCCGGGTCCAGCACCTCCAGCTGACGCTGCAGGAAGGGTGCACAGGCGGCCATCTCGTCCGGTTCCGGGTCGCGATTGCCAGGTGGCCGGCACTTCACCACGTTGGTGATGAACACCTCGCCGCGCTGCCAGCCGATGGAACCGATAAGCTCGGTCAGCAGGCCACCCGCAGCACCCACGAAGGGCCTGCCCTGCTGGTCCTCGTTCTGGCCGGGGCCCTCGCCGACGAAGACGACCTCCGTGTCCGGGCTCCCCTCCCCCGGCACGGCGTTGGTCCGTCCGGTCGCCAGCCGACACCGGGTACACACCCGGACCTCGCTGGCGATGGCATCCAGGGCCGTCGTCCGTCCTGCAGGTGTCACGCGGGTCCGATCGGGCGGTGCCGGTCGGACCGTGGACGTCTGGTGCCCCGATCGGGCATCAGACCGCCGGCGCGGTTCGACGCGACGCGGGCTGCAACCACCCGCGCTCCAGGAGGACCTCTGCGATCTGCACCGCGTTCGTCGCGGCACCCTTGCGGATGTTGTCCGAGACGACCCAGAACACGAGCCCTCGCCCGTCGTCGAGCGACGTGTCACTGCGGACACGACCCACAAAGATGTCGTCGCTGCCAGCGGCGTCCAGGGCGAGCGGGTAGCTGTGGGTCGAGGGATCGTCCACGACGACCACGCCGGGCACTGCCGCGAACAGTTCGCGGGCACGCGCGGGTGTGATGGGGTCCCGAGTCTCGACATGGACCGCCTCCGAGTGGGCGGACACCACCGGCACCCGGACCGCGGTACAGGAGACCCGCAGGTCAGGCATGTGCAGGATCTTGCGGCTCTCGGCGCGGACCTTCCACTCTTCCTTGGTGTAGCCGTCCTCGCGGAAGACATCGATCTCGGGCAGCACGTTGAACGCGATCTGGTGGGGGTAGACGGACGACACGATGGGATCGCCGGCGGCCCACGCCCGGACCTGCGTCTCGAGCTCCGCGACGGCCTCGCCACCGGTACCACTCACCGACTGATAGGTATCGACGATCACCCGCTCCAGGCCGACCGAGTCGCGGAGGGCCATGAGCAGCGGCACCAGCTGCATCGTGGAGCAGTTGGGGTTGGCGATGATGCCCTCGTGCGCGGCCGCATCGTCAGGATTCACCTGCGACACGACCAGCGGGACACCCCGCTCCATCCGCCACTGCGATGAGTTGTCGATGACCACGGCGCCACGGGCAGCAGCCTCCGGCGCGAGGACCTTTGATACGTCACCGCCGGCCGAGAACAGCGCGATGTCCACGCCCTCGAACGCGTCGGGGGTGGCCTCCTGGACGGGCCACCTGCGGCCACCGAAGTCGACGCTCCGCCCATCCGCGCGCGAGGCGAGGGGACGCAGCTCGGCGATGGGTATTCCTCGCTCCGCCAGCACGGTCATCATGGTCTGCCCCACGAGGCCGGTCGCGCCAACGACCGCGACGGTCAGCGGTCGGGTCGTGCCGGCGCTCGTGGGCTGATCGGACTCGATGGGCGTGGGCTGACGTTCGGCTGATTCGATCATGGCATCCCCGATGATACGACCTGGCCTGAATCAGCACGACCCGTCTTTCGACGGGCCGGGTTCATTGATGTCAGTACGACCCGCCTCACGACGGGTCGTACTTCTATGGGAGCCAGTGTCAGGGCCGCCTTCGCGGCCCGTCGGGCCGCATCAACAGCCGGTTGACCGCGATCAGGCGGGCGTCTTGGCCTGGTGCCGCTGCATCGCGGCCTTCCGGGACAGGTTGACCCGACCTTGACGGTCGATCTCCATGACCACGACCATGATCTCGTCGCCGACCTGGACGACATCCTCGACCGTTGGCACGTGATGGTCGGCGAGCTCGCCGATACGCACGAGGCCTTCCTTGCCGGGGATGATCTCCACGAAGCAGCCGAAGCCCATGATGCGGGTCACCTTGCCAAGGTAGAGGCCACCGACCTCCACTTCCTTGGTCAGGCTCTCGATCCATGCCACGGCCTTGCGCGAAGCCTCGCCGTCGGCCGCTGCCACCTCCACGGTGCCATCGTCCTCGACGTTGATCTCCGCGCCGGTCTCTTCCTGGATCTTGCGGATCATCGAGCCACCCTTGCCGATGATGTCGCGGATCTTCTCGGGGTTGATGTGGATGGTCGTGATACGCGGTGCGAACAGGCTCATCTCGCCGCGCGGTGCGGGGACCACATCGAGCATCTTGTCCAGGATGGTCAAGCGCGCGATGCGGGCCTTCTCGAGGCCGGTCCGGATGATGGACTCGCTGATGCCCTGCACCTTGATGTCCATCTGGAGGGCAGTGATTCCGTCCCGGGTGCCAGTGACCTTGAAGTCCATGTCACCGAAGGCGTCTTCCTTGCCCAGGATGTCGGTCAGGATCTCGAACTTGTCGCCTTCCGTGACCAGGCCCATGGCGGCACCCGCGACGGGTGCCTTGATGGGCACGCCGGCATCCATGAGCGCCAGCGTCGAGCCACAGGTGGAGGCCATCGACGTGGAGCCGTTGGACGTCACGCACTCGCTCACGAGGCGGATGACGTACGGGAACTCGTCATGGCTCGGCAGCACCGGGATCAGGGCTCGTTCGGCGAGTGCGCCATGACCGATCTCGCGACGGCCGGGGCCGCGCATCATCTTGTTCTCGCCGGTGCTGTAGGGCGGCATGTTGTAGTGGTGGAGGTAGCTCTTGGACTCCTCCGGGCCGATGGTGTCGATGCGCTGGACGTCGGACGAGGGTCCGAGCGTGGCGACCGTGAGCGCCTGGGTGTCACCACGCGTGAACAGCGCGGAGCCGTGGGCACGCGGCAGCAGACCGACCTCGACCGTGATGGGCCGGATGGTGTTGACATCGCGGCCATCCATGCGGACGCCCTCGGTCAGCACCAGCTCGCGCACGGTCTTCTTGTGCAGCAGACCGCTGAGGCCCTTGGAGAAGCCCGACTCGACCTTGGCAGCGTCAAGCGCCGCGTCCGCGGCAGCGACGTCCCCGCCGTTGACCCGGCTCCGGATGGAGGCAGCGACGGCGGTCTTGTAGGTCGTGATGCGCGCCGGCAGGTCATTGCCCAGCTGGATGAGCAGCGCCGCCGTGGCCTCGGCATCCGGCAGTGCCCGGTGCGTGGGCGCCGGCAGGCCGTAGAACTCGGCCAGCTCGGAGAGCTTGTAGGCGCCGCGGTCCGGGTAGGCCTCTCGCGCCAGCGTCAGCGTGTCCAGGTAGCGGCCCTGCGGGATGCGGACGTCGCTGACCGCGTGGATGAAGCCCAGGTCGAAGCCCACGTTATGGCCAACGAGGAGCGCGTCACCGGCGAACTTCAGGAACTCCGCGACGGCCTTGTCCACGGCGGGCGCCTTCTCGACGTCCTTCTGGGTGATGCCGTGGAGCTGCTTGCCAACGATGGGCCGTGAGGGCTTGACGAGCGTCGACCAGCGATCGATGACCTTGCCGCTCTGAACCTTGACCGCGCCGATCTCCACGATCTGGCCCAGCTTGACGTCCCAACTCGTGGTCTCAAGGTCGAACACGACGAACGGCTCGTTCGCCGCGACCGCATTCGCGTAGTCGATGACCGAATCGGTCGCGGGCTCGATGAACGGGATGCGCTTCTTCTTGCCGACCTGCGCCTGGAGTTGCTCCTGGAGGTCGATGACCGGCTGGAGCGCGCGGTGGCCGAACAGGATGGCCTCTGCCATCACGTCCTCGGTCAGGAGATTGGCGCCCGCCTCGACCATCATGATCGCGTCCCGGGTGCCCGAGACGACCAAGTCAAGGTCGGATTCCTTGAGCTGCACGTACGTGGGGTTGACCACGAACTCGCCACCGATGCGCCCAACGCGGACGGCACCGATGGGGCCCTGGAACGGGATCTCGCTGATGCTCAGCGCAGCAGATGCGGCGATGGTGCCCAGGATGTCCGGGTTGTTCTGCTGGTCGGTCGACAGGACCGTGAGCACGATCTGGACGTCATCCTTGTAGCCCTCTGGAAAGAGGGGCCGGATGGGACGGTCGGTCAGACGGCAGGCGAGGATGGCCGCCTCTGAGGGGCGCGCCTCGCGCTTGATGAATCCGCCCGGGATCTTGCCCGCGGCGTACATCCGCTCCTCGAAGTCGACCGTGAGCGGGAAGAAGTCCAGCCCGGGTCGGGGTTCGGAGCGGTTCGCTGTGCCCAGCAGCAGCGTGTCACCGTAACGGATGGTGACGGAACCCCCCGCCAGACGCGCCATTCGGCCCGTCTCGATGGTGAGGGTGCGACCGCCGTACTCGGCAGTCAGTGTGGTAACCGGCATGTGTCCTCCACTGGGAGGGATGACGGACCCTGGCTGTTCGCTCGCAGCCCGTCCCTCGGGACGGGCGCGTTGATACGTTGGCAGCGAGATCGCACGGCGGCTGACTGCCGCCGCAAAGGGTGTGCGCGCCTAGCGGCGCAGGCCCAGCCGGCTGATGACGGCGCGATACCGGGCGTTGTCCTTGCGCATCAGATATGCGAGGAGTCGGCGACGCTGGCCAACCAGCTTGAGCAGGCCGCGGCGCGAGTGATGATCCTTCGGGTAGGCACGCAGATGACCCGTGAGCCCAGTGATGCGCTCCGTCAGCAGAGCGACCTGA
>JBBQNA010000153.1:0-8361 GCA_038329515.1 Candidatus Limnocylindrales bacterium | reverse complement strand
CACGATGTCGTCGCCAGGTGCGGACATCCTCGGTCCGGGGTCGATCATGTGCCTGAGCTGCAATGCCAAGCAGCTCCATGTGGACCGCCCTGACCTGAGCCGCAGGGGTGCGCCGACCTCGCGTCCTCGCCGCGCCCACGGAAGGCGCTCAGGCGATGGGGGGTGGTCTAATCCCGAGCCTCCCGCTGTTCTTCGCGATCAGTCGCCCTCAGACTGGCTACGGGTCAGGGGTCTCCGCTGATGGCCGGCCGTGGTCCCTCGCCCAATGAGCACCGCCAGCGCACCAACGATCCCGTCCGCGGCGAGTGGCAGGCCGCCCCGGGCGTCGGCTGGCAGCACGGAGACGTTCCGCCCTGCCCGGCTCGCGGGGCCGCAGCAGCCGAGACATGGGCCGGCTGGATGCGGTCGTGGATCGCAGCCCACTGGGCGCCCGAGGACATGGCCAACCTGCGGCTGCTCATCAAGCTCTGGGCCAAGGCCGACTCCGGAAAGGCGACGGGCGCCGAGCGGTCCGAGTACCGCCAGCTCGCGGACAGCTACGGCATCACGCCCAAGGGTCAGCAGGACCGACGCTGGACCCGTCCACCCGATGCGCCGGCGGCGGTGACCGAGCGGCAGATGTTCGACCCGCGCGCCGAGTACGCGCACCTCCGGGTGGTCAATGAGTGAGCACGCCCACACCGACACTGGGGCTCGGCGTGCTTGCCTGGATGGTGAGCCATCTGCCCAGCCCACGCGACGAGACGCAGCCCTTCCGGCCTGCGGATTGGCAGGCCCGCCGGGTGCTGCGCTGGTACGAGCTCGACTCGTCCGGCAAGCGGCTGTGGAACCGTTGCCACGACCAGGATCCGAAGGGCATGGGGAAGGCTTTGGCGCTTGACTGCCCTATCCCGACCCCGACCGGCTGGACGACGATGAGCGCCATCGTCGTCGGCGACATGGTCCTTGACGACCGCGGGCATCCGACCCGCGTGCTGGGCGTGTCCGAGGTCATGAGTGACCGCGAGTGCTACGCGGTCACCTTCGACGACGGCCAGGTCATCACTGCCGATGCCAGTCACCTGTGGGAGACGGACATGCGCCACTCCCCGTACGCGAAGCACGGGGATGCGATCCGGGGCACGCACCACGCCGGCCCCGGAGCTTGGCGGCACGCCATCCGCACGACCGCGGATATCGCTGCCACGCTCCGCTACTCGAACGGCCGCTACCAGTCGGCCAACCACAGCGTGCGACTGGCTGGTCCGCTTCACCTCGATGACGTCCTGCTGCCGATCGAGCCATACACGCTGGGCGTCTGGCTCGGCGATGGTGACTCCGACTGCGCCCGCATCACGATGGGAGACCAGGACGCGGCTGCGATGACCCGTGAACTGGTGGCCGTGGGCACGGCAGTCGGTGAGCGCAAGCGCACGAACGCTGCGGGTCGGTACACCATCGGCTCTGACCCTCGTCCCGGCCAAAGTCTGCGGACAGCGTTCCGGTTGGCTGGATTGCTCGGACACAAACACATCCCCGGGGCATATCTCCGGGCGTCCTATCCCCAGCGCCTCGCCGTGCTTCAGGGGCTCATGGACACCGACGGCCATATCTCACCAAGGACGGGCACCTGCGAACTCAGCCTCTCCAACCACGATCTGGCGTCTGGCGCCCACGAGCTGATCCTGTCCCTTGGCATCAAGGCCGCTATGCATGAGGGCCGTATGACACTGGCGGGTCTGGACGTTGGGCCGCGCTGGCGCATCGCATTCCACCCCCCCCCACCACTCGCCCGGTGTTCCGGCTGGAACGCAAGGTGACGCACCAGAAGGTCCGTCACGCTCGCCGGGCGCTGTCGCAGGAGCGCCGTATCGTCCGGTGCGAACGGGTCGAGTCGGTGCCGGTGCGGTGCATCACGGTCGCTGCCGAGTCGCACATGTTCCTGGCTGGTCGCTCGATGGTCCCTACGCACAACTCGCCGCTCGCTGGCGCCACGGCGATCTGCGAGTTCCGGGGTCCGGTGGTGTTCGATGGCTGGGCGCGGGCGGGCGACGTGTACGACTGCTCGCGCCACGGGTGCAGCTGCCGCTGGAAGTGGCACTACGAACCGGGCGAACCCAAGGGCCGGACGTGGGGCTCGCCGGGTCTCCCCTCCCCCTGGGTGCAGGTAGCCGCGGTGTCCGAGGCGCAGACGGCCAACACCTGGGCGGCGCTCCACGCCTTCCTCGCGGCCAACGGCGGTCGGTGTACACCATCGAGGCCATCGAGCTCGACCAGGTCGGGACCGGGCTGTGAGCGCCCACGTTGTCGCGGACATCAAGTACAGCCCGAAGCCAGGCACCTGTCGCTGCGCGTGTGGCTGGGAGGGCACGCCGGACGAGTTCAGCGCACACCGGCGGGCAGCCGGCCATGGCCCCGCTTCGATCAGCAGCACGATCGGCTCCCGCCTGGCTGGCGACGCAGACCTGACCTATCAACCTACCGACCCGTTCCCGGTCACCCGACGCCAGGGCGAGCCGGATCCGGATGCCGAACCCGTCACGCCCCGCAGGACCGCGTTCGCTCGCAACCACCCCAAACCGAAGGAGGAACCAGTGAAGGTCGAGCAGGTCACCGGTGCCATCCAGAGACAGACCGATGGCGTCTGCGAGATCTGCGGGACAGGGTTCCTCTACCGGCGGCGCGGGTCGCCCAAGGTTGTGTGCACGGACGCCTGCCGCCTGGAGAAGGACCGCCGCTATCAGCGCGGCCTGTACGCCGCCCGCCGAGCCTCTGCTGGCGAGCCCGTCATTGATCCGGTCATTGCACCGGAAATGCTGGCCGAGTCAAGTGACCAGCAAGTGGCCGAGGCAATGGCCAGCGTCGACCCGATGCACGAGTGGGACGACCTGGCGGAGGTGGTCGAGACGGAAGGACCGGCAACCGACGACGCTCCCGCGGTCGCCCCGCAGTCAAGTGACGAGCAAGTGGCCGAGGCAGCGAGCGATCTGGCGACCTGGCAGCCAACGGACTGGGCTCAGGGCTTCGATGCTGGCTACGCGGCAGCCACATCGCTCGGCTACCAGGCAGCGCTCGGAGCCGTACAGGACGACCTGGCGCGCCTGGAGGCGGGTGCCCAGAACGCCCGGGTGGTCGTGGACTACCTCATGGGCAAGATCGCGGACCTGGGACTGGCATGAGCGCGGAGGCCGTCGCGATTCTCGTCGGGTGGTTCCTCGTGACCGCCGTCGGCGCCCTGTCGGTGTTCCTGTGGTCACGGTACCGGCCATGACCCACCAGTCACCCAGGCGCGCACGGCCCGTCCCTGCCCTCACGACCAACACCGTCGTTCTCGCACTGGCTGCGATGGTCCGCGCGGACATCCGCAGGGAGCGCGAGCGACGGGGTACGCTCCGCGTCGTGAGGCCTGACGAGCAGCGATGACCGCCCTTCCGCGCTCCACCGATGACCTGCGCGGACTCCGGTGCGCCCGCTGGATACGCGAGTCGACGGAGCGCCAGGCTGACCGTTTCGGCCCCGACGCCCAGCGGGAGCAGCAGGACCGGGCCATCGAGCGGTACGGACTGACCGATACCGGTCTCTCCTGGCAGGCATCCCACAGCGGGCGGACCATCGCCACGACCGGGCAGTGGGCGGGGATGATGGCCGCAGCAGGCCACGAGTACGACGTGCTGGTCGTGGGCTACGTCTCCCGGTTTGCCCGTGACCTGCGCACCGCCGTCAACGCCCGCCACGACCTGCTCGCCTCCGGTGCTGTCCGCCTGTTCGCAGACGAGCGGGTGCTGTCGAGCGATCCCGATGCCTGGGAGCAATGGGCGAGGGAAGCGGTCGAGGCCGAGGCATACAGCCGCCGGCTGGCCCGTCGTGTCACGGAGGGCTACGCCGCGAAGTTCCGGCGGCATGGTGACCAGGCAGGACCGGCACCGCTGGGCTTCCGGCGCGATGGCCCCGACGCGACCCTCACCATCGACCCCGAGGCCATCGCCGCCCCCGTCGCCATGTTCGTCCGCTACGCCACCGGGGTCGTGTCCTATGACCAGCTGGGAGCCGAGCACGGCATGGAGGCTGGTGCCGTCCGCGAGATCCTGCGCAACCCCGTGTACAACGGCTGGGTGCGCCGCCATCGGCGGACGGAGCGCGAGCAGCGCATCCCGGCACCGTGGCGACATGACCCGCCCGTCAGTGATGCCCTGTGAGCCCGTGTGGAGGCCGTCAAGGCGTCCCGGACCCGTTCAGGGGCACCACGCCGCCCCGGACCCGTCCCGGTGCTGTCCGGCCTGCTGTGGTGCGTCTGTGGCGCACACGTCCGCTCCAACGGCTCGCAGGGTGAGCCACCCCACCCGATGGTCATCCACCCGACCCGCGACTGCCCCGAGTGGGGCGAGCGCCGGACGTGGCCCATGTCGTGGTTCGAGGACCGTATCGGCGCCCAGGTCAAGGGCATCCGCGTCGATGCCCGGACCATCGCCGCGGTCGTGGCAGCGGTAACGGCGACGCCTACGACCCCGACACCCATCGACACCGGCAGGCAACGGCGCTCGCTGGCGCTGGAGCACGCCGCCGGTTCCCTGACCGACTCGGCGTACATGGCTGCCGCGGAACGCCTGCGCCGGGTGGAGGCACCGCAGCAGCCGATGGAGCGATTCGATGCTGCCGAGGTCGTGGAGCGTCTGCGGGCGCTGCCGGCCATGTGGCAACGAGCGGAGCCGGACGAACGCCGGGTGCTGGCACACGCCATCTATGACCGTATCGAGGTCAGGGGCGCAGCCTTCGCAGCGGTCCATCTGACGCCTGACGCACTCGCGCTGGGGCGGGACCTGGCAATGCCGCCATCGGTGGCGGGAGTGAGCCGGGGAGGACTCGAACCTCCAACCAAGTGATTAAGAGTCACTTGCTCTGCCATTGAGCTACCGGCCCAGAGGCGGCATTCTATCGCGCCCGGTCCGCGGCTGTCCGGTGAGCCGCCCGGGCGTACCCGGATCGTGTCCCGGTTTGTGCCCCGGCACGTAGGATTGGGGGATGGACCAAGCTGCGGCCGAGGCGATCCTCCAGCGCCTCCCGGTGATCACCGATCACCAGACCCGGATGCTGCACGCCATCTGGGAAGGTGGCGATGCCGTCACCCGCCAGCGAGCCTGGCAGCGCGGCAAGCGCGCACTCACGGCGCAGCGTGGCGAGGCCATGTATGGGATCGCCAACGGCGCAGTGAGTCGCTGGATCCGTGACTGGGCCAGCGGCCGGGTCGGGATGCCCTACGAGGTGTACTCCAGCTTTCTCGACCAGAACCGACTGGAGACCAGGATCGCGGCCGCGCCGCCCATCCTGGATGCGATCCTCGCCAGCCTCGTGCCGGACGTCTTCCCGCGGGATGAGCTGGAGGAGCTCATGGGCCCCTGGACCCTGGCAGTCCTCGGGGATGGCGCAACGGCCGACCCGATCGAGCCGGACCACGACGATGAGACGGACACACGAGGCGATACCCAGCCATGACCCAGACCGCTCCCCTGCGCAGTCGCATCCTCGCCGGCGAGACCCTCTTCGGCACCTTCCTCAACCTCGGATCCGTCCAGGCCGCCGAGGTGTGCGGACACGCGGGTCTCGATTGGGTGCTGGTGGACCTGGAGCACGGATCGGGCACGGAGGCGGACCTGCTGCCCCAGCTGGCGGCCATCGCCGGCACGGCCGCGACAGCGCTGGTGCGGGTAGAGGAAGGCACCCGGCTGCGGGTCGGGCGGGTGCTGGACCTGGGCGCTGACGGGGTCATGGTGCCCCAGGTGAACAGCGCGGCCGCGGCCAGGGATATCGCGAGCTGGCTGCGGTTCCCGCCCTTCGGCAAGCGCGGCGTGGCGTTGTTCACGCGGGGCCTGCGATACGGCGCCGGCGGCCACGACTCGGTGGACACCCGCAACCAGGAGGTCGTGGGCATCGTCCAGATCGAGTCCCGGGAGGCGGTCGACGCTGCCGCGGACATGGCTGCCGTGGACGGCGTCGACGTCCTGTTCGTGGGACCCGCGGACCTGTCGCATGCGCTGGGCGTCCGAGGCCAGATCGACCACCCCGATTTCGATGCCGCGATCCGGACCGTCGCAGCTGCCGCGAAGGCGAACGGCAAGGCGGCGGGCATCATGCTCTGGAAGCCCGAGGAGGCCGCCCGGTACGCCGCCCTCGGCTACACCTTCTTCAGCCTCTCCACGGATGGGGCGTTGCTCAACGCCGGCGTGCGATCGTCCCTTCAGGCGGGACGCGCGGCCAGCTCGTCCATGTAGGCCGCGATGCTGGGCACTCCCCGGAGCACGCGCCGGAAGTAGTCGTCCACTTCGGCGAGGGCCGCTGCGCGTGCGGCGGACATGTCCTCGCCGTCTGATCCGACAGCCGGGTCTTGTCCTGCCACGGCACGTCGGAACCCCTGCAACCGCGAGACCATGAGCGCCTCATCCGGCCCATCGAGGGCAGCAACGGCGGACATGATGAGCTGGTCCACCTGGGCCACGAGCATCGGTCGATCGAACACCTCAGTGCCCGTGGACGCCGCGTCCGCGACGGTCTGCAGCAGGGCCGCGAGCTGGTACAGCGCCGTCACCGGCTCGTCGAACAGCTCTCGCAGGTACGCGGCCTCCGGATACCGGCCGGACAGCCGGAAGACGTTGTACATCCGCCGCGCGGCCTTGCCGTGGTTGGGCGTCACCACGGTGTACTTCCAGACTTCGTGCTCCAGCTGCTCCACGTAGTCATCGACCGCGTCCGCGCCGATGTCCGCGACCAGGCGCGTGAACAAGGGGATCGATTCAGCCTCCAGGTAGACCTCCTGGAAGTACGGGTCCAGGAACCCGTCGAGCGGCACGATGGTGCCATCGGGTGCCTCCCACGTCGGGTCGATGACGTTCGATGCATTGGCCAGGATGCCTCGCGCGCGGTCGCCCACCAGCCAGTCGAGCTTGGCCCAGCCCGGGCGACCAGGCGCGCTCGCCCACTCGATCCGACGCACGGAGCCGTCAGCGCGGACGAGCTCCTGGAAGCCGGCCACGACCTCCGCCGGATCCCACGAGATCCAGGAACCGCTCTTGACCTCGGCGCCGCGCACCGCGCCAGCCTCGTCATGCGTGCCCCACTTCGCTTCCCACAGCCGGTGGCCCGGCCCCGAGAGGGTGGCCAGGGCATGGTCCCGAAGCGTCTCGCCCAGGATGTCGAGGGCCACCTCGCGGGTCTCGGCGAGGATGTGGACCCGCTCGAAGAAGTCGCAATCGGCGGGGTAGCGCTGGATCTTGCCCTGCGCCGCGGAGCCGGACAGGGCGAGTGCCGTCATGACCGTCGGTGGCCGGTCCGGTAGTCCGGCGATGACCGCCACGCGCCGGATATGGGCAAGGTCACTGTCGCTGTGGTCTGCCATGGTGACCCGGTGGCCGTACACGCCACTGTTGACATCGACGGCGATGGGGCCGCTGTCGCCGACGGCCATCGCGGCCATCCAGCGAAGCGCCTCGTCACGATCCAGCTCCACGCCCATGCGTTGGGCGGACGCGATGATCGACTCGAGCGCCTGCTCTGGGCTGGTCAGCTCTGGCATGTGACCTCCTTGGGACCCCTCAGGCAGGCTGGTTGTCGATCTGCGCCCGCTGCAGGCGACCCGAGTAGTCGACGTACACCGACTTCCACTCCGTGAACGTGTCCAGCGCGGCATGGCCCGCCTCGCGATGGCCGTTCCCGGTGTCGCGCGTGCCACCGAACGGCAGATGCGTTTCGGCGCCGATGGTGCCCGCGTTGACGTACACGATGCCCGTGCCCAGGTCGCGCATCGCCCGGAACGCGGTGTGCACATCACGGGTGTAGATGCTCGACGACAGCCCGTAGCGCACCTGGTTGACGACCGTGACGGCGGCGGCGTAGTCCGGCACCCGGATGATCGACAGCACGGGCCCGAAGATCTCCTCCTGGCCCAGCCGGCACATCGGGTCGACCCGGTCGAAGACCGTCGGCTGGAAGAAATGGCCATGCTCCAGGCCAGGCCCGGTCGCCTGCTGGCCACCGGTCAGCAGCACGGCGCCCTCGTCGCTGCCGATCCGCACGTAGTCCTCCACCTTGGCCAGCGCGGCCGCGTTGATGAGCGGCCCGACCTGGGTCCGGGGGTCACTGCCTGGTCCGACCCGCAAAGCCGCAGTTCGATCCACCAGGCGCTGGACGAGCGCGTCCGCGACGGACTCCTGGACCACGACCCGGCTGCAGGCGGTGCAGCGCTGTCCGGTGGTGCCGAACGCAGACCACAGGATGCCCTCGACCGCGAGGTCGATGTCCGCGTCCGCCAGCACCATGATGGCGTTCTTGCCACCCAGCTCCAGGGACAGCCGCTTCAGGCGACGACCGGCGGCCTGCGCGATGCGCTTGCCG
>JBBQNA010000152.1:0-8515 GCA_038329515.1 Candidatus Limnocylindrales bacterium | reverse complement strand
AGCGGGGACGCTCGGAGTTCGCAGACGAACGCATCCCGGGTGCCCGGTACGTGGACCTCGACACGGACCTCGCCGACCATGGGGTCCAGGGCAGGGGTCGTCACCCGCTGCCCGACCCCCTGGTGTTCGCCGCCCGCATGGGGCACCTGGGCATTGGTCCGGATACCACCGTCGTCGCCTACGACGATGGCTCGGGGGTGCCAGCATCCCGGCTGTGGTGGATGCTCGATGCCCTGGGCCATGCATCGGTCCGGCTGCTCGACGGCGGCATCGCCGCGTGGCGTGCGGCCGGGTTGCCGCTGGAAGACGGGGACCCGGTCACTGCCGTGCCCGCGATCCTGTCACTCGCTCCCGTCTGGCCCCGGATCATCGAGCGCGAAGAGCTGGCCAGGCGGATCGGTGACCTGGTGCTCCTCGACGTGCGCGCCGCCGAGCGCTACCGGGGCGAGGTCGAGCCGGTGGACCAGAAGCCGGGTCACATCCCG
This sequence comes from Candidatus Limnocylindrales bacterium, assembly GCA_038329515.1. Lineage (GTDB taxonomy): Bacteria > Chloroflexota > Limnocylindria > Limnocylindrales > CSP1-4 > JAFMJV01. The sequence continues at coordinate 8,030 of JBBQNA010000152.1, read as the reverse complement.
GGTGCCGTGTCCGCGCCGTCCGCTGCGAACGTCGGCGCAGATGGTCTATTGCGGCCGGGGGATGAGCTGGCAGAACGCTTCGTGGGCCTTGGTGCGGACACGAACGAGGTCGTGGTCTCCTGCGGCAGTGGTGTCACCGCCTGCCACACGGCGCTCGCTATGCGTCGTGCAGGGCTGCCTGATCCCATCCTGTATGCCGGGTCCTACAGCGACTGGTCCGGCGCCGGGCTGCCGGTGGCAACGGGCAGCGCGCCGGGATAGCACGGCGAGGGCGCTCCCGCGTATCTCGAACCGGACCCGCACGGAACGGCCCTTCGACATCGGACACGGGCGTGGCGACGAGTGCCTCCCGCCCGGAGTCCTGTCAAAGGCCCAGTGATAGAACGGTGCTCGTGACTATGTTCTCGCTCCGCGTCGACCGAACCTGACCGCACCCCACCGTGCCAGACCGCCATAGGTACGGGCGCGTTCGGAACCCAAAGGATGGGCCCACTGGACGCGATCTCGTGCCAACGTACGCCGTATGCCTGCGAGCGCCCGTCCGTCACACCCCGCTTCCCGTCTTCCTCTGGTCATCGGGTGTTGAGCGGCGGGTCACTGACCGACCGCCATCGGGGCCTCGGACGTGGTCCGGCGACGTCGACCGGTGCGCGCGCTGCGGCGCTCATGTTCGCGGCCGCATTGGCCCTTGCGGCCTTCGGTATCATCCCGAGCGTCTCCGACACGGCTGCAGCCGGTTCGACCACACTGGTCATCAGCGAGTTCCAGGTCGCCGGGTCCGGCACGAAGCCTGCGGCCGATGAGTTCATCGAGCTGCACAACGTGGGCACGGCAAGTGTCGACCTGAGCGGCAAGCGGGTCGTGTATCGATCCGCGGCAGGTAGTTCGGACAAGACCTTGCGCTCTTGGGCAAGTTCGGTCGTCATCCCGGCGGGCGGCTTCTACCTGCTCGCCAATCCGGTCGGGTACAGCGCGAGCGTGGTCGCCGACTCCGGCCTCGGCTCCGGGCTCGTCAACGGCGAGCTGGCGGCGGCGGGTGGCGGACTGGCCATCCGGTCGGGCGCCGAGGACACGGGCACCATCGTCGACTCCGTCGGCTACGGCACCGCCACGAATGCATTCGTGGAGACCGCCGCGACTGCCGCTCCAGCTGCCACTGCGTCCCACCAACGGAAGGCGAGCCAGTGTCAGGACACGAACGACAATTCCGCCGACTTCCAGGGTCAGGCGCCCTCTGCGCCAACAAACTCGACTTCGGCTGACGTGCCCTGCGTGGCCCCGACGCCAACCGCCACGCCCGAGCCCACGCCCGAGGTCACCCCCGAGCCCACGCCCGAGGTCACCCCCGAGCCGTCATTCCGATGGACCGGCTCGACCGTTGTCCAACCGTCAGTCAACCGAGTCACGGGTGGCGCGAGAGCAAAGCTGACGTTCTCCCTCGGCGGTGACTACGGTCTCGACATCCTTCGTCCAGGCTGGCCACGCTCCCAGAGATACACCTGCGGCACGAACCACGACTTCATCGAGGTCAGCCAGTGGCGGACCCGTCCGTTCGGGTCGGCTGGTCTCAGCTACGACTCGCGGACCAAGGTCTACACCTATGCGTGGTCGACTCGTGTCGAGTGGTCACGACCTGGATTGTCGTGCCGCCAGTTCCAGCTCCGTCTCAAGGGCGATCCACACACGTACACGGTGGACATCAAGTTCCGGCCCATACGTGGTCGGGCCTCGTAGTCTGCTCCGGCTACGGTCGGCCGCGACCGGAACCCAGGCCGAGGCCCGCCAGACGCCGCTCCGGGTAGCGCCGCTCGGCGGGGTCCAGGCTCCGCGAGATCGCCGCACGATACGCGTCCGCGGCAGCAGCGCGATCACCGGACCGGCGCAGCAGGTCGGCACGGACCGCGTGATACAGGTGGTAGTCGCGCAGCCGCGGATCGGCGGACCAGTCCGCGACACGCGCCAGGGCAGCCTCCGGGCCGTCGATCATGGATACCGCCACGGCATGGTTGAGGGCCACGACCGGTGACGGTGCCAGCTCATCCAGTCGGCGGAAGAGCTGGATGATCGCGGCCCAGTCCGTGGACGCGGCGTCCGGCGCCAGGTCGTGCTCCAGGGCGATGGCCGCCTGGAGCTGATACGGACCCGCCGGGCCGAGACGTATGGCACGCGCCAGTACCTGCTGCCCGGCCGCGATCGCGTCCTGGTCCCACTGCGACCGATCCTGGTCCTCCAGCAGCACCAACTCGCCGCTCGAGTCCAGGCGTGCCGGACGTCGCGCATCCTGGAGCAGCATCAGCGCCAGCAGCCCATGCGCCTCCGCTTCGCCCGGCAGCAGCTCAGTCAGCAGCCGGGCCAATCGAGTGGCTTCGACCGTGAGTGACGCCCGAGGATCTGTCTCATCACCCGCGGCCTGCATCGGCTGGCGATAGCCCTCCGTGAACACGAGGTAGAGCACCAGCAGCACCGACCCGAGTCGAACCGGCAGGTCCTCCGGCCCACGCACCTGATAGGGGATGTGCGCCGTTCGGATGGTCTTCTTGGCACGCACCAGCCGCTGGGCGATGGTCGGTTCGGGCACCAGGAAGCCGCGTGCGATGGCCGGTGTCTGGATGCCCGCCACCGTGCGCAGCGTCAGCGCGACACGTGCCTCCGGTGACAGCAGGGGATGACAGCAGGTGAAGATGAGCCGCAGCCGGTCATCGGTGATGGGCTCGGGCCCGTCCGTGACCAGGTCCGCGGGGTCGACGCCGAGCGCGCTCCCGGGATCCCCTTCGGCGAGCGCCTGGATCGTCGCCTCCTTGTCCACCTGTCTGCGGGCGCGGCGGATACGGTCGATGGCCCGGCGACGTGCCGTGGTCGTGATCCAGGCACCCGGTCGGTCGGGTACGCCGTCCTGGGGCCAATGCTCGAGCGCGGCCAAAAACGCGTCCTGCATCGCCTCTTCGGCCGTGTCGAAGTCGCCGCCCAGGGATGCGATGAGGCTGGCCAGGACACGACCGCTCTCGACGCGGAAGGCCTGCTCCACCGCGACCCGTGAGACGTCATTGATCGTGTCGGGTCCCGGCCGGGTCATGCTGCCAGCATAGGTGTCGATTCCACCGGAGCCTGTTCGTCGTGATGATGACGAGCCACCCGCTTGACCACACGACCAGAGGAGTGAACGATGAAGGTGATGCTGCTGTTCATGGGTACGGCCGATGAGGCGACCGGGGACGAGGCGGTGATGGCGGCTGCCAACCAGCGCATCCGCGAGTGGTGGGGCAAGCACTTCGCGACCGGCGCCATCCTGAGTGGGGAGGAGCTGGCTGGCCCGTCCACGGCGCGTCGAGTCGCGTTGACACCCGACGGGCCGCTCGTGACCGATGGGCCGTTCGCGGAGGCATCCGAGGTCGTCGGCGGTTTCGGCCTGCTGGAAGTACCCAGCATCGAGGCGGCCATCGAGCTGGCCAAGACGTGGCCGGGCAGAGGTCCGGTGGAGGTCCGCCCCGTCATCGGGATGTAGCTCGTTCCAGGATCTGGATGACCGCTCGCTCCTCCGCCGGTGTCGGCGGCAACTCAGGATCGGGCACCCGGGTAGGGCGTGGCAAGGCCCCTGCCCGCCAGGCCTCGATGACGGCAGGGTGGACATAACTCGCACGCGCCACAGTCCGGGTGTTGCCCAGCTGGCTGGCGACGATATCAACGGCCGCTGCCACCTGGCGTCGCTGGGTCGGGGCATCCCCGGGATCGCCCTGCCGCCGCAGCTCGCGAAATGCAAGGACCGTGCCCGCCCAGGTCCGAAAGTCACGCGCCGTGACATCGGATCCCGAGATGCGCCGGAGGTAGTCGTTCACGTCGTCCGACCGGACCTGCTGGACGACACCCGCCTCGTCCCGGTAGCCGAACAGTTCCTGCCCGGGCAGCTCCTGACAGCGGCGCACCAGCGCTGCGAGCCGTCGGTCGTGCAGCCGGAGCTCGTGGTCCTTGCCTGACTTGCCCCGGAAGTTGAAGCGAACCTCTCCCTGGCTGACCTGCGCATGACGACGACGCAACGTCGTGACCCCAAAGCTGCGGTTGGCGGCCGCGTATTGCTCATTGCCGACGCGCATGTGGGTGAGCTCCAGCACGCGCACGACGAGCGCCAGGACCTTGTCCCGCGGCAGGCCGGAGCCGCGGAGATCACGAGTCACGCGTCGTCGGATCCGGGGCATGCGCAGTCCGACTGCGGCAAGCCGCGCGTACTTCCCGGACTCACGGGACGCGCGATAGCGTAGGTGGTACCTGTACACCTTTCGCCCCCGGGTGTCCCGGCCGGTCGATTGCAGATGGCCAGTGGCGCTGGCGCTGATCCAGACATCGGTCCACGCCGGCGGGATGACCAACAGCCGGATCCGCTCCAGGGTATCGGCGTCCCGGACGACGTTGCCGTCCAGGTCGAGATAGCCGAAACCGCGACCGCGACGGACCCGCCGGATGCCCGGCTGGGTGTCGCTGCTGAACCGAAGGCCGGGCGCAGGTCGCTCGGTCAGCCGTCAACAGCCCGCTGGAGCTGCTCCTTGTTCATCGTCGAGCGGCCCGTGACGCCCTTGCGTCGGGCCTCTTCGTACAGCTGACGCCGGGTGCGTCCCCCAGGGCCCGAGTGCGAACGCAGACCCCCACGACGGCCGGACGAGATGTCATCCAGCGACGACCTGCTTGCGGTCTTCGACTCACCCGCCCGCGCCCGCTCCTTGTTGACGGTCCGGGCAGCGATCTCCTCGGCCGTGTCCTCGTCCTCACCGCGCTGGCGGACACCCTCCTTGATGTGTTCGTATTGCCGCTCGCGCTTGGCTGACCACGCGTCCTGGGGCATCACCCCTGTCCTCCGCTCGATGGCTCGATGGACGACCATCCAACCACCGCGGGCGGCACAGACACCTCTCTGGCCGCGGCTACCGGGTGACATGCGCATCGCAACGCGTCACGGGATCACGCGAGCGCGGCCTCCAGGGCGGCGGCGGTCGGCAGCCCGGGCACGACGCCGAGGCGAAGGCACTCCAGTGCACCCGCGACGGTGGCGCGTCGGACGGCGTCTTCCAGGCTGGAGCCTGACGCAAGGGCCGTAGCCAGGGCGCCATTGAAGGCATCTCCAGCACCCGTGGAGTCGACCACCTCCACCGGGCGACTGGGCACCGCGATGACGCGCCCGGCACTCACGATGAGCGCGCCCGCGGCGCCCCGCGTCATGACCACTGTACCGACGCCGGCCGCCAGCAACTCCCGGCAGAGGTCAAGGTCGTCGGCCGGGTCATCCGCCTCGAGACCCAGCAGGATGCGCAGCTCCGTCTGGTTGGGCGTCAGGATGTCCACGTCCGCCAGGACCTCGCGGGGCAGGGACCGGGCAGGTGCCGGGTTGAGGATCGCGGGCACGCCCGCGGCACGCGCGATCCGCAGGCCCGCGAGGGCGCACTCGAGGGGCACCTCGAACTGGGTCAGCAAGGCGCCGCTGCCCTCGATACGCGACCCTGCTGCCTCCACGTCCGCGACCGTCAGCTCGTGGTTGGCGCCCATGTCCAGGATGATCACGTTCTGGCCCGAGCCGTCGAGGATGATGAAGCCGACACCAGTGTTGCGGTCCGATCGGACCAGGTGGGTCGTGCCCACGTGCTCGTCCCGGAACAGGGCCAGTGCCGCATCGCCAAAGCTGTCCCGCCCGACACACGTGACCAGCTCCACGTCCGCGCCGAGCCGCGCGGCCTGGATCGCCTGGTTACTGCCCTTGCCCCCAGGCCCCATGTCGAAGTCGCTGCCGTGGCGCGTCTCACCGCCCACCGGGAAACGGTCGGTGCGTAACGTCATGCCCACCGCGTAGCTGCCGACGACGGTCACCCGGGGTGTCCCACCAACACCCACGTCAGTAGCTCCGGGCGCCGGTCTCCCGGCGCACGATCGCGACACCGGCGCTTGACCCACACAGACCCGCCCCGGCATCCAGCAACGACACCACCTGGTCCCAGGACTTGATGCTGCCCGATGCCTTCACGCCGATGTTCGCCGGCACCCGCTCGCGCAGGAACCGGATGGACGCCGGGCTGGCGGTCTCCACGGCACCCGAGCTGGCATTCTTGACCCACGCCACGCCGGCCTCGACGGACAACGCCACGGCTCGCTCCTGCTGCTCGGGCGTCAGCATCGGAAGTTCCAGCATGACCTTGATGGCCGCTGGCTTCGCGGCCTGGACGACGGCCGCGATGTCGTCCCGGAACTGGGTCTCCATGCCACTTCGGAGCCAGCCGATGTTGACCAGCATGTCGATCTCGTGAGCACCTGCCTCGACGAGCGCACTCGCCTCGGCGGCCTTGCCCGCGGTGGTCATCTGATTGAGTGGGAAGTCGATGGCCGCTGCGAGCTTCACCCGGCTACCGGCAAGCACGGCACGCGCCTCTGGCAGCCAGTTGCCGGCGATCATGGCGGCATCGAAGCCGTACTCCAGACACTCCTGGCAGTGCGCCACCAGCTGGTCGCGCGTCGTGCCCGTCGCGATGAGGGTGTGCTGGATACGTGCGGCCACGGCCTGAGGGGTCCAGGTGGCGGCGGTCGGCGGGGTGATGTCCATGTCCTTCCCTGACCTCATCTGGCGTGACCCAGCCTGGCCGAGCTGCTGGGCAGAAGATGATGGCCCATCGGTGGTTCCGGTGTGACCCGTCGCGAGGTCTGGCGGTCGCGGCGTAGAACCAACGGGTCATAGCGCGCCAGCAGCCGACCTGCGAGCGTGGCCAGACCGTGAACACACCCCTCTCCGCCCAGAGTCACCGTTCCGCCACCGCAAGTCTGGTGGGGATCCTCGCCGTCGTGCTCTCGCTGCTGGTCCTGATGGTGCCCGGAGCACGCGGTGCAGACTCCGCAACAGTGCCCACCGCATCGACCGACGCCGTGCCGATGGCCGCCATTGGATGGTCGACGACGGCCCGACCATACATCGTGTTGCTACGGCCGGGGAACCTGGGCAGCAAGCGGGGTCTCACCGCCAAGCGCGAACGCGGGCGGCTCGTCACCAGCACGGCGCGTTCGGTCCCGGGCATTGACGTGCGCTTCCGATACACGGCCTCCATGGCTGGCTTCGCCGCTGACCTGACACCGGCGCAGGTGCGGCAGTTGGACGCCGACCCGACCGTCGCTCGCATCGTGCCGGACGTGGCGGTGTCCGTGAGTGCCGTCACCCCGGCTGTCACGGCGGCGCGTGCCGATACCACCGTGAGTGACGCCCAGTCCACGCCAGCGGGCATCTCGCGTGTCGGCGGCGCGTCGTGGTCCGGGTCCAGCAACGTCGATGTTCGGGATTCGACCGAGTCGCTCATTGTCGACTCGAGACTCGCCTGGTACTTCATCCCCAGTTCATATAAGGTCCACCTGATCGTCGATACTTCGATCGCCGCCAACCGTGTCTTCAACGCACAGCGAAGCGACGAATCCTACGCCACACCTGAAGCCGCCTATGCGGCCAACGCGCAGCGTCAGACGATCGAGAACGAACGCTTTAAGCAGTATTACGGGATCGACTGCGAAGATCGGTCCAACTACGATTTGATCCTCGATTCAAGCGCAACGATGCCGGCCGAGTTGGCCGCCAGGATGTTTGAGGCAGTAACTAACCGCGATCCTGTAGTTGCGGATAAGCACTAAGCACACGGTCGAGTTCGGCTAGCTGCCCTGGGCCGAGACCCTCTTTCGGGTCGAGACACCAGATTCCTTCGAGCAATCCCTGCCGCCGCAGCACCTCATGGATGCCGGCGATGCAACCGTGAAATTGATTGGCCACATCGAAGATCGCCGCATTGGCGTCTGTGAGTTGCGCGTTGAGCGTCAGCATCTTCTCAGGCACTGGCAAATGGTGGCGATGGTAATGTTTGATCTCGTTGAGGATCTCAACCGCGCGGTGCGTCCAGACGGCCCATTGTCCAAGCAACCCGCCCACCATCCTGAGCTGGACGTCCCCAAACTGATAAACGGTCAGAAGGTCGTTGATGATGTTGTCGTCATTGCCTGTGTAGATAGCGATCTCGCTGGCTCGC
>JBBQNA010000151.1:0-8627 GCA_038329515.1 Candidatus Limnocylindrales bacterium | reverse complement strand
GAGGCCGGGTTGCGCGGCAATGTCAGCGTCGGCGTCCAGTACCTCGACAACTGGCTGCGGGGCAATGGCGCGGCTGGCATCAACGACCTGATGGAGGATGTCGCGACCGCCGAGATCTCACGCTCCCAGCTGTGGCAGTGGCGGACGCATGGCGTGACCCTGGACGATGGCCGCGTGGTCGATGCGGGGCTCATCCGGAGCGTCATGGACGAGGAGCTGGCGTCCCTGGGTGGCCCGAATGCAGGCCGCGTCGGCGAGGCGTCCGCACTCCTGGCGGGCCTGGCACTCTCGGACGACTTCGCGGACTTCCTGACGCTGCCGGCCTACCCGCTGCTCGACTGACGCCCGGTCACGGACGCAGCGCCCATCGCCCTGTCGTGACGTGCCGGACAGCCACCCCGGGCAGCGTGGGCTCGTCGCGAGTCGGCTGGAAAGCGCGCTCTTCGCGATTCCCACGTGGAGTGCATTGGGACAGCCGAAGGCCACGTTGCGGGCCGGTTCGCTGCCGAGATTCCCGCGTGGAGGCCAGCAGGTTCACAGACGGTCGTGCCATCGACCCGGTCGTTGGTCGCCCTCCCGCCTACCGGGAATCCGGCCGAGCTACGGGAGTTCGTCGGTCGAACTGGCCTGAAGGCGGGAATCGCCCGACTCGTACCAGCTACAGGATCAGCAGCGCGTCGGCGCCAGGGTCCTCGCCACGCATCAGCGTCCGGAGTGCCCGTCGCATATCTGCTGGGAACGCCTCGGCGAACGAGTCCCTGGCGCCACGGATCGCTTCCCGGTTGTTGCGCGTGGAGGGCACGACCAGCAGCACGCGGCTTGCCCCAGCATCCCGCTGCTTGATGGAGATCCTCCGGAGCACGGCCTGCGAGTCACGCACGCGAGACTCGATCTCCACCCAGACCGTCAGGCCAGAAGACGCGTGGACGCCCACCGCGTCCCATGCCCTCTGGTCGTTGGCGATCGGCAGCGTCACTTCTGTGCGCCACGCCCATGCCGGTCCGAGACGGCCTCGGACTCGAGTCATGACTGGAACCTGTCCGGCGTCCCACAGAGGGTTCCCACCGGGATACGCGCGTATGGACAGGTCCAGACCCAGGGCCCCACACATCCTGGCCAGGGTCATCGCGGGCACGAGCGGCTCCTCGCCTCGTTCGATGCGGCTGAATCGGGAGCGCGACACTCCGACGCGTCTGGCCACCGACGTCTGATTCAGGTCTGCCCTGAGTCGCATCTCCCGAAGTTCGTTGATGACCTCGGCGATGGCCCTGTTGCCTCTCACCGTGGCGCGGACGACTGGATCTGAGCGACTCTTCATCCAACCGATGATGAGCAGCATCGCTTTGTGGCCACTTACCCGGCCCTTGCTCCGCCGGCGATTCCCACCAGCCGGTCAATACCGCCGCCGCCACTTGAGAAGCCCCCAGGACCCCCGGAGAGGCCTGACAGGACCTGTTTCGGTCGTTCCTGGAAACCTCCTGACCTCCCGATGGGAATCCTGCGGCAGGCTGACTCGCGCAACAGTTCCGGTGGTGCCACTGACCTGAGGGCGGGAATCCACGAAAAGATGCACCTCGTGGGGGCCATGGTCGACGGCTCTGCCGTCACTACCGGCTCTACCGTCACTCCCTGCACGGCGGTCACTACCGGATCTACCGGATCTACCGGATCTACCGGCAGTACCGGCTCGAGCCCGGGCTGGGGTCGTTGCCGAGCACGCTGATCAGGTCGTGCGAGCTGTGGATCCTGGCGTAGCGGCAGTGGCCCAGCCTGCCCCAATGGCTGACAGCGTCGATCCAGCGCTTCGCTCCAACATCCTTGGACCAGTCAGCTTCCCGCTTCCGTTCGGCGCATGGCGGAGGAAACGCGCCGGTACAATCACTGAGGATAGTCCCATATCTGGTACTATCATGTTCATTGTACCGAGTGTGAGGGAAGAGCTGTCAGGGGGAAGGCGTGATGGACGCGCGCTGGGATAGAGACACGGCATCGCTGCTGCTCACGGAACTCGATCGACGGAGCTGGGTCTTCGGCAGCCTGCCTCTGGACGAGCGCCACGCCGAGTGGATGCGCCACCGGATCTGGGTTCGCACCCTGAATGCGACGACCCGGATCGAGGGCAGCTCCCTGAACGAGATCCAGGTCGAGGAGCTGCTGAACGACGCCGCCATTCGCGTGAGTCGCCGTGAAGGGCTGGAAGTCCTTGGTGTCCGGTCCGCGCTCGAGTTCGTCGATGATCTGGTGCAGTGCCCGGACGTGCCCCTCGGAGAGGATGTGGTGCGCGAGATCCATCGGCGTATCCTGGAGGACATCGACCCGATGCTCACGCCTGGTCGCTATCGGCAAGGTCCGAACCGTGTCACGGACGGCGACGGACACACCATCTTCACGACGCCGCCGTCGGGGGATGTGCCGGACCTGATGCGCGCATTCGGTACATGGCTCCATCACGCTGTGGAGTTGCCGGCCCCCGTGGCCGCGGCACTCGCACATCTGGAGTTCGTTGCGATCCACCCGTTCAATGACGGCAATGGACGAACCTCCCGCGCCATCGCGCGTCTCCTGCTTGGTCGTGGGGGGTACGACTTCCGGGGTCTCGTGTCGATGGATGCCTATCTCGACTTGGATCGCCAGCGCTACTTTCAGTCGATCGCCCTGGCCACGGGAGGGGCCTATCGACCGGGCTACGATGCGTCGCCGTTCGTGGAGTACTTTCTGGGTGCAGCGGTCGTTGCCACAGATCACGCCCTCGCCCGCCTGCATAGCCTGAGCAAGGTGATGGGGGCCATCCGCCGTGAAGTGACGCATGGCGTGCTGCCACCCGCACTGCTCGACGGGCTCTCCTACGTCTGGATCAACAGAAGCATGCGGCCCGCTGACTACATCCATATCACCGCTCGGACCAAGCAGAGCGCCGCTCGCGACCTTGCCCTCGCGACCCGCCTTGGTTACCTCCTTCCGATTGGTGAGACCAAAGCCAGACGGTACGTCGTTGGTTCGCGGCTCAACGAGATCGGACTCTGATGCGTTTCGCCACACATGATGCGACAGCATACTTTCGTGCCGTACGGAGGTACGCTGGCCGTACCAAGGGGAAGACAAGCTGGCTGATGAGGAACGAGCGCCGGTCGTAGTCCTTGTCCAGGAACCAGACTGCGATCTCCTCGACCGAATCCCCGGGGACCCGCCGGCCGCCGGGTAATAGACGTCCATGGTCAGGACGTCGACCTCGAACTCGTCGGCGCCGAAGCGCAGCCGATCATCGCGCACCGCCGGCCCCTAGACTGGATCAGTGAGGGACTGGGTCGCAAATACCCGCTCGGCATGGTTCGATTTCCTCGCGGCGCGGGCGGCGCTCGAGGACGTCAACTTCTGGCATCCGAGTTTGGGCCGACCAAACTCGTTGACAGAGGGTGGCCTGTGGCTTTCTCAAGTCGCATGTCAGAAACGGAGGCTGGATCGTTGGCGGCGGCTACTTCGCGACCTTCACGACCCTCACCCCGCGATTCGCCTGAAGCCCTCCGCGAGAGGAACGGGTCGGCGTCGCTCAAGGAAATGCGCCACCGGATCTCCAGGGCCAGCAGTCATGACGTCGATGTGGATGCGAAGCTGATTGGGTCGAATGCGGGTACTTGACCCTCTCGCCCGACCTGAAGGTTCGTGTGAGTCGGAGGATCCATGATGAGTTCGATAGCGGCCGCGACTACTACGCTCTCGACGGGCGCGAGATCCGGCCGCCCCAGGGCACCGAGCCCGCCTCCGCGGCCCGAGCTGCTGGAATGGCATGCCGACACGGTGTTTCGAGGCTAGGAAGCCCAGACCCGATACCTGCCCGCCATCGTCTTGCGGCACAGCAGCGAGTCGCCCAGGATGAGCCGGTTCGCCCAGTCCATTTCGTGTTGGTAGAAATCGAGCTCCTGGTCGATGCTCATGACGGGGTCGGAGAACAGCGTCTGCTGGACCTCTTCCCAGCGCACCGCGCGCAGGATCGCCGCCGTGGACGCACGCTCGTAGATGTGCAGGCTGCCGGTGTCGACATCGAAGTTGGTGTGCTCCGCCTTGCCCGCCCAGACCAGCTGTGGATCGAGGTGCGGATCGAAGGCGTACGTCACCTTGGCCGTCGGTAGCCGGTCCTGGGTCGCGAGGCCCTCTTCCGGGATGTTCGTCCGGGTCGCGTCCGCGTGGCGATAGTCACCGACCTTGTCCTCACCGACCGGGCTGCCCTTCGTGGGCTTGGCCGTCGAACGAGACTTCGGCGCATCCAGCGGACGACCGAACTCGGGCGTGAGTACATCGACGAGCAAACTGGCCTGCTTGAGGGACGGAGCCGGCGGCTCCATCGGGCGTAGCTCGAGGCCGTCATCAGTCGTCAGGTCGTCCGTCATGGATCGCGCTCCCAACCCCAGGCGGTGCACAACGACCCGGCTCGTGCCACGCGCCGCGGTCCCCCGTGCCCGACGATAGCAGCGCGTCTCCGGCCGAGTATGGCGCTGGTTCCTCGTGCCGCATCGATTCCCACCCCACGGTCGATCCGACGGTGGAACCTATCGACGCGTGGCTCCGACGGCCGTATCGAGGTGGCTCAGCCGCGCTTTGCCCACCTGAAGGGAAGATCCGCCCGGAACGTCACCAGTCAGGGAGCTCCGCCGTCGAAGTGACCGGTTGGTGGGAATCGCAGACCCGCAGGTAGCGACTGACTACCGCAGGCCGGGCTGGGTCACCCGGAAGCCATCGCGTTTGGCCGCCTCGGCGAGACGGGTGTCGAGGGTCACGAGCGGGAGTCGTTCCGAGCCTCCGTCGATGTGGGTACTGCCCGGGAGCATGGGCCTGCAGGTCTCGACGTCCTCCACGATGACCACTATCCTGACCACATGACCAGAACAGTGACCATCACCGATGCGAAGGCGCACCTGCTGTCACTCATCGATGAGGTCGTCGAGGGAGACGAGATCGCGCTCACCCGTCACGGCCGGATCGTCGCTCGGCTCGTGCCCGCCCGTGGGGCCAAGGGGATGAGAGGCTCGCTGCGGGGGGTCGCCATCGGCACGGCCGACGACGAGGAGCTGTTCGCCACCGGCGCGACATGGGAACTGGCGTGACGACGCTGCTCATGGATTCGCATGTCGTCCATTGGTGGGCGTCCGAGCCAGATCGCGTCAGTCCTGCTGCTGCGCTCGCGCTCTCCGCCGCGGACGAGCTGGCCGTGGCGTCCATCACCTGGTTCGAGCTCGCTTGGCTCGCGCAGCACGGCCGCATCGCTGTGACCATGCCCGTGCGTGCGTGGCTGGAGAGTCTCGCGGCGCACGTCCGGACGATAGGCACGACACCAGCCGTGGCAGCGACGGCCGTTGCACTGCCCGAGACCTTTCCGGGCGACCCCGCAGACCGGATCATCTACGCGACGGCCATCGAGCAGGGCTGGCAGATCGTGACGAAGGACGCCCGTCTCCGGGCCCATCGCTACCCCCGCCAGTTGACCGTCTGGTAGGTCATGAACTCGGTGAGCAGCTAGACGCCTGCGCTCGCCGTTCGCTCGGCCAGGATCCGCTTGCGCGCGCCTTCGGCGTCGTAGGCAAAGGCCCTGCCCGGGTTGGTGACCATCATGATGTGGATCTGGTCCTCCGTGATGCCCCGCTCCCGCAGCAACGGCACGAAGTTCGTGATGACGTTGTCGTAGCCCGGACCACCATACGAGGCGAGCTGGTCCAGCACGCAGATGTCGTTGCTGAGCATCACCTGGTCCACGAGCCCCTCCGCCACGAACGCGGCCACGTTGTCGGCGCGCACGCTGAGCGGCGCATAGCCATCGGAGAAGGCGAGGTTGTCCACGTCGAGGTATGCGCCACGGCGGGCGATGGGCATCCACCAATGGATGCCGACCCGGTCGCCGAGGTGGCTGACGATGACACGTCGCGGATCCACCCCTTCCTCCTCCAGCAGATCCAGCTGCTCGACCGCGAGCTCGCCGAAGTGGGTCGTGTGGGTCAGGATGGGACAGCCAGTCCTGACGTGGGCGCGAGCAGCTGCCCGGAAGACGCGCTCCTGCGCCGGCGAGATGCAGCCACGCTCGGTGCCGATCTCCCCGATGAAGCCGGCCCGGACATCCGTGCCATCGACGCCTTCGGTCAGCTCGACCACCAGTCGGTCTGCCAGCTGGTCGGGCATCTCCTCGTTGATGTAGGGCGCGTAGCAGCGCTCCCGGTACCATCCGGCGCCCATCACGATGTGGACGCCGCTCCGCTCACTGACGCGCCGCAGGCCCGCCGGTTGCCGCCCGATGCCCACGTTCGTGGGATCGCAGATCGTGCCCCCGCCAGCTGCGCGGTAACGCTCCAACTCGCGTGTGGCCACGTCCTCATCGTCCAGGATCCAGCCGTAGTTGCCGGTCGCCGCGCCCCACATGTCGAAGGAGTCGATGAGCACGTGGTCGTGGGACAAGGTCGGTCCCATCTCGCTCGGATCGATGGGCCCACGGACGGTCACCACCTGGAGCGGTGCGGCGGCGGGATCGGACACGGGACCTCCTTGGACCTTGACCTGAGTCAGATAGACAGCCGTTCCTGGACGACCCCGGAGCGACGCATCCGGGTCTCCAGGCGGGCTGCGACCCGCGACAACGGGAAGCAGATGACGAAGTAGATGACGCCGACCACGAGATAGATCTCCAGTGGTCGCCGTTCGTAGTCAGCGATGAACTGGGACGACCGCAGCAGCTCGTGGAGACCCACGATGTAAGCGATCGATGTGTCCTTGACCAGCCCGATGGTGAAGCTGACCATCGCAGGCAGCATCAGGGGCATCGCCTGGGGCAGCTCGATGGCACGCAGGGAATATGTGCGCGACAAGCCGAGGGCCAGCGCCGCCTCGCGCTGACCCTTGGGCAGCGAGCGGATGCCACCGCGGATGATCTCCGAGATGAACGCGCCCGCGTTCACCGACAGGCCCACGACGACAGCCTCGAATGGCGATAGGTTGATCTTGAGGATGCTGGGCGCGAGGTACCAGATGAGCAGCTGGACCAGCAGCGGCGTGCCCCGGAAGAGGTCCACCACGATGCCCAGCAGCGTATTCAGGATGCGACCCCCCAGTGTTCGCAGCACGGCCACCAGCAGGCCGATAGAGAGGCCACCGAGCAGACAGACCACCGACAGGGTGATGGTCAGCAGCGCCGCGTCGAGCAGGACGCGCGGGTACGCTTCCAGGAAGGTGAAGTCCATCAGCGATACGCCCGTTCCATGCGCCAGCCGATGGCCCGTCCGATGAGGCTGATGGACCACGTCAACGCGGCGTAGCCGAGGGTCAGGATGATGAGCACTTCCCACGTGCGGAAGGTGCGGGAGTTGATGTACATCGCCTGGTTGGTGAGCTCGGCCACCCCCACGACGGTGCCCAGCGAGGTAGCCAGCACGATCTGGATGCACTGGTTGGTGGTCGCGGGCACGATCGTCCGAACCGCCTGGGGCAGGATCACGTGCCCGAACGCCACCCAACGAGACAGGCCGATGGAGGCAGCGGCTTCCAGTTGGCCGCGGCGGACCGACTGCAGGCCGCCCCGGAAGATCTCGGCGAGGTAGGCACCGTTATTGATGCCCAGGGCGAGGATGAGCGATGGCAATGCAGGCAACCGGATACCCAGTTCCGGCAGCCCGTAGTAGATGACGAACAGCTGCACGAGGGCAGGCGTGTTCCGGATGACCTCGATGTAGCTACCGGCGACCCAGCGCAGCGGCGCGAGGCCACTCATGCGCGCCACGGCTGCCACCAGGCCGAGTGCGATGCCCAGGATCATGGCGCCGGCGGCCACCTGGACCGTCAGCAGGAAACCCGTCACGAGCAGTGGCAGGTTGTCCATGACCTCGTTGAATCGCAACACGGCCCGATGGCCTCCGAAGCGCCCGCCCGACCTAGTAGTCGAACTTCAGCGGCAGGGGTTCAGCCTTGAACCACTCCAGGAGCTTGGCGTGGCCACAGCCGCAGGTCGACACGCCCGAGCTGTAGTAATCGTCCAGGAAGAAGTTCAGCCAGTTGATCCAGACCTGGTCCCCGATGGGGGCCATGAGACCGCTCGGCTCCTTGGACACTGCCGGCAGCAGCAGCAAGTCGGGGTTCTCGCTCGCCGCGAGAGCGAGGAAGGTGTAGTCGTCGAACACGATGTCTGCCTGCTCGCTGACCACAGCCTGGAGCGCCGTGGAGGCGAGGTCGACTCGCTGGAACTCATTGGTCGGGAACTGCTCGGTGGCGACCAGGTCGCCGGTGGCACCCGTCACCACGGCGACCCGCTTGCCTGTGACCTGCGGGTAGTCGGTGATGCCCGATGACTTGAGCACGACGGCCGCAGTGCCATCCACGGCCCAGATGTTGGTGAAGCCGACGACCTTGGCTCGCTCGAGGGTCACGGTGCCCACTGAGACGTCGATCTTGTCGGCCTGGATGAAGGGGATGCGGTCCGCGCCTGGGGTGTCGACGAGCTCCAGCTCGACGCCGAGTGCAGCGGCCATCTCCTTGGCCATGTCCGGGATGACGCCCACCACGTTGCCCGAGCCGTCGCGCGCGGCGACGGGCAGGCCCGCGATGGGGACGCCGAACCGAAGCTTGCCGCTGGCAAGGATCTGGTCAAGCGTGGACTG
>JBBQNA010000150.1:0-8659 GCA_038329515.1 Candidatus Limnocylindrales bacterium | reverse complement strand
CCCGTTGGATCATCTGGGAGTCGATCGGGGGCAGCGGGGCCCTGGCGGCGCGGCGCGTCCAGGCACATCAGGGCGCCAGCGGCCGCGCGGCCCCGAAGTGGCCGGCGCGCCTCGGCCGCGCCTGAGTAGCCACGCGACGCGGCCAACGGCCACGCAACGCGGCCAACATTCACGCAACGCGGCCAACGGCCACGCGCGACCAACGGGTCAGCTGGGGGCGGAGCCGCCCTTGAGTGCGGCCAGACGGGTCTCGATCTCGGCGTCTTCGGACGCGTCATCGAGGGCCGCGAACTGGGAGTCCAGCGAGGAAGCGCCGACCTCGGCCATGCCGCGGGCCATCGCCTCGTCCTTGCGGACCTTGTCTTCGTAGCGGCTCAGGTCGCTGGTCGGGTCGAAGCTGTTGATGCTCTGGACCGACTCCTGGACCTGGCGCTGGGCGTCCGCCATCTTGGCCCGGGCGACGAGCTCGTCACGCTTCATGCGGAGCTCTTCCAGCTTGGCGCGCATGCCGTTGAGAGCGGCCTTCAGCTGGTCGACCATCACGGTCTGCTGTGCGACGCGCTCCTGACCGGCCTTGGCCTGGCTCTCGTTGCTGATCTGCTGACGCAGCGCCGCCTTGGCGAGCGTGTCGAAGCGGGTCGCGTCCGCGGTATTGCCCGCCGCGGCAGACTGGCTGGCACGTGCAGCGGCGGCGCTGGCCTTGGCGCCCCACTCATCGACCTCGCCCTGGTCCCGCTTGAGGTCGTCTTCGGCCAGACGCAGGTTGCCGACGGTCTGGGCAACGGCGCTCTCGGCTTCCTGGATGTCGTTGGTGTAGTCGCGGACGAGCTGGTCGATCATCTTCTGGGGATCTTCCGCGTTGTCCAGCATGTCGTTCAGGTTGGCGCGCAGGATGTTGCCGACGCGTCCGAGGATGTCACTCACGGTTGCCTTCTCCTTGTTCGTGCACGATCTTCATTCGCCCGGGTCCGACACGGTATCAGAAGCCTCCGCCACTTCGCCGTCCGCTGTGGCCGCCACTCGAGCCGCCACTCGAGCCGCCACTCGACCGACCGCCCCCGCTGGAGCCGCCGCTGGAGCCACCGAACCCGCCCGATCCGAAGCCACCGAAGCCGCCGGACCCACCGCTCCAGCCGCTGTTACGGCGACCACTGGTACCGCCGCCGCCGGAGAGCATGCCACCCAGTAGGCCGCCAAGGAAGGACTCCAGGCCGCCGCCGCCGCCAGACGGTCGCGTGTAGCCCCCGCTGCCTGAGCCATAGCGGGTGGTGGGTGAGCCGCCCCAGGTGTTGCCGGACACCCCGCTCGAGCCGCCGAATGCCTGCATCTCCGCGATCGCCTCATCGGCCAGCGCGTCAGCGGTCTGAGATGCCTGGGCGGCGGTGGCCGGATCGGTTGCCATCAGCGACTGCGCGCGCGCCAGGTACTGCTGTGCCTCCGCGACGCGGGTGCGCGCGCGACGACCGGCCGTAGATGCGGCATTGGCACCGATGAGGGCATTGGCCTGTGTGACGCTGGCGGTCGCGTTGGCGAAGGCGGCCTGGGCGGCTGCGGCATTGCGCGCCACGGCTGCGTCGCCGGCCTGGATACCCGCGAGCACCCCGTCGATGATGCTGTTCGCCTCCGTCGCGGCACGCGTCGCACCCACCACGTCCAGGGGCGTGGCGCCTGCCATCGTTTGGGCCGTGGTCAGCAGCGCTGCGGCCTTGTCCACCTCCGCGGCACGATCAGTCCCCTTGCCCGCAGCCAATGCCGACCGGGCGTTGGTGATGTCCAGCTGTACGGCCGCGATGGACGCCCCCAGCTGTGCCTCGCCCTGGGCGAGTGCCGTCTGCGACTGATCCACGGCGTCCAGCCGCGCGCTTGCCTCCGCGATGGCCGTCTCCGCCTCCTGGACCCTGGTCACGGCGGCATCTCGCTCACCCGCGGTCAGCGATGCGGCAGCTGCGTCCAGGGCCGTACGTGCCGCCGTCAGCCTGGTGTCGGCGGCATCCGGGTTGCCGGCAACGGCCGCGATGTTCTCCGCCGCGAACCGGGCACGCAGCGCAGCCAGGACCGCCCTGGCCGGCGCGATGCGCGCGACCTGCGTCTCCATCGCGCTCACGGTCTGCGGCAGCACCTGGTCGACGTTCCTCGCCAGGTCCCGGAGCTTGGAGATGCGTGCCAGCTGCTCGGTGACCATGCCCTGTGCCCTGGTGCACCGGTCGATGATCTCCTGGAGCATCGTGCGCCGCTGCTCGGGCGTCTCCGGCGTCTCATCATCCAGCTGTTGGCTGAGCAGGAACGCCTGGCGCAACTCGGCCTTGGCTTCGTCCAGCGCCTTGCCCAGGGGTACCGCCTGTGCATCACCGAACTGCGCCTGCGCGAAGCCGAGCTCCTGGTCCGCGGCACGCAACGCGTCATCCGTGGCGATGAGCAGGCTCGACGCCTGCTTGCCCAGGTCCTCCTGTGCGCCACGCTCCTTGAACAGGGCCCGGTTGGCACGGCCACGCAGGAACCAGAACGCGACGCCACCGATCACGCCAAGGATGACCAGCACGATGAGCCAGCCCGGCAGCCCGCCGCCACCAGACCCACTGACCGGTGGCTTGTCCGGTGTGACGTCGCCGCCGATGGCCGTTTGCAGCCCCACCGCTGCGCCAGCCGCCGCCGCGCACCAATCACTGGTCCGCAATGCCGGCAGCACGTACGTGGTGGTGACGCTATCCAACTCCGTGACCCCGACCGAGTCGTTCAGCTGCGAGCCCGTGTACAGCTGGTAATCACGGTCCCCGGTGGCGATGGCGAGCAGCGCGTCCTTCTCGGTCACCTGGCCGTTGCTGCCGTCGATGAGCTGGTCGACGTAGTCGCTCATGTCCACGCCGTCCGTGGACGCCACGTACACCAGGAACAGGTTGGTGCCGGTCTGGTCGAACAACTGCTGCTGCGCCGACAGCACCTTCTGGCGACACGCATCGAGCGCGCCGACCTCGTCTGTCAGGCCGCCCACGATGGTGGGCGCCGCGGCGGCGGCGCTGCCGATGCTCACCAGGAGCCACAGGATCGCACCCAGGACGGCCGCCATGTGCGGTCGTGGGTGGCGCTGGTGCAGTCGCGGTTCTGACATCGTGTGGGGGCACTCCGCCGTGGTGAAGGTATTCGCTGTGCAGTCTAGCCCGAGGCCCGTGACGACTTGCCTGTCACGAACCGCCTGCTCGTGCGTCGTCGAGTCTGAGCCGCGTTGCCGAGCGGCCGCCCTCGACGATCGGAGTAGCCTGTGATGATGTCCTTGCCCCGAACCCGTTCCGCTGCATCCAGCCGGGCCGTGGCCCTCTGGCTCGTCCTGCTGATGGTGCTGACGCTCATCGTGCCCACGAGTGCGGCCGCGGCCGACCGCTCGACCATGGATGTCCGAGCCACCTATGAGGCGCGCGCCAAGCTCACCTGGAATGCGGGCCGCCTGGATGTGTGGTCCCGGGCGCGCATCCAGAACACCAGCGGCCATGGCATCGAGCGCATCGACTTCAACCTCGTGCCTGCGCGCATCGGCAACATGAAGAACCTCGCGGTCTCTGTCGGCGGCGAGCGGGTCACGCCCAGGGTGACCGGCCAGACCATCAAGGTGCCGCTCGGTCGAACGCTGGCCAACGGCGATTCCGTGACCATCACGACCTCGTATCGCGCCTGGTTCCGGCCCGGCACCACCGGCCACGACTTCCTGTTCTCCAAGCAGCATCGGATCATGAGCGGCATGCGCTGGATCCCGTGGGTCAGCCGCCAGGTGAAGTTCCAGGTCCAGAGCCACGGCGATCCGTTCGTGACGGGTGTCAGCCCGCGGGTGGAGGTCACGCTCGACTCGGACGTCGAGGTCAAGTGGGGCACCAGTGGCCGACGCATCTCGACCGACGGTCACAAGCAGACCTATCTGGCCGAGAACGTACGCGATTTCAACTTCACCGCCGCTCGCGACTACAAGGTGCGCACAGGGATGTCCATCGATGGCAAGATCAAGATCAAGGTCTTCACCCGGACCATCAGCTCGTCCACGATCATGACCTGGGCCAGGAAGTCCCTCGACTACTACACGCGCAAGGTCGGCCAATACCCGTACCCCACGTTCGTGGTGTCCGAGTCGTCCGGGGCGTATGCCATGGAGTCGCCGGCGATGGTCTGGCTGCCCGCCAACTACGCGACCTACAAGATCCCGTTCGTGCTCAGCCACGAGGTCGCACACCAGTGGTTCTACGGCGTCGTCGGCAACGACCAGACGACCAACCCGTTCCTGGACGAGGCCATGGCCGAGTTCCTGACCCGCTCCATGTTCGGGTTCCGGAGCAGTAACTGCGCCAAGAAGCGCCTGGATCTGTCGATGTACGCGTACACGCCGTCCTGCTACTACGAACAGGTCTACGTCCAGGGCTCCTCGTTCCTGAACAAGCTGCGGCAGGACATGGGCAGTGCCAAGTTCTGGACGGTGGTCCGGGACTTCTGGCATGACCGTCGGTATCAGATCGTGACCACGAAGCAGCTGCTGGATGCCTTCAAGGCCAGGGCCGGCAACTGGGTGCTGCCGCGATACCGCGACCGCTTCCCCTCCCTGTACTGAGGCCGTCGCCACGAACGTGGACGCGCGCTGGCGTCAGCCACTGATCCTGGTGGCGGGCATCGGCGCGGTCGTTGGGGCGTCGCTCATCGGACGCCTGGACACGATGGGCGTGATCCTGGAGCCGCCGCTCATCGGGCGCGTGCTCTTCGGGGCAGCGGCGGTCATCGTGGGCGTCGTGCTGGGCATGCGTGCCATCGAGCGCTTTGGTGCCGCCACGGGTGATGCGCGGGCGCTCATCCGGGCGGTGCGCCTGGTGTTCCTGTCACTCGCCGCCTTCGCGGCAGCCGCAGGCTGGTTCATCGGGTCCGCATTGCCCATCGTGGTCGCGCTCGTCATCGCCGGCATCGACGTCATCGAGACGACCCTGTTGCTGCTCGTGGTCTCGGTCCGCGGCGACGACGGAAGCGGGGCCGACGGCGAGGCCGATGGCGCCGGGCCCGGACCGCACGCTGAGCGTGCATCGGCGACGGTTCTCTCGTCGACGAGCTCGCAGTCGCCCCACGACTGAACGGACCAAGGAAGGTCGGCGCACAGACTGCTTCGGGCCCTTCCGAGGCAGTCTCAGTCGCCGGACCGCTGGAACAGCCGGTTTCGATCGATTCGCTGGCTCGTTCAGCGGCCGCGCAACTGAAGGTCACCGCAGTCGTCCGGAGCCTGAACCGACCGAGACGACCGGCTCGTCGGCTCGTTCAAGTCGCACCGCGACTCCCGATCTCGGACGTGGTCACACCCCGACAGGAGTAGGCTGGCCGGCCGAGACCTCGGGCTCATCCAACGACACAGGAGGCAGCATGGAAGATGTCCGAGCCAGAGAGCTGGTAGCCACGGAACGGAAGCGCATCGAGAGTGCCCTTGCCGAACTCCGGGGCGAGGTCCAGACGGAGGCCGATCTGGGTCGCCAGCAGACCGGTGAGTCCGACTCCGGGAGCGCGCTCGCAACGGAGATGGTCGACCAGGCGCTCGTCGCCAGCCTTGAGGATGAGCTGTTGGCCGTCGTGCGGGCAGAGGATCGCCTCAGCAGTGGGACATTTGGTCGGTCCGTGGTGAGCGGCCTGCCCATCCCGGATGAGCGCCTCGAGGTGGCGCCGTTGGCCGAGCGCACGACGGACGAGGAGCTGCAGTACGAGGCGCAGCTCCGATAGCCTTCAGTCGATGAGCACCTTGCCTGGGTTGAGCAGGCCGAGGGGATCGAGCGCGTCCTTGATGGCGCGCATCACGCGCACGTAGCCATCGCCGCGCTGGCGGGTCAGATAGCCACGCTTGGCGACACCCGTACCGTGCTCGCCGGAGATGGTGCCGCCCATCGCGAGCACCGCCGCGAACAGGTCCGCGCGGACCGCGTCGATGCGTCGCTCAGCCTCCGGATCGGCCCGGTCCATCACGAACGTGGGATGGAAGTTGCCGTCTCCGGCATGCCCAAAGACACCCACCGGCAGGCCGTGCTCCGCGGAGATGCGCTCGATGGTCGCCAGCAGCTCCGGTGCCTGGCTGCGCTGGACGCCGATGTCTTCCATGCGCGCGACGCCGGCCTGCTCCAGTGACCAGTGCGCCTTGCGGCGTGCCTCGCGCAACCAGTCCGCCTCTTGCGGATCGGTCGCCCGGATGACCTCGGTCGCGCCGGCTGCCGTACACGCGGCGGCGGCCCGATCCAGCTCCGACTCGGCGGCCGCGCCGCCCGAGTCGGATTCGATCATGAGCATCGCCCCGGCGTCCTCTGGCAGGCCCACGTGGAGCGCCGCGTCCACGGCCCGGATGGTGAACCGGTCCATGAGCTCCAGTGTCACGGGCACGATGCCGTCACGGGTGATGCCCGCCACGGCAGCCCCCGCATCCGGCACGGACGCGAAGAACGCGAGCATCGTCAGCTTGGGCGCGGGCGTCGGCAGCAGCCGCAGGGTCGCCTCCGTGATGATGGCCAGCGTCCCCTCGGAGCCCACCAGCAGCTGCGTCAGGTCATAGCCCATGACGTCCTTCACCGTGCGGCCGCCGGTCCGGATGACGGACCCGTCCGCGAGCACCACCTCCAGGCCCAGCACGTAGTCGCGCGTCACGCCGTACTTCACGCAGCGCAGGCCGCCGGAGTTCTCGGCCAGGTTGCCACCGATGGAGCAGATCTCGAAGCTGGCCGGGTCGGGCGGGTAGAACATGCCGTGCTCGGCCACTGCACGCCCCAGGTCAGCGTTGATGACCCCCGGCTGGACGACCGCGAGCAGGTTCTCGCGGTCGATCTCCAGGACCGAGCGCATGCCGGTCATCACGATCGTCAGCGCGCCCTCGACCGCGATGGCGCCACCGGACAGACCCGATCCGGCGCCGCGCGGCACGACCGGCACCCGGTGCTCGGTGGCCAGGCGCATGATCGTGCTCACGTCCGCGGTGCTCGTCGGGAACACCACACCCAGGGGCATGCCCGGGTGCATGTACTCCGTCTCGTCCCAGCGGTATGCCTCGGTGTCGACCGTGTCGGTCAGCAGCCGCAGCTCGGGCAGCTCGGCCCGGAGCGCACCAAGGAATGCGGTTCCTGTCTCCGTGGGGGAAGCGATGCTCACCCCGGCAGCATACGCGGCGGCTCGTCCGTCAGGGTCCGTCGTGCGAGCGCCCGGGTCGTGCATGAGCATCGATGCCTGGTGATCGCTGGTGTCATCGGATCGTCACATCGACCGCGTAGCGTCTGGCTCCCCAGCCTCATCCGGAGCCCACGTCATGATCTTTGGCGACATCGAGCGAGCGCTTGCCCAGCTGTACCCCTATCGGGTGCCGATCGTCATCGGCCTCGCCGCGATCGGGGTTGCCGTGGCCGTCATGGCCTACCGCCGCCACTGGTTCGAGATCGCACGACGGCACCCACGCGGGTCACTCGTGGGCGCCGTGGTCACGCTTGCCATCGGGCTGCCGGTCGCGTGGATCCTGGTCTCACCGCTATTCATCCGTACGCAACTCGACGAGGCGAGCCCGCTCCTGGTTGCGTCGGCCCCCGCTACACCAGGGCCGAGTACACCAGGGCCGAGCGCTCAGGATCAGGCAGCGATCCTGCTCCCGACCGGCTCGCCGGCGAGTGACACATCCGACGGCCCCCGGACCGTCGCCAGTGGTACGTTCACTGGCGCCGACGATTTCCATTTCGGCAGTGGCAAGGCATTGCTGGTCGAGACAACACCGGGCACATTCGTGCTCCGATTCGAGGAGTTCTCGGTCCAGAATGGTCCGGACCTGTTCGTGTACCTCTCACCCAGCATCGACGGCTACGCTGACGGGAGCCTCGAACTCGGCACCCTCAAGGCCACCGATGGGGCCTTCAACTATGAGCTCCCCTCGGGCACCGACGTGTCGGGCTTCCAGAGCGTGGTCGTCTGGTGCAAGGCGTTCAGCGTCCAGTTCGCGAGCGCGCCACTCTCGTAGGGACCGGGCTTGCTGCTGGCCGCGGATCGGCGACGCCGGGGACTTCATGGACGAGTGAGGCGGCGCATTGGACGGTCATGCACCGGACGATACGAGCCCGCCGATGCCGGCGCTCGGGGTCACACAGGCATGGCCAGCGCCCTCGCCGGATTGTCGACCAGCATCGCGTGGATGGCGGCCTCCCCAACGCCCTCCGTCCGCAGCAGGGGCACGAACGCTGTCAGCACCCGCCCATAGCCCGGACCGTCGTAGGCCGTAAGCATGCCCCTCGTGCAGGTGTCGCCCGACAGCAGCACCTGCCCGCCGTGGCCGGCGTTGACGAGTCGGGCGGTGTTCCTGGCGCGGACCGCGTCCGGTGGATAGCCGCCACCGACATAGCCGATGTTGTCGATGCTCAGGTACACACCGGTCTGGGCGACGCGCGCCAGCGGATCGAAGCCGATACGATCCCCGATGTGGGAGACCACGATGCGATCGGGCGGCACGCCTTGCGAGGTCAGCAAGTCGATCTGCTCCTGCGCCAGCTCGCCGGCATTCGTCGTGTGTGTCCAGATGGACACCCCGGTCTGGCATTGTGCGAGTGCCGCAGCACGGAACACCCGCTCCTCCGCGGCCCCGATGCGTCCGCGTTCCGTGCCGATCTCGCCGATGATGCCCGCTCGGATGCCCGTGTCC
>JBBQNA010000149.1:0-8664 GCA_038329515.1 Candidatus Limnocylindrales bacterium | reverse complement strand
CGCCGCGAAGCTCACCGAGCTGACCGCGGGCGAGGCAGATACCCAGACCGGCCTGCGCGTGTATGTCTACAGCGGCGGCTGTTCAGGCTTCCGCTACGGGATGATGCTGGAAGACCAGCCGACGCCCGAGGACATCACCGTGGAGAGCCGGGGCATCAAGGTCTACGTCGACCAGCAGAGCACCGCCCTCCTGAGCGGCTCGGAGATCGACTATCTGGACACGCTCATGGGCGCCGGGTTCACGGTCAACAACCCCAACGCTGTCTCCGGATGCGGCTGCGGCAGCAGCTTCCGGACCGCCGAGTCGACCGGTAGCCCGGGCGGCTGCAGCCACTGATACCCCTGCCTCACGGCAGCTCGACGGCGGCGCGACCAGCGCCGCCGTTCTGATTCAGGTCCCCTGCCGCGACGCGATCAGCGAGCGCGCCAGTGGTGGCCGTTGACCACGTTCTCGTACAGCTCCTGCTGGCCGCTGACGCGGACCGGATTGATCTCCCCCGCCTCCACCTTGTCGGCAAGGTCGGCAAGCGACAGGTCCCCGGACAGGATGGACGTCCCCAGCGGGCGGGACCAGCCCGCGTAGCGAGCCTCGACCATGGACGACAGCGTCCCCGTCTCGATCATGTCCGCTGCCACCAGCAGCGCCCGGGCGAGCGTGTCGATGCCCCCGATGTGGGCGTGGAACAGGTCATCCCGGTCGATGCTCTGGCGGCGCAGCTTGGCGTCGAAGTTGAAGCCACCGGTGCCCAGGCCACCACCCTTGAGGATCTCGTACAGCGGCATCGCCAGGTCTTCCACGGAGTTGGGGAACTGGTCTGTGTCCCAGCCGTTCTGGGGATCGCCCCGATTGGCGTCGATGCTGCCCAGGATGCCGTGCGCCACCGCATATGCCACCTCGTGGTGGAAGCTGTAACCGGCGAGCGTGGCGTGGTTGGCCTCGATATTGACCTTGTACTCACCCTCCAGGCCGTTCCGGGCCAGGAACCCATGGACCGTGGCGGTGTCGTGGTCGTACTGGTGCTTGGTGGGCTCCATCGGCTTGGGCTCGATGAGCAGCGAGCCCTGGAAGCCGATCTTGTGCTTGTGCTCCGCGACGAGGTGCAGGAAGCGGGCGAGTTGCTCACCCTCGCGACGGAGATCCGTGTTGAGCAGCGTGTCATAGCCCTCCCGACCGCCCCACAGCACGTAGTTGGTGCCGCCCAGTCGCTGGGTCACCTCCAGCATCTGGCGCACCTGGGCCGCACCGTAGGCGAACACCTCGGGGTCCGGGTTGGTCGACGCGCCGCCCGCGTATCGCGGATGGGTGAACAGGTTGGCCGTGCCCCACAGCAGCTGCAGGCCAGTGCGCTCCTGGTAGCCGGCCGCCTCATCCGCGAGCGCGTCCAGGTTGGCGCGCGACTCCGCGAATGTGTGTCCGGTCGGCGCCACGTCCAGGTCGTGGAAGCAGTAGTAGGGGACACCCAGCTTGCCCAGGAACTCGAATGCGGCAGCCATCTTCTCGCGCGCCGCTTCCATGGGGTCGCGCCCGGGTGCCAGCCACGGGCGATCCAGGGTACCAACGCCGAACATGTCCGTGCCCGGCCATGCGAACGAGTGCCACACGCACACGCCCACCCGCAGGTGATCCTCCATGCGCTTGCCGAGCACCATGCGATCGGGGTCGTACACCTTGTAGCTCAGCGGGTCGGTAGCGTCGAGCCCGCCGAACGGGATGCGTCCCTCGACCTGGGTGAAGAAAGGCTCGCTCATGCCGTACCTCCTGCGTGCGTGTCCCCTGTCGGCGCCATTACATCACGCTGGCAGGTCCCGCAACGGCCATGGGACCGGCCCGACTACTCGTCGGAGAAGCGCTCGTCATTACCAACGGAGGGGGTAGCGGGTACCTCGCCTCTTTGCTTAGGATGTCACACTTCCGCGGGCCCGAAGCTCGCCGCTCGGACCCTTGACACCGAGATCCGATCGCCCAACATCCGGGACCGGTCGGCCAGATGGGGCCGCAGCGTTGGCGACGTCACACCACCGCCTTCGGCGAGTCGATCACAGCGGTCAGGGCGCCGAGACCGTGTGCGCCCACGGGTGCAAGCGGCAGGTACCATGCGCACGCTGGGCCGCGACGAGACGTCGGCCGTGGGCAAGCTGGGGGGCAGGGCATGGACGGGACGAGCGGACACACCGGGTCGTCGACTGGTCTGCCTACCGCCTACACAGCCGAGCTCACCAGTCGGGTCACCAAGTTGACTCGCCGCCAACTCGACTATTGGGATGCAACCGACGTCATCAAGCCGTCGATCGCAGCGTTCGAGGGCCGAGGCGCAGCTCGGCTCTACTCATTCCGGGACCTCATCAAGCTCAAGGTCGGTGCCGGTCTCAGGAAGCGCGGCTGGCTTCCGAACGAGATCCGTCGACTGGTCTCGAACCTGGAGCAGCGTGGTTGGCAGGACCCCTTGGTGACCGCCACTTTGGTCGCAGCCAAGGAAGGGGGTCGAGAGGTGCTGTTGCTGGACCCATCGATGGACAGGCCCATCTCATTGCGCGACCTGGACCAGCTGGCCGAGCCGATGGACATCCCCCTGGAGGAGATACGCACAGGCCTCGAGACAACCATCTCGGCGCTTCTCACCCGTCGCACCGGGCAGGTCGCGAAGGTGCGCGATCTGCAGGGCAGCGAGCCAGTCATCGCTGCGACGCGTGTGCCGGTCGAGCGGATCAAGGAGCTACGCCGACGCGGCTGGGATGAGGCACGGACCTTGGCAGCCCACCCACATCTGACGGTGGACGACATCCGGGCTGCCCTCGCGGAGCCGGATGTCGCTCGCGCCCGCAGCGCGTAGTAGCGCGCCGTGCGCTTCCTCATCGATGAGGACGTGGACGTGGCCGTGGGCGGCATCCTGGGTGTGGCCCACGAAGTCCTGTTCCTCGCTCGCGAGCTGGGGTCCGGGACGAAGGACCCGGCTGTGGAGCGTTTCGCGGAGGCACACGCCCTCGTCCTCGTGACGGGGGACAGGCCGATGGCCAACCGTGTCCATCAGTGGCATCTGGGGGATGGACGGCGGATCGAGTGCCTCTTCCTACACTCTTTGTACGGCCCCTCCCACTAGGAGCGAGATCGCTACGAGGCTGGTCACTGCAATGGAGACCCGTGTCGACCTAGTCCCGCGTGGTGGCCGCGTGCGGCGGGTGAGGAAAGTATCGGTGCGACCAGTCAATCTGTTCTTTCACGAATGCTGTGGCGGCTCCCGCCCCGCGGCGTAGACCTTGACCAGATCCCCGAAGTGGGCATGGTGCCACGAGGGGTCCATGTGTGGCCCCGACTCGAGCGAGGGGGTCCGCGATGGACGAGAGCAACCAAGTTGATGCAAGCACCTTGGGATGCGACAACGACGTCTGCACGGTCACGACGCGGAATCTACGCGAAGGTGACCGTCGCATGCTCGAGGGCGTAGCGATCGCCTGTCGCCGTAGCCGCAACGAGGTGGCGCGGCCCGGTTGCTGCTAACCGCTTTCGGGGTCCGATCGGACGGCTGCTGCCACCTTCGCCATCCGGACCGGTCTGGCCTGATTCGGTGACCCTGCGTGGCTATGGGCCTGTAGATCGGTCGTCAATCTCCATCGAGACCCACGCCCGTTAGGGTTCTGTAACGTCTAGGGACGGAGACAGGGGGCTCCGTTTGTGCCTGTGCCGCCCTTGCGCTGCGATGCTCGGGTCGCCGATGCGGCCGTACCGTCCGACGAGCAGGACCCTACTCGATCGACAATGCGCCACGGGGGTGTCGCTGCAGCGCCGGTCACCCTGGAAGGAGCGCCCCGTGCGCCAGATTCCCTTTCGCCCAAGGGTGGGCATGACCGCAGCCGCCGCGATCGCCATCGCTGGGCTGACCCTCGTTGGTCCCGTCGCCATGGCGGCCGAGGAACACACGAGGGACGATGTGAGCGCCGCCGTCAACCCTGCACGCGACTACGCTCGCGGGCTCGATGACGTGTTCGGCGGGCTGTTCATCGATGACGTCGGGGTCACGATGCTGTTCACGCATGACGCATCAAACTCCCAGATCGAAGACGTCGAATCCCGGATTCCTTCGTGGGTCGTCGTGACCACCGACAGGGTCGACTATCCCGAGGCGGATCTCCTGCGCATCTACGCCGACATCCGCGACGACGCGAGTTCCGGCAAGGAGGACGGTGTGAGTAGCGTGGGCGTCGACGTGCGTGAGAACGCCGTCGTCGTCACGCTTCATGAGAACGGATACGGCGAGGCGAAGGCTCGGGTCGAGGAGGAATACGGCTCGGTAAGGCTCTTGTTCTCGCAGAGCGAGGGCGACACTGGCACGGCCTGTACCAGGTTCAATTGCACCAGCTCCCCGTGGAAGGGCGGCATCGATGCGAACGAGTGCACATTGACGGGCATCGCGTACAAGGTGTCCGGATCGTCGGTGTCCTTCCGAGCCGTCACAGCGGGCCATTGTCACGGTGTCGGCAGCGGCGGCGATCGCTTCGACCACATCAATAGTTCGCACACCATCGGCAATTCGACCTGGAATCTCGCTCACGCGAACAGCACCTGCGACTGCCAGTTCATCTCCATCGCATCCGGCACCGATGGGCACAAGTACCTGAAGACCGACGACAACGTGCAGGACATCCTCTATACGAAGAACGCCAACGCCATCAACAACGGGGATACGGTGTGCGAGAGCGGCGTGGGAGGCGACGACCCAGGCCCGCGGAAGTGCGGCACCGTCACGGATACCAGCTACTCAGCCAATCGCGAGGACCTTGGCTTCTGGATCAACGACCAGATGGTGGCTAGCTATCACGTCATCGAGGGCGATAGCGGTGCACCCGTGATGTCGAACAGCGGCGATACCATCTTCGGCATCAACGTCGCCAGGCACTATGTCGGTAGCTACTACCACGGTGTGTTCTCCACAGCCTCGGCGCTGGCCGACGAGAGCAGCGGCTGGACCTTCTGCCGGTCGGAGGATTCGGTCAGCGACTGCTGACCTGCCTGCCCATCCGTGGACGGCTATCGCCGCGATGGCCGTCCGACACGGTCGAACACCCAAGACGTCTCAGTCATCGACTTCACGGTCGAACAGGATCAGTCGGAGGCTCATATGCATGATCTGACAGTCACTCGCTCGCGCAGCATGGTGCTGCGACAGGGCATGCTCGCTGGTGTTGCGCTGCTGGCCTTGGCCACAGCGGCGCCCGTCACCGCGTCGAACTTTGGACCCATCAAGGTCGTCGACGACGGCGTGGCGTCATCGATGACGGTCGACGACCTCGGTCACACACACATCGTGACCACGCTCAACGGCAACGGCCTCGACTACAGCACCGATGCGTCTGGTCACTGGGCGACCCGGCACGTCGCCGGCAGCAACGCATTGATGCCATCGATCGCGATCTCCGCGGGCAAGGTCTACATCGCCTACGCCCGTATCGATGGGGCTGGCCAGCCCAGCAAGGGCATCCGGTTGTTGACGAACCGGACCGGATCCTGGGCGACCTCCACGGTCACCACCCACGACGACCGCTGGCCATCCCTGCGCATGCGACAGGGCGAGTACGCCATCGCGTATCAGGATGCCCTCGGCGTGCGCTACGCCAGTGACTTCGGCGATACCCACATCGACCAGCGGGTCTGGCTCCGAGGCACGGAGATCGACATGACGAACGAGCATGCTCCCGTGTCCCTGGCCCTTGACGGCAACGGCCGACCAAGGATCGCATTCGAGCAGCAGCAGTCGAACGGAGCATCTGACGGCATCGGCTATGCCAAGAAGGTGTCCGGCGCCTGGACGCGACGTCGGGTCGCGTCAGGGACGGCACCGCTCGACCGCATCGTGGTCGACAGCCACGACCGTGCGCGCATCGGCTACGCCTCGTCCGGCAGGTTCCGCATCGCCACCTACACGGGTGACACCAAGACGACCAGGACCCTTCCGGGCAACGGCTTCGGCTCGTTCACCCTTGACGAGCATGGCTACATCCAGCTGCTGCGCGTCGATGAGGGCAGTGACCACGTGACCCTCCTCCGACAGAAGAGCGACGGATGGCACACGACTACCTGGTCCGACCAGCAACCACGAGATCCATCGGTCCGTGCCGCTGACGGCAAGGCCTGGGTGGTCTACGACCGCTGCTGTGGCGGTGATCCCGGACAGACGGTGATCCGGATCCGCCACTAGGTCATCCACCACCGCGTATGCCCGAGACACGGTCAGTGACTTGTGCGACGACAGGCATCGCCGGCACCAGGGCGAGGAGATTCCGGGTTCCGCGTCCAGGCCCGGACGATGACTCGAACTGGGTCGAGATCGCCCCAGTTCGGGCGTCGACCCACCCTCCGCACATCGGGCGGTCGCAGGAGGCGTGCCATTGACAACCATGGGTTCGTGGTCATGTATGCGCTATCGAGCCGCCCGCAAGGGTCGTTCGACGTGACGCGGGCATACGACTACTGACGACCATCCGGTTCGTCAATCAGAAGGTCAAGGCCCCACGGTCGCTCCGTGGGGCCTCTTCATGTCCCGAGCTACCGCATGCGGCCCGTCATCGGAGGGGCCGACGTCAGGCAGCCTCCGACAGCTCGGGCTTTTCGCCGACCGGGCCTTCGGTCTCCACGTGCTGGTCAAGCGCTGCGCGGAGTTCGTCGCCGAGGTCCCAGGAGGCCGCGCCCTTGTTGGCGATCGAGTCCACGTCCCGCAGGTAGGCGATGGTGGTCTCGAGGCGAGCGTGGCGCATCATCACCTGGATGTGGGCGATGTCGTTGCCCTTCTGATGGCTCATCGTGGCCGCGGTCGCGCGCAGGGCGTGAGCCGAATAGCGCTTCCCCACGAGCTCCACGGCAGCCATGCGCCGGCGCACCATGTGACCGATGGTGGCCGGGATCATCGGCCGAAGGCGACCATCATGGCCCTCGCGTGGCACCTGCGATCCCTGGTAGCACGCCGGGAAGACGGCGTCGTCCGGGCCTGTCTCCCGGCCGGTGACATCGTGATCCTCGGCATCGAGTCGTTCACCTACGTCAGCGAGGCGCGACAGGGTATCGCCGGCTGCTGGGCGGTCATCGATCAGTCCCTTCGACAGCCCCAGGCGAGTCTCGTTCGGTTCGTGGAGTTGCCCGAGCAACGCGAGCGCGCGCTTGTTATCTCCCGCGCCGATGGCATGGAGGACGCAACCAAAGTAGTGCTGGATCATCGCTACGCAGGCGTGGCCCCAGTCCGTCTTGAGTAGCGTTAGAGCACTGGGGTCGACGAAGACAGCTGTGTCGGTGTCCATCGAGACATCGACGAAGTCGAGCTGAGGTTGCGACCGTCCGAGATGGGAGTACTGCGATACGCGCGTCAACTGGCTCGCTCGCTCTGCGCCTGCGTCCTCCGCATGTTGGGCATGCGGCATCGCGTCAGGCGGATCAACGAAGGATGATGGCACACCGGGATCTCTGGTCTGCGGTCGATGACGACTCCGCCCGATGGCCCTGACTGGACTCCGGAAGGGCTCAGGACGCCCTGGGCCAGCGAAGGTCGAAGGATCGTGGAGTCACGGCTGCGAACCGTCTCGATGCTCGAGGGCAATCGTCGCCGAGGGCGGAGACCGACGTGCCAGATGTCAGCGGAAGTGTCGGATCGAGCGAGCTGCGGCCCACAGTCCAGCCAGGACACATCCCAACCAGACAAGGAGGACACCGACCATGGGCAGTTTCAGGCCGAGACTCACATCCGACGGAGTCTCAAGCACCCAGCCCAGGAGCGCGCTGCCATTCACGACTGCCACGAACGCGATGACGGCGAGCGCGAACAGCGCCCGAAGCATCCCCTTCTGCTGCGTCGCGCGACCGGTCCCCACCAGGCCCACCCCGAACGAATCATCGACATCGGTCCACGTCATGACCGTAGCCGAGACCGAGATGGCGACCTGGACGCCAGTAGTGATAGCCGCGACGCCAGCGATCGCGGAATAGGCCGCGAGCTCCATCACGTTAGTTCGGCCACGAGGACTTGCAGGTGGTCCTGGATGGCGTCCCAGTCCATCCCTCGAGCCGTACGTCAATGACAGGCCCTACGTCGCGTCGTCCTTCCTCTCTTCTGCGATCGCCGAGATGTTCGGGACCGCGATGTCGGGCCGGAGCAAGGAGCGCCAGGACCTCGCAGACACGGCACTGCCGTTCGAGGTCGGCATCCCGGTCCTCCCCGCGCGTGGCGGAGAGGACATCGTGGCGCGTCTCTTCGAGCCACTCGGCTACACGGTCACGATCGCAGGACAGGTCCTCGACGCCCGCTTCCCTTCCTGGGGCGACGCACCGTACGAGTCGGTGCGCCTGACCGGCACCGTGCGGCTGCGGGACCTGCTGGCCCACCTGTATGTGCTCATCCCCGTCCTCGATGACCAGAAGCACTACTGGGTCAGCGCGCCCGAGATCGAGAAGCTCCTCCGTCATGGCGCCGACTGGCTGCCGTCACATCCCGAGCGGGAGCTGATCACGCGCCGCTACCTGGCACGGCAGCCCAACCTGACCCGCGAGGCACTGCGCCAGCTGGTCGCGGCAGATGCCGTCACCGACCCGGACGCCGCTGACGCCGAGCATGACGCGGAAGAGGAGACCGTCGAGGAGCGCATCAGCCTGCACCAGCTGCGCATCGGTGCGGTCCTCGCAGCGCT
>JBBQNA010000148.1:0-8749 GCA_038329515.1 Candidatus Limnocylindrales bacterium | reverse complement strand
CGATGGCGCCCATGCCCAGCCCCGGGAAGATGAACACATTGTTGGCCTGGCCGATCTCGTGCCAGCGGCCATCATGCTGGACGGGAGCGAAGGGCGAGCCGGTGGCGACCAGCGCTCGTCCGTCGGTCCAGGCGATGACATTCGCCGGATCGGCTTCCGAGACCGAAGTCGGATTGGAGAGTGGCAGGATGATGGGCCGGTCTGTGTCCGATAGGCCTGCTATCAGGGCGGCGATCACCGGTTTGCTGAACGTGCCGGCGACCCCCGTGGCGCCCACCAGGACCGTTGGTCGTCGGTCACGGATGACGCTCAGGAGCTCCCCATCGGTGCCGGGCGGCACGGCCGCCACGCTGAATTCGCGCTTGGTGTCATCCAGTTCGGCGCGGCCCTCATGGACCAAACCCTGGGTGTCCACGAGCGCGATGTGATCTCGGATGGCAGCCCCGTCGATGCCGTCTGCCAGCATCGCGGTGCGGAGCAGCCGGGCCACGCCGATACCCGCCGCGCCGGCGCCGACGATGACGATGCGCGCCTGATCCAGGCTGGTGTCCGTGGCGCGTAGTCCCGCCAGCACTCCTGCCAGGACGACCGCGGCCGTGCCCTGGATGTCGTCATTGAATGACGGCACCCGACCTTGGTAGCGTTCGAGGATACGCAGGGCGTTGTGCTGCTTGAAGTCCTCGAACTGGATGAGGCAGCCCGGCCAGACCTCTTCCACGCCCGCGACGAACGCCTCCACCAGCTCGTCGTACGCCTGGCCACGCAGGCGCGGGTGGCGATATCCCAGGTACAGCGGGTCTGCCAGCAGCAGCGGGTTGTCCGTACCCACATCGAGTGACACGGGGAGGGTCAGGCTGGGGTGGATGCCGCACGCGGCGGTGTACAGCGCGAGCTTGCCGATAGGGATGGCCATGCCACCAGCTCCCTGGTCACCCAGGCCCAGGATGCGTTCGTTGTCGGTCACCACGATGAGTCGGACGTCGCTGAACGGGCCTTGTTGCAACACCTTCGGGATGCGGCCGACATCCTCGGGCGTGATCCAGGTACCCCGGGTGCGCCGGATGATGTGGCTGTACTCCTGGCACGCCCGTCCGACGGTGGGCGTGTAGACGATGGGCAGGAACTCCGCGAGGTGCTCCGCGAGCAGCCGATAGAACAGCGTCGCATTGCGGTCCTGGAGCGCGGCCAGGCCGATGTAACGCTCCAGCGGGTCGTGCTTGACCCGCAGATGCTCGAGCTCCAGCTCGACCTGCTCATCGATGGTCAGGACCCGGTCCGGCAGGAGCCCGAGCAGGTCGAAGGCCTCGCGCTCCCCGGCCGGGAAAGCGAGGTCCTTGGTCAGCAGCCGGCTGCCCAGCAGGGCCGGGCCGGACAGGGTGATCCGGGCCGGACGGCCGGCCGAGATGTCATCGAACGGCGGGGGGGCGGGACGCATCCCCAACCTCACTCGCCGCTGGACTTGCTCCGACCCGCGGGTGCCTTGCTGGCGGGCTTGCTGGTCACCGACGAGCCACGGCCACTACGCCGACTGATGAGGTCACCACCAAGCACGAACACTGGCACGAGCGCAAGGAGCACCAGCACACGGGGGGCACGTGCCAGCAGCAGGCCAAGGGACATGCCGGCCGAGAACACACTGCCCATCATCAGGTTCTCAGACGATGCGGCACGCACCTCCCGGACCGCGATGTCGGCCGTGGCGCGGGATGTGTCGATGACCGCGGGCGCATGCGCCTGGACGCTGGTCGCGACGTCGCCCGCGACGTCCGTGAGCACCTCCGCGGCTCGCTTGGCGCCGACCCCCGCGCGCTGGGCCGCGTCGCCAGCCCGCTGGGCTGCGTCGCCAGCCGCCTGGCTGATGCCATCGATGGCGGACCGAGTCGCCTCCGTCGCCTCGTCTGCCGCGTCGGCAGCCGTATCGGCGACCGCCTTGACCGCGTCCGTCACGTTCTCCGTGGCATCGTGAGGGGCCTTGCTGGCCGTCTTGTCGGCACTGGGCTGCTTGCCGTTGTCCGTCATCGTCGCTACTCCTTCACGGTGCGTGTGTCCCGGCGGCGTGGTCGCTCACCACCCGACGGTACACGTCGAGATACCCATCCGCCATCCGCCGTGCCGAAAATCGGTCGAACACGGATGACCGGATCGCTGACCGATCCAGGGTCGCTACGTCAGCGACCCGGAACGCCAGTTGTTGTGCGTCGTCCCCGAAGTATCCGTCCAAGCCCTCTCGGATGATCTCCGGCAGCGCCCCCACGCGGCGCGACAGGACAGGCGTGCCACACGCGAGTGACTCGATGGCCACCAGGCCGAAGGGTTCCGGCCAATTGCCCGGCATCAGCGTCGCGTACGAGGAGGCGTACAGCTGGTCGCGCTCCAGGGATGACAGCTCGCCCAGGTGCTCCACATCCGCGGTCGCCAGGGCGGGTCGCACCACCTGCTCGTAATAGTCGACCTCGACAGGTGCCGTGCCCACCTTGGCCGCGATGCGCAGGTGGCGGCCGGTGATCCGGGCCACCTCGATGGCATCCATGATG
Source organism: Candidatus Limnocylindrales bacterium (assembly GCA_038329515.1). Lineage (GTDB taxonomy): Bacteria > Chloroflexota > Limnocylindria > Limnocylindrales > CSP1-4 > JAFMJV01. The sequence goes on along the minus strand of JBBQNA010000148.1, from coordinate 6,215 downwards.
CCCTTCTCGGGCATCAATCGACCGACGAAGCAGAGGCCCTCGGAACGCACGTCGCCGAACGGCGCGTTGGTCAGGTCCAGTCCGTTGTGGACCACGGCCGCCCAGGTCTCCGGGCGGTGAACGGCTGCCTGGCTGGCGCTGATGGCCACGTGGTGACAGCGTGACGCTGCCAGCACCGTCCGGGCACCCGACACGTCGACCCGCCCGTGGATGGTGGCAACCACCGGCACTGCCAGGGTGTGACCAAGGACGAGTCCGGCCCAGTCCAGGTGGCTATGGAGCACGTCCAGGTCGCGGGCACGGGCCGTCACCGCCATCAGGGTCGTGGTCAGCCAGGGCACGGCATGGACGCCAGAGGCACCGGTATCCCGGATGGGTGACCCGACCGTGGGCACCAGCGTGCCGGGCACGATCGAATCACCCGACGCGAAGACCGTGACCTGATGGCCCTGGCGATGCAGCTCCACGGCCAGGGCATCCACGATGCGCTCGGTGCCGCCATATGCGACGGGAGGCACACGCTCGAAGGGGGGCGCCACGAGCCCGATGCGCAGTCGCTCGGAGCTCGTCATGACGACCGGCTTGACCCCGTCAGTCTGCCGCGCGGAGGATGACGACCCGGCGCATCGGCTCATCGCCGATGGACTGGGTCGAGACGCCCGCGACATCACGCAGCGCCAGGTGGATCCAGCGCCGCTCGAGCGCGGGCATGGGCTCCAGCTGGAGCATCGTGCCACTCTCGATGACCTTGTCCGCGGCGCGGCGCGCGATCTCGCCCAGCTGCCGCTCGCGACGGCCGCGGTAATCCTCGACATCCACGAGCACGCGGGTCCAGGCGCCCATCCGACGGGAGAGCATCAGGTTCACCAGGTGCTGGAGCGCCGACAGGCGCTCGCCCTTGCGACCGATGAGTGCCCCCAGGGCTTCGCGCTCTTCGTCATCGACACCGCTGATGTCGATCTTGGAGGTATCGCCGGTGCCGATGGAGACCGTGGCCCGATAGCCCATGAGGCCCACGAGCTGCTCCACGATGTCCTTGCCGGCGGCGAGTGCCTCGGGGGACGCCTCGGCGGCCTGGATCTCTTCCCGCTCGGTGGTCAGCGAGGCACGCGCGGTGGCCACTTCGGCCGCCTCACGCTGCGTGAGCCCGGAGCCCTTGCGCTCGTCGCGCGGGCCACGATCCCGGTTGACGCCACCATCGCGCGGACGACGGTCGTCACGCGGCGGCCGGTCGGGTCGGGGACCACGGAGCGGCACGGAGGTATTGGACCCGGCCTGCTGGGGCTGCGCCTCGGTCTCGGCTGGCGGCTCAGCGGGACGCGGCTCAGCGGGACGCGGCTCCGAGGGCCGGTCCTCGCGGGGCGGCCGAGGGGCGGCCTCGCGCTGCGGTGCGGGTGCCACTGTCGTGGGCGTGGGCGGTGGTGCTGGTGCCTTGGCCGTCGGTGGGGCACTTGGCGGGGCGTCCCGTCGGGGGGCACCGCCACCCAGCGCCGAGCGCGGCGCCGCGACGATCCGGGCCGGTTCAGAACCCATCCCCAGCACGCCCCGACTGCCGGGAGTGAGGATCTCGAAGTCAAGATCATCGAGGCCACTGACCCCGAACGACTCACGGGCGGCCTTGATGGCTTCCTCGACCGTCCGGCCGGTGAATTCCTGGTACTCGCTCATCGGCGTCTCCCTCGGCGGCTACTGCGTCCCTTCGCCGGTCTGATGGTGCCTGCCGCGCTGTCTCTCGCCGAACGCTTGGGAGCACCAGGGGTGCCGGGAGCGGTCGGGTCGGGCGGACGCGGTGCAAGTGGCGCTACGGGGAATCGCGGTGTGTGACCAACCGCGAAGGCTGGTGTCCAGCCAAAGATCGGGAAGAGCCCGCCCCATCCATTGATGAGGAACTGCTGGACGATGGAGAAGATGGTGGTCGTGATCCAATAGATGAACAGGCCTGCCGGCAGGAACCAGCCATAGATGAGCGAGAACAGCGGCAGGATGAGGAACACGCGCTGCTGGGTGCGCAGCTGCGGATCGTCGGTCTGCGTCGCCATCATGCGCGTCTGGACAAGCTGGAGCAGGGCCGAGGCGAGTGCCAGCAGCGACAGCCCGAACACCCCCGGGATGACCATGATGAGGATCTCCGGCAGGTTGGCAGGCATGCCGCCCGGATAGAACTCCAGACCCTGGCTCGTGATCTGGGGCAGCCATGCCAGCCACCACACATCCGGATTGATGCACGGCGCGAGCGGGTTCGTGGGGTCATAGCAGTTCACGGTGATGACCGGATTGCCGAAGATCTGGAGCATCGAGCTGATGTTCGGCGCGTTCAGGCCCTGGCTGAACACCTGGTACATGGGCATCAGCAGCAGCAGCTGGAGGACAGCCGGCAGACACCCGGAGGCGGGGTTGACGCCCCGGTCGCGGTAGAGCTTCATCTGCTCTTCCGAGATCTTGGCCCGGTTCCCCTTGTACTTGACCTGGATGGCCTTGAGCTCCGGTTGGAGCATCTGCATCCGGCGCTGGGACACGATCTGCTTGCGGAACAGGGGCACCAGCAACAGCCGGATGAGGATCGTCAGCGCGACGATCGCGGTACCCACATCGCCGAACAGGTTGTAGAACACCGCGAGGCCCATGAACAGGACCTGGAAGATGGGTGTGAATGCCCAGGCCAGGAGGCTGATGGGGTCGGCGCCGTGCGGCTGTGCGGGGCACAGGTTGGGGTGGGGTGTTGGCGCGGGCGTGATCGCCGGCGCGGCCGTCTGGCCGGCCGCCAGGCTCGCCACCGGAGTCGGAACGGGCGACGGGGTGGGGGTCGGGTTGGGACAGGGTGCCGCGGTCGCTGATGGGGCTGGAAGCGGGGCGACCCCACCAGATGCGGCCGGGGTCGCGGCAGCAGGCGAGGCGCCCGGCGCACCGGAGGCCGCCGGGATGGACGCTGCGACGGTCGGTGCAGGGGTGACGACGAGCAGGGACGGTGCCGGGGTGGGTGCCACGGGGGAGGGTGCAGCCATCGTCGGAGCGAGGCTCGCGAACGGCGGCGAGGCGACTGCACCTGGGCTCTGCCCGAGCGCGGGCATGACCACGACGGCCATCGCGAACATGACGATGAACAGGGCGCAGATGAGATCGGTCGGCGCCAGGCGGAGTGCGCCGAGGGAGGCCCGGGTACGGGCGCGCAGCATGCTCAACGGACCGGGTCGTAGCCGCCGGGATGCCAGGGGCCGCAGCGGCCGATCCGCTTGGCGCCCATCCAGGAACCGCGGAACAGCCCGTAGCGGACGATCGCCTGTTCGGTGTAGTGGGAGCAGCTGGGCTCGAATCGACAGGTGCGTGGCATCCACGCGAACAGGATCCGATACAGGTGGATCAGCCCGATGCCGACGCTCTTCACGCCCTCATCTTCCTTCCCTTGTGCCTGAGACCAGCAGGCGACCGAGTGCCTCACGGAGGTCCCCATAGCCCGCCGTGGCGCTGGCCGGTCGGCACACCACCAGGACGTCCCAGCCGGTGCTCGCCGGACGGACCGAGTGGCGCAGGATGTCCTTGACCCGTCGACGGACACGATTGCGGGCAACGGCACCGCCGACGCGCTTGCCGGTCGAGATGGCGAACCGATCACGGCCGAGCTCGTTGCGCCGGACACGGATCGACATCAGCGTGTGGCCTCGGCTGCGTCCCACTGATTGGAGCATGGCGAAATCGCGCGGCGCGCGTAGCATCTCTGGTTCGCTCATCGGCGGGCACCCGCGTGCGTGTGGGCGCGGACGCGATCAGGCGGACAGCTTCTTGCGGCCCCTGGCGCGCCGGCGGGCGAGCACCTGGCGGCCGCCCTGCGTCTTCATGCGGGCGCGGAAGCCATGCTCCTTGGCGCGATGTCGCTTCTTGGGCTGATACGTCTGCTTCGTCATCGGTGGGCCTGATGGCTCCTGTGCACGGGGTCGATAGGTGGGACGGAAGCGGGTGACTGGTCCGGTCGGAACGCTATGGGTTCTGGATGCGCTCCGGACGCCGGGCACGAGTCGATGCCACGCGACGAACGCGTGGCGCCTCCACGTCCGGCGGATGATATACCACGGCGCCAGTGTGTGTGCCCGACCGGACAGGAGCAGCCGTGACCGACCCCAGACCCTTCCTGCCACCTGGCAGCGCGACCATCGACGACTTCCTGCGCCTGGATATCCGCATCGGCAGGATCCTCACCGCGCGAGTATTCCCGGAAGCCCGAAAGCCTGCCTACCAGCTGGAGATCGACTTCGGGCCGGGTGGCATCCGCTGGTCGTCCGCCCAGCTGCCCGGGACCTATCCCGACCTGGATCTGCTGGTGGGCCGCCTCGTGGTGTGCGTGGTCAACTTCCCGCCGCGTCGGGTCGCCGGCTTCATGAGCCAGGTGCTGGTCCTCGGGGGGCTGCCACCGGACGGCCGCATCCCACTCCTGGGTGTCGATACGGGAGCGTCGCCCGGCGATCCCATCGGCTGAGCGCGACCGGGACGATGGTTCGTGCAGAGCCCTGCACGATACCCCCAGGGGGTATAGCGGATGGCGGTTGCGGGCCGCCGGACGGCGCGCTAACGTATGCCTCCCGGGTCGCCCAGCAGCCGCCCCGGAGACCTGCCGGGGCCCACCGGCCGGTCGCTTCGTTGCGACCTCGGGCTCCCGGATCACGGGTCATCAGCCGCCCCTGTGGATCCGGACGTGAACCGGCGCACAGGCTGCGCGGGCGGACGCGGCCAGGAGCGATGACGGCTATCGATGGATGCCAAGCAAGTCTGGCGTGCTGCCCTCGGTGAACTGCAGGTCTCGCTCTCTCCGGCGAACTTCGAGACGTGGCTGAAGGACACGGCCCTTGTGGCCGTGGACGACACCCTCTTTCGTGTCGCCGTACCCAGCGGCTTTGCCAAGGACTGGCTCGAGAGCCGATACCGCTCGCTCATCAGCCAGACACTGGCACGCGTCGTGGGCTACTCCGTGACGCTCGAGTTCGAGGTCCGCGAGGTCGCACCATCGGAACGCGCGGATAGCGAGGACGAGCCGGAGGCCGCGGAGCCCGCACCCGCACCCGCACCCGCACCCGCCGCGAAGCATCAGGCGAAGGTCCGCCTGGAGGCCGGTCGCGCGGGTGGACCGGATGGTGGCTCGGTCAGCCTCAACCCGCGATATACCTTCCGGACCTTCATCGTGGGATCCGCGAACCGCCTCGCACACGCCGCGAGCCTGTCGGTCGCCGAGCGTCCCGGACACGCCTACAACCCGCTGTTCCTGTACGGCGGCGTGGGCCTTGGCAAGACGCACCTGATGCACGCCATCGGCAACGCGGTCATCGCCCGCTTCCCGCGCAAGCGCGTCGTCTATGTGACCAGCGAGAAGTTCACCAACGAATTCATCACCTGCGTCCAGCAGGGTCGCTTCGAGGACGTCCGGGCGCGGTACCGACGCATCGACCTGCTGCTCATCGACGACATCCAGTTCATCGCGGACAAGGAGCGGACGCAGGAAGAGTTCTTCCATACCTTCAACGCCATCCACGATGAAGGCAAGCAGATCGTGCTCTCCTCGGATCGCCCGCCGCGCCAGATCGCGACCCTCGAGGAGCGCCTGCGCAGCCGGTTCGAGTGGGGCCTCATCGCGGACCTGACCGTGCCGGACCTCGAAACGCGCATCGCCATCCTGCGGGCCAAGGCAGAAGAGCAGTCGGTGCCCATCAGCTCCCAGGCGCTGGAGTTCATCGCCCGCAAGGTCGCCTCGAACATCCGGGAGCTGGAGGGTGCGCTCAACCGCATCGTCGCGTACGCCAGCATGCAGGGGATGCCCATCTCGGCCGACCTTGCCCAGGCCGTCCTTTCGAACGTGCTCTACAACCCGCGCAAGCGCGCTGTCACGCCGGAGCGCATCGCCCAGGCCGTATCGGAGTACTACGGCGTGGATCTTGAGGCGCTCAAGGGCCAGAAACGCGAACGGGCGATCGTCGTGCCCCGCCAGATCGCGATGTACCTGATGCGTGCCGAGACCGAGGTATCGCTGCTGCGTATCGGCGCCGAGCTGGGCGGTCGGGACCACTCGACGGTGCTGCACGCGTGCGACAAGATCGACCGCGAGATGCAGGAGAACGAGGACCTGCGACGCGAGCTGGCCGCCGTGCGCGAGCTCATCTACACCGAATGAGCGCCGCGGGGCGACAGCTCGTCGAGCTGTCGCACGTGATCCGGGACGGCCTCGTGACGTATCC
>JBBQNA010000147.1:0-8776 GCA_038329515.1 Candidatus Limnocylindrales bacterium | reverse complement strand
CATGGCGCGCTCAGGATTCCGCGGGGATCACGATCTGCTTGACGTCGTCCTGTTAGAGCCATGCTGGTCCTCGGACTGCTCATCTCCGACGCGTAACCATGTGGCCGGCTCAGACGTCTCACGATGACGAGATCGCCCACCCGGAGCCATAGGAGGATCGGATGACCGCAACCACTGACCTGGCCACGGCCCTTGGCGGCAGGCGGCGACGTGGTCGAGGCAGGCTTGTCCTGTTGCTGTCCGCAGTCGCCTTGGTCGCCTCGATGGCAGCGGTCGGACTTACGGTCGCCGCCCCGGCAGGCCCGGTATCGGCGGACTGTTCCGGTCTGTCAGCCTGGCCGTCCTTTCGTCACACCGCCGCGAGCGCGCGGGATGTGGTCATCGGCACGGTCACCGACTCGGCGCTGCCCGATGGCTTCGCATCGCGGTTCACGCTCACGGTGGATGATGTCCTCAAGGGTGAAGCGGACGGTCCGACCATCGAGTTCGACCGATTCCATTCGGGCGCGCCCGAACCTCTCTGTCCGGATGGGTCGGTCCTTCGCGTGCGGCCAGGCGACCGTATCGCCCTGGCCAGCGGCGCCAGGCTGCCCGGCCAGGAACAGCGCATCACGTCCGTCGCCTACATCGTCCCGAGTCGCCCCGATCGGCAGCTGCTGCCCAAGATGGAACGACTGACGGAGGCGCAGGTCAAGCGCATCGTCGGTGTGCCAGCTGTCGTGGTCCATTCCCCGGCTCCGTCAGTCGAACCAACTGGCGCGGCATCGGGTGATCCCGACGACTGCCGCGGTGAGTTCCCGGACATCGAGGGAGGTCAAGAGTTGTCACCGGACGAACTGGCCACGGCTTGCACCCAGCAACGCGTCCGCGAGCTGATGCAGCCAGTGCTGGACTACGCACAGGCAGAGGTCGACTATGCGGGGATGGTCTTCGAGGGAAGCACCGCCCGCTTCTGGTTCACGACCGACCTGTCGGGCCACCTGAGTCAGCTGCAGGCGATCGCACCAAAGGGCGCCGTCGTCGACGTCAGCCCGGCCTCATTGACGTTGACCGAGCTGGCTGCTGTGCAGCGAGCAGTCACCGACGACGCGAAGGCCCTCGTGGCCGGCGGTATCCCCATCCAGACCGTGGCCATCGACCCGACCCAGAACGCTGTCATCGTCGGACTCAAGGCCGCGGTCGCAGGTGGGCAGCGCGACTTGCAGCAGCGCTACGGTCCGCACGTCCTGACCGAGGTGGTCGGCCAGATCTCTGAGGATGGCGGCTGACCAACCTCGTGACCGCCGCTCTGTCCGGAATTTGGAACCTTCCTGTTCACGAGGGACAGGGAAGAGGATATCGTCCGAGATTCTCGGAGCCTTGCCTCGCAGAGCTCGCGCGCCTGTCACTCATCCTGGGCACGCGCGTCGAGCACCTCATCGCCGGCACGACACGGAGCCCACGCCAGCCCGGCCCCATGCCCGTCGCGGGTGTTCGGGAAGTGAGCGAGCCCGATCTCGCCGCCGCGTGGATCGAGTACGGTCGCGGTGAATGTCCTGCGGTGCGGGTCGATGCCGATGATGTTGTCCGCCGTCATGCTGGTCGCCTCCGGTCCCATGGGTTGGTTGAGCAGGACCGCGCGACGACATCCCGGTCGAGACGAACGACGCTCTCATCAAGTCAGCACGGTCCTCGGTGACCGCGCCGGGGTCGACACTTCAAGCGGAGGACAGCCACCGCATCGCGATGACGTCGGAGATCTCTTTCGAGTCAGACCCCGGCACGGACACCGACCGTAGCGACCGCCGCCGCGGCCGCCCGGCAGGACAAGTTCAACACCGGGATCTCCTTGTTCAGCCGCTCGAGCGGGTTGGTCGAGCGGACCTGGCGCCGATGCGGCTCGGGGAACGTGAAGTGGACGAGCAGGTCGGCCTCCGCACCGATGAGCAGCTCGGCCACGGCGGGATACCGGCCACGCAGGCCGTCGGCCGCCCGTCGCAGCTGCTCGCGGGCCGATGCCTCGTCGGGCTGCTCGAAGATGGACCGGATGACCGCCGCCACCATGCCCCGCGCCGACCGGGGCACGAGGGCCTGGGCGTTGCGGGTGCAGTGGACCCGGCAGCGCTGCCAGGAGGCGCCCAGGAGGTCCGCACCGATGGCCGCCACGAGACCCGGATGGGCATCGCTGATGACCAGGCGCACGCCCGCGAGGCCGCGCCCGACGAGCGAGCGGATGAAGGCCGTCCAGGTGCCGCCCTCGTCGGTGCTGGCGCCGGCAGCGAGGTCGAGCCCCAGGACCCGCCGCTCACCGGTGGCCGCGACCCCCGTGGCCACGAGCGCCGCCATGCTCACCACCCTGCCTGCCTCGCGGACCTTGACATAGGTGGCATCGAGCCAGAGGTAGGGATAGGACTCGCCGGCCAGGGACCGGCACCGGAAGGCCTCGACCTCGGTGTCGAGCGCGGCGCAGATGCGGCTGACCTCGCTCCGGGACAGGGAGCGGATGCCCAGGGCATCGACGAGGTCCTCCACCCGGCGGGTGCTGACGCCCAGGACGTATGCCTCCTGGACCACCGCGAGCAGTGCCCGCTCCGTCCGTCGCCGGGGTTCCAGGAGTGACGGCAGGTAGCTGCCATCGCGGACCCGCGGGATGGCCAGGTCGATGGTGCCCACGCGGGTGTCCCAGCGGCGCTCCCGGTAGCCGTTGCGATGGGTCAGCCGGCGCTCCGGCGCACGTTCGCCATGGGCCGCTCCGGTGATGGCGCTCACCTCGGCCTCCATGAGCGCCTCGGCGAGCACCCGTACCCCCTCGCGCAGGAAGTCGGTGTCACCCTCGGTGGCTGCCTTGCGCACCAGCTCGAGCACGGCCATCCTGTCCTCGGCCATCGTGGTCTCCCTTCGTGTCGTCGGATCACTACCCCAACGACGCGAGGATGACGCGGTGGCCGTTCCTGTTCCCGGCCACTTCTCCTGTTACACCAACTCTAGGGACACGACCAATCTTCATGGAAGCTCGCCCTCCAGCCTCGATCGCGATACCTGACCGTCGTCATCCTGTACGCGTGCCAGCCAGGATCCGCTAGATGAGCGCCTTCACGGACGCGAAGAGAAGGCCCCCGTCCCAGACCTCGGCTGCCAGCATGTCGACGGGCGACGTGTTCAGGACCGGGTCCGGGGCCAAGATCCAGTCCCGCGGCTTCCAGGAACCCACGAGACCGATCACGACCCAGCCTCCGAACAGCGCCGCGCGCATCCGGAGTTCCTGGTCGACGCTCACCCGCTTGTTGTCATCCATCAGGCGCTGAACCGCAGCCTCATCGACGCCCGCAATCCTCGCCACAAGATCGACGCCCATCATCTCCACCAGGTCCCGGACGAAGTTCGTCGATTCGTGACACCGTTCGATGGCCCGGTCCAGGGCTCGGTCTACTCGGTCAAGGGACTTCCTGGCTGCCATCTCGCGTCTCCGGCCGATCCCGATCGTGGGGGGCGCACGTCGGGTCACCCGAACCGTTACGCATCCGGGAACGTGGTCAAGGCTGGGGTAGCCACAGGGGCATCCTGCTCGGCGATGCGGATGCTCCGCTGTCCGGCCACGAGCTTCTCCGCGACGGCGCCAGAGCGCTCGCCCAACCCGCCTTCCCGCAGTCTCGCGGGCACAACTGCATTCGCGAGGCCTGAGGACTAGACCCGCGTGTACAAGGTCGACCAATGTTGTAGAGTCTTGTATATGGATGATGAGACGGAGTCCCCGAGCGAGTTCCTGCAGGTGGGAGAAGCGGCCGACTACGTTGGCGTGTCAGCCCAGACCCTTCGGCGCTGGGATCGGGCAGGACGGCTGAGTCCCGTCCGCGGCGCCGGGAATGACTACCGCTACTACCGGCGATCGGATCTGGAGCCGTTCCGTCTCCAGTACAGGAGAGCGGCCGAGGCTGCTCACGAAGGGACGGCGGTTTTTACGACGGCGAACGCCGACATCGAGGCGAACCAGTTGCTCCGCGAGCCGCAGCGCGAGGCGCACCGCTACGTTCGAGAACACTTCGCCACGTCTTCCGACCCGGCGATCATCGTGATCCCTGTGGGATGCGGTAAGACAGGCATCATCGCCACCCTGCCGTTCGGTGTCGCTCGCGGCAGGGTCCTGGTCGTCACCCCGAACCTGATCATCCGGAAGGTCGTCACTGACGCCCTCGACATCTCCAGCCGGGAATGCTTCTGGACCCGGACCCGTGTACTCCCGGACTTCACCGCCGGACCGTGGACGGCGGTCCTTGACGGCCCGACGGCGAACCTCCACGACTGCATCGAGAGTCAGTTCGTCGTCACCAATATCCAGCAGCTTGCGAGCCAGGCGGACCGGTGGCTCCCGCAGTTCCCTCACGATTTCTTCGACATGATCCTGGTGGATGAGGGTCACCATGCCGCCGCAGCCAGCTGGCAGAAGGTCTTCCGGCGTTTCCCGAATGCGAAGGTGGTCAGCATGACCGCCACGCCGTTCCGAGCCGACCAGCAGCCGTTGCCGGGCGAGGTGATTTACCGCTACTCGTTCGCCCGAGCGATGCTCAATGGGTTCATCAAGCAGGTCCATGCGCGATCCGCCGCGCCGAAGGAGTTGTACTTCACATACCGGGACGACGTCCGCCGTCACACGCTCGACGAGGTCCTCGCGCTCCGAGAAGAGCAATGGTTCCGACGGGGTGTGGCGCTTTCGCCGGAGTGCAACAGCCACATCGTCGAGGCGAGCATCAACCAGTGCGAGGCGATGCGTTCCATGACCGGAATGCAGCATCAGATCATCGCGGCGGCGTGCTCCGTGGACCACGCGCGCCAGGTCCGCGCCCTGTACGAAGAGCGGGGTTACCGCGCCGCCGAGATCCACAGCGAGATGGATCCCGAGGACCGGGAAGCGGTCCTGGAGCGGCTGCGGCTCGGACAGCTCGACTGCATCGTCCAGGTCCAGATGCTTGGCGAGGGGTTCGATCATCCGCGTCTGAGCGTCGCGGCGGTGTTCCGGCCGTTCCGGAGCCTGGCGCCCTACATCCAGTTCATCGGGCGCGTGATGCGGGTGGTGGTGCAGAGCGACCCCAACCACCCCGACAACCGCGCGTTCGTGGTGTCCCACGTAGGACTCAATAACGAGGCCAGATGGGACGAGTTCCGCGAGCTGGACCTTGACGACCAGGAACTCGTGCAGGCGTGGCTGCAGGGCACTTCCGAGCAGGACGCGGATGTCGACAGCGGTGACGGACGTCCGCGTCGGTTCGACGGAGGGATGATTGTCAACGACGAGATCATCAGCCACTTCATCGACCGGGAGTATCTCGATCCCGAGGACGACCGTGTACTCGACGAGATGCTTGCGCAGCCGCTGGCTGCCGGCATGACGCTCGGCGACTTGGTCACCAGGGAGGCCCTGCGGGAGCGTCTCCGCAGCCGTCAGGAGTCGACGGGAAGCGAAGGTCTGCTTCGGTCGGTCCCCGTCTCGCCCCAGCGCCGTCGCCTTGCGGGTCGCGGCAGGCTGAACGAGCGCACGAACTCGGTGGCAGCGCGGGTCCTGCAAGACCTCGGGCTCTCGCGACCGGGACGCGAGGTCGCAAAGGCTGGGCTGCACGTCGGTGGCGGACCCAACATCCAGGCGGTCACGAGGCTGCTGAACCGCGAGGTCAACGAGTTCCTCGGAATCGGACGGGACGCGCGAGGGGAACCTACTGCGAGCCAGACCGATGCCGCCCTGGGCGCACTCGATGATATCGGCGACAAGATTCGCGACCGGGTTCGACAAGGCATCCAGGGTGATGCCTGATGCCGCAGATCCGGAAGGTCCTGGGCGTCTGCGGCATCGCGACGGCAAAGCGTCAGCGCGTGTGCCACCGGAACCGCAAGGAGCACTCGATCGAGCAGGGCGAGGTCTGCCTGGTCATCAAGGACACAGTCAACGGCGGCTCGAAGAACTACTGCAGGACCTGCGCTCTCGACATCCTGGATCAGGCATCAGCGGACCTGAAGGCCCTGCGCGACGAGTTGACGTAGGGCTGGCAGGGCTAGCACCGGCCGACACAGCTGGCGTGAACGCAGAGTAGTGACACGCGCGGAGGTGTGTCGGTGCTGAGCGACATCGATAGGGCCCAGGGTCATCGAGGAGGTGTCGTTCAGAACGCACTTCGGCGCGATCCGCGCACGTCTGACCAACGATGAGTTCGGGGACATGATGAAACGAATCGACATAATGATCGACCCGGCAGGGGCGGGTCGCCACGGCGCGCTGGCTGCCAGGAGTAGTTGACCGGCACCCCGTACTAACTCATCTACTCCAATGCCGAGCCAGGACTTCTCGAGGTCTGCCATGTTGTTGGATCATCCGTCGCTCCGAGCATTGGGGTTCTGGCGATACCAGGTCGATGGACGCGTCGTCTTCCCTCGGACCTACTTCCCGCTGTCATCACCCGAAGGCTGAGGTCCGTCGAGGCGACGCCGCCCAAGCGGCCCGCGGGATGAAGCCGTCGCAAGTCCATCTCCCGTTCGGGTGAGCGCGTCACTTGAGCGAGTGAGCCTGATGGCAGCCGCCCGGTCGCGCTCTTGCAACTGGGTCGCCACGACCCTCAGGTGACGAGATGTCCCGACGCCCCGCCACATCTGCTGCCGCTCGGGAGGAATGCGACGTCGAGCGCAGTCTTCGAGCAGTTCATCACCCCAACTGCTCTCCCGCCCAGCGGGTGGGAGCTGCTCGAGGATCATCTGGCACAACCGGACATACTCGCGATCGGTCGCGTCGGATCCGAGCTGGACGGCCGGAGCGCTACCCAGCGCCATCCACGTCGCAGCTTCATACGTGTATCGGATGTTCGGGATCGGTCCCCGCCCTCCGCTCTTCGGCGAGCGCAGATGTTGCACGGCATGATCGCCGAATCCGAGCGGCATGCGCAGGACATCGACGACTGACTGGTAGAGACTCCACTCGATTCGGAACAGCGGTGTGAGGACATCGCGCGGGTACTGGGCGAGGGAGTGGGGCAGCGACGTTCCGCTGATGGTGATCGAGCGCCACGGGCCGACGGTGGCGACCAACCTCACGATGTCGGCGATCTCGTCGACCGTGACCTGGATAGACCTATCCAGGAACCCAAGGTCAAGTAGTAGGTCGACCGCATCACACTGGAGCCCGAGTCCATCGAGCTCGGCGACCAGCAGTGCCGGCCATCCGCGGCGTTCGGGATCTGGCCTCGCGATCTCGACCCGGATCATCGCGCCCACCCCGTAGTCGCGGGCAATCCGCGCCACGGCAGGCACCGGGCGCTTGGTGCCTGCTGTCATCACGGGCACGAAGCGGATGCCGGCCATGAGCGCGTCGTCATGGATCTGCGCGAGCTCGAGGGTCGAGATCTGTGAGGGCCGATTCCGCGGAGAAAGGACGTCAAGGAAGACAGGGTGTGGGCCGACCGCATCGGCCACTCGCCACATGGCCGCTCGCTTCGACTGGAGCCGATCGGTGCCGCGTCCGAGGTTCTTCAGTTCGACCTGGATGATGGGCTGCATCGAAGCCCAGATATCGGGCGCGGCGTGGCGCAGTGCGTTTAGCTCGCCGGTCCTGTCAAACAGCGTCGGGACGTATCGGGTCACAGGCGTGACATGCGCGCCCATCTGCGCCGAAGGCTTGGCTTGCGGCGACGGGACACCCGAGCGAGCTTGCGGATCCGGGAAGATCATGACATGATGATAACCCCAAGGGTTATGGACGTGTCAAGGAGTGACCGATTGACGTTGACTGGGAGCACCGGAAGGATGGTCGTGCCGCTCTGTCCGACGCCTCCGGGACCCGCAGGTGGGGCCCGGAGCGATGGAAGTTCATCAAGCGACGTCTCGGGACCTTGCGAGCCGCACCGACCTTGGCGGACACCGATGGGGCGCCGGGCGACTGTCACGCACTGGGGTCTGACCGTCTCGGCCAGTTCGCCATCGATGTCGTTGGTCCGTTGCGCATCGTGTTCGTCCCTGACCATGACCCGATTCCCACGCTCCCTGCCGGCGGCATCGATCGGGCGCTCGTGACCGCGGTCCGGATAGTGGAGATCGTTGATTACCATGGCAAGTGACCACACCGCGACCTGGTCACCCGAGTGGACCGTCGCGCCTGGGGAGGTCCTCGCCGAGGCGATCGACGAGCGAGGGATGACCCAGGCGGAGCTCGCACGACGCATGGATCGACCGCTCAAGACGATCAGCGAGATCGTGAACGGGAAGGCATCGATCACCCCGGACACCGCCATCCAGCTCGAGCGGACACTCGGCATCAGCGCGTCGCTCTGGAATGGACTCGAGCTGCAGTACCGCCAGCAGCAGGCGCGAGAGCGCGCACGGGAGGAGCTCGCGAACTACGCGGAATGGGCGAAGGGCTTCCCCCTCGCGGACCTTCGCAAGGAGGGGATCCTGCCTCGCGATGGGTCCATGCCCGACACGGCGTCGGCGCTGCTTCGGTTCTTCGGTGTCGCCAACCCGGCCGGATGGGGATATCGCTGGGACACGCGCGTCACGGCGCTGCGTGCGTCGACCGCCCACCCTTCCACACCTCACGCGCTCTCTGCGTGGCTGCGCTGGGGGGAGCTCGTCGCCGGCGAGCTCTCCGTCGAACCCTTCGATCGAGATCGTCTTCTGGGGTCGGTCGACGACGTCCGGGGTCTGACCCGCCTCGGCCTGTTTGAGACCGCCTTCGCCCGCCTTGCTGACTCGCTGGGCCGGTCTGGGGTCGTGGTCATTCGCCTGCCGTCCATGAGCCAGGCACCGGTGAGTGGGGCAAGCTCCT
>JBBQNA010000146.1:0-8806 GCA_038329515.1 Candidatus Limnocylindrales bacterium | reverse complement strand
GGTCCGAGGGCTGGCCCTGGACTACGCGGCCGCCGGCATCCGGGTCAATGCTGTCGCCCCTGGGTCGGTGGATACGCCGATGCTGCAGCGGTCGGCGGCCTTCCGCGACCCGGTCGACCCGGACGCGGTCATGCGCGGCTGGGGCGAACGGCATCCCATCGGGCGGGTCATCGAGCCCAACGAAGTCGCGGCCGCGATCGCGTTCCTGTGCTCCACCGACGCGAGCGCCATCACCGGTGTGTGCTTGCCCGTGGACGGCGGCCTGCTGGCCCGGCTGGCTCTGTGACGGGCGCCCGATGACCACGGAAGCCCCGAGGGACACGGAGCTCGATGCGCTGCTCTCGTCACCCTCGTTCTTCGATGACCCGTATCCGGCCTATGCCGCCGCGCGTGCGCACGATCCGGTCCACTGGTGCGAGCCGTGGGCAGCATGGGTCGTCACCGGGTACGACGCCAACGTCGAGGTGATGCGGCATCCCGACCGGTTCTCCAGCGCCGGCTACGAGCTGGCGATGTTGGAGTCGATCGAACGGACTCGCCCGGGCTCGTCCCCCGCGCTCGTCGCCCACTACTCCACCCAGGTCCTGTCCATCACCGATCCTCCGGTCCACACGCGGCTTCGACGGCTGCTGGTGGCCAGCTTCACTCCCCGAGTCGTTGAGCGGCTCCGGCCGCGTGTCGAGGAACTCATCGGGGAACTGCTCGACGACATCGACGGGCCCACTGCCGACTTGCTGGGGGACTTCGCCTATCCGTTGCCGGCTCTGGTCATCGGCGAGTTGCTGGGTGTCCCACGCGAGGACCAGCCATCGTTCACGCGCTGGTCGGCGGACCTGGTCGCGTTCGTGGGTACCGGAGCCACGGACCCGGCCCGTGCGGTTACTGCGGAACAGAGCATGGCCGAGTTCCGGGACTATCTGGGCCCACTCATCCACGCACGCCGGCAGCGGCCCACGGATGACCTCCTGGGACTGCTGGCCGCGCCGTCGCGGGACGTTGACCGGTTGACCGACGACGAGCTCATCGCGACCTGCGTCACGCTCTTGTTCGCGGGACACGAGACCACTGCGAACCTCATCGGCAACGGCCTGCTGGCACTGCTGCGGCATCCAGGGCAGCTGGCCGTGCTGCACGATGACGCATCACTCATGACCGGCGCGGTCGAGGAGCTGCTGCGCTACGACAGCCCGGTCCAGCGCAATCGACGTCGTGCCGTCAGCGACGTCGAGCTTGGCGGCAGGCACATCCGGCAGGACGATCGGGTGCTGGCATTCCTTGGCGCGGCGAACCGCGATCCGGGCATGTTCGACGAGCCTGACCGCCTCGACGTCCGCCGGGCGGCGGGACGCCACATGGCCTTCGGGCATGGCATCCACTATTGCGTCGGCGCCGCCCTGTCGCGGCTCGAGGCGCCCATCGCCCTGGATGCGCTGCTCCGACGCTGGCCACGCATGGCGCTGACGGATGAGCCCGTCCGGTGGAAGCCGAACATCGCGTTCCGAGGGCTCGAAGCGCTGCGGGTGACGCTGGACTGATGGTGAGGGACACCGGCCGCACGTCGCGGCGAGGGTCACGGATGGAGAGGAAGGAACACTTCGATGGGCATCATGGATGGCACACCGCTGCTGCAGCTGGACGGGCTCGAGATGCTGGGTCATGGCGTGGATCACGCCGAGGGCATCTGTGTCGCCCCCGATGGCTCGGTCTACGTGAGTGGAGAGGCAGGCCAGATCTATCGCCTGGATGATGCAGACCGCGCCGTCCAGGTCGCCACGACCGGCGGCTGGACCCTGGGCCTCGCGGCTGACGCGGATGGTCGCGTCTATGCCTGTGATGCCGTGAAGCGCGGGGTCTTCCGATGGACGCCCGGCCAGACGGATCCGGTCCTGTGGTCATCCGGGCCGGTCGATGCGCCACATACGTCACCCAACTGGGGCGCGTTCGGAGCTGACGGCACCTACTTCGTGTCGGACAACGGGGGGTGGAAGGCTCGCGAAGGACGTGTCATGGCCGTTCGGCAGGGCGTGTCGAGCGTCTGGACGACCGAGTCCGTCGATTTCCCCAATGGCCTCGCCGTGACGCCGGACGGCTCGGAGCTGTGGGTCGTGGAGAGCACGCCCGGCTGCCTGGTCCGCTATCGGATCCAGCCGGATGGTTCGGCGGGCCCGCGGGTCCTGGTCACGGAGCTACCCGGCGCCGTCCCGGATGGCATCGCGTTCGCAACCGACGGATCGGTGATCATCGCGTGTTATCGACCCGACGTGGTGTTGCGCTGGAGCGGCGGATCGGGCGTCGAGGTGGTGGCCATCGATGCCGAGGGCGTGTTCCTCGCCGCACCGACCAACTGTGTGTTCACGGGCCCGGCACGGGACATCGTGCTGGTACCCAACATCGGCCGCTGGCACGTCACGCGCTTCCGGATCCCGGGCATCCAGGGCACACCACTGTTCTACCCCACCCGTGACCAGCTCGGGTCCTGACACCGCGGTAGAGCGCAGCCTGGCGCCCGGCGCATGAGCTGGCGGGAAGCTCTCGGCATCCCGCCAGCCCTCTGTCGCGGGCTTGACAGCGGCATGTACTGCCCCAACACGGCGTTCTCGTACAACCCTGACACGGCTCACAGAGCGGGAGGTTCGGATGTTCCAGCAGGTACGTCGCGCCGGTGGATTGCTGTTCGTCATCGGCATGGTCGGCCGGACACCAGAGGGTCCCGTCGTCGAGGGTGGCATCAGGGCCCAGACCAAGCGCGCCCTCGAACGCATCGAGGAAGTCCTGCAGGGCGAGGGTCGGGCACGAGCCGATATCGTCCGCGCGCGCTTCTTCCTTACCGACATGCGGCTGTGGCCGGAGGCCAGGGAGGAGGCGAACCTCTTCTTCTCCGACCAGATCCCGCCCGCGACCGCAGTGGGCGTCACCCAGCTCGTGGAGCCGGGCATGCTCATCGAGATCGAGATCGAGGCCGCAGCGGAGTGACGACCGGCGGCCTGGGCTCAGGCTCGCGATTCCAGCGGCCCATCGTCGTCGGGCTGCTGACTCCCTACTGGTCCTTCTTCGACGACCACTTCCCGGCGGACTATCGGCCCGCTCAGGATGCCTATGCGCTGGGCCTGGCCGAGGCGCTCCGCGAGCACGGCCTGCAGGTCACCTCGTCGGGGTTGGTGGACGGCGAAGCTGCCGCGACCCTGGCCCGGCAGCGGTTCCTTGACGCGGGCGTGGAGGTCGTGGTCGTGGCGGCGACGATGGCTGCGCCGCCAACCTTTGGTGCGCAGGCGCTGGACGGATTCACCGGCCCCATCGTGGTGTGGGACGACCGGCGTGCGTCACGCCTGGCGCGCGACGTCGACGAGGTGGAGGCGACACGGGTCTCGAGCATGCTCGGCTCGGTGATGCTCGCCAACGTCATGGGTCGCGACGGCCACGACTACCTCACGGTCACCACGGATGGTGACGTGCGGCCGATCGTGCGCGCGATCGCCGGGGCTGCGGCCGCCAATGCCGTCCGCGGTGCTCGCCTGGGGCTCCTGGGCGGCGTTGTTCCAGGGTACGGCGACGTGGTCCTGGACGAGCGACAGGCTGCCGCCCTGGGCATCGACCTCGTGCCCATCGATGGCTCGATCATCGCCGAGGCGCTGGCCGCGAGCCGCGAGGGCGTGGCGGCCCTGCTGCCGGGAATGACGCTCACGGACGCCGCGGCGCCACTGCTCGAGCGCAGCATGCGGGTGCACCGATTCCTGCGCCAGGTCGTGGACATCGCGCGGATCGACGCGCTGGCCCTCAACTGCCACTCGGAGGTGCTCCGATGGAGTGAGGAACTGGGCGTGGTGAGTTGCCTGGGGTCCTCGCTCCTGTGGTCGGCGGGCGTGCCGGTCGCCTGTACCGGGGACGGCGCCACAGCCGTAGCGCTCATGATGGCGGCGCGCATCTCTGGCTCCGCTCAGTACTGCGAGGGGTACGTCGTTGAGAGCGAGACTGGGGAGCTCGTGGTGTCGTCGTGTGGCATGGCCGACCTGAGCCTGAAGTCCGATGAGCCCGCTCGCCTGTGCGCCAACGAGCTGTACCCGGGGCGTCACGGCATGGGCATCGCGACACGTTTCGACTTCGCGCCGGGTCCGGCCACCATCGCGGCCTTTGGTCCCCGCACGGCAAGCCTTCCCGGCCGGCTGGTGATCTCGGTCGGTGACCTGAGCGGGCGGGGTTTCGCGCACCTCAACGGCCCCAGTGGCACGGTCGCCTTCGACCGACCCGGCTCGGGTGCGGCGAGCACGGCCTGGATCGATGTCGGGCCAGCACACCATCTGGCTCTCATCCGAGGCGATAGGAGCGAGGAGTTCCGAGCCGCCTGTCGGTTCCTGGGCGTCCAGCTGATCGAGGTCGGACCCGAAGGGAGGATCGCGTGAGCGCCAGGTCCACGGCACTGGGCGCATCCTGACGCTCACCCAGGACGCCTGAACCAGCGGTCGTCGGCGCGGCCGCGTGGCCACGCTGCGAGCGCGATGCGCTCATCGGCATCCTCGGCGAACCCATGCGCAGCGGTTGACGACCGCCCCAGCGTCTCGTAGTCTGGCGGTGGCAAATCGATTGCGCACCGGGATCGGCAGGGTTTCGGATGAACCCAGGAGGAGCGTCGTGGCGACCAACTCTCTCTCGATCATCGGATCGGGCATCGACCATCCCGAGGCGGTCTGCTGGGACCCATCGGGATCGATCGTGGTGGGCACGGAGGCTGGTGGCCTCTTGTGGCTGGACCCGGTCTCGGGCGCGGTCCAGCGGTCCTTCCAGATCGGTGTCGGTCTCGTCGCCGGCATCGCCATCGACGGGCGTGGGCGGGCATATGCCTGTGATGTGCCGGGTCGCCGGGTGGCCCGGGTCGATCCCCATTCCGGTTCCATCGAGACGTGGTCTGGCGGGCCCGATGCGCGACCCCTGGCAACACCCAACTACCCGGTGTTCGCCGCGGATGGCACGCTCTACGTGTCCGACTCGGGGACGTGGGGCGCCGACAGCGGCTGCGTCGTCGCGATCGACCCCCAGCAGCATGCGCGGACCCTGTCCGCGGCGACGCCCTCCTACACCAATGGCATGGCGCTCCATCCAGATGGCGGCTACCTATATGTGGTCGAGTCCTCGCTGCCGGGAATCTCGCGGCTGCCGCTCCTGGCGGATGGCAGCGCGGGCCCGCGCGAGCTGGTGGTCGAGATGCCCCGATGCGTGCCGGACGGGATCGCGTTCACGGCCGACGGGACACTGCTCATCGCGTGCTATCGGCCGGACGCCGTCTATCGCTGGGACGGCCGGACGCTCGACGTGCTGGTCGAGGACTGGACGGGACTGGTCCTCAGCGCGCCGACCAATGTCTGCTTCATCGGCGACGATGCAGATGAGCTAGTGAGCGCCAACCTCGCTGGCTGGCACATCACGCGTATCGGCGCCGGGTTGACCGGCGCCCGACTCAATTACCCACTCATCGACTGACGGCTGGCGGAGGAACGTGGACATGGGAGCACATGCAGGTCGGGTAGCGCTGGTGACGGGGGGTGCCCTGGGCATCGGCCAGGGCATCGTCCGGGGGTTCGTGGCGGAGGGCGCCGCGGTCACCATCGCGGACACCAACCGGACGGCGGCGGACGCGCTGGTCGCGGAGCTGACGGCGGGCGGCGCGCAGGTCATCGCGACGACAACGGATGTCTCGGTCGCCCCCGATGCGACGGCCGCGGTCGCAGCGACCCTCGCGGCGTTCGGGCGCCTCGACGTGCTGGTCAACAACGCGGGCATCCAGCCGGTCGACCAGTACAAGCCACTCCACCTGATGCCCGAGGAAGTCTGGGACCGGATCCTCGACGTGAACCTCAAGGGGGCATACCTCATGGCCCGTGCCGCGATCCCGGCGCTCCTGGAGAGCGGCCATGGGGTGATCGTGAACATGGCGTCCGTCCAGGGGTTGCAGTCGATGCCGGGTGTCGGGCCCTATGCCGCGAGCAAGGGAGGCCTGCTGTCGCTGACCCGGAACCTTGCCATGGAGTACGCGCCGCAGGGCCTGCGTGCGGTCGCCATCTGTCCCGGCACGATCGACTCCGAGATGGTGCGGACGGCCGCGCGGCTTGCCGGGGGCGATATCGACGCCTCGCTCGCGAGCTACGGCCGAACGCATCCGCTCGGTCGTATCGGCACGCCCGAGGACATCGCCAACGCCGTCGTATTCCTGTCCAGTGACAAGGCGAGCTTCATCACCGGCGACTACCTCAGCGTCGACGGGGGGTACATGGCGCAGGGCGCCTGGATGGGCAGCGCCACGGGCAGTACGGACAACGCCGCATGAGCCCAGGCGGTGTCCCCGGCACGTGTCTCGTGGCGGGTGCCGCGGGTGGTCTGGGCAAGGCCATCGCGGCCCGGTTCCTGGACGACGGCTGGACGGTGCTGGGCTGGGACGTATCGGCCATCGAGGACCCGCGGATCGATGGGTCCGTGGTGGACATCGCCGACTGGGACGCCGTCGCAACTGCCGGCGCAGCCCTGCCACCGCTGGCTGCGGTCGTCAACAGCTGCGGCGTGTCATCCCGGACCCCTGCCGCGGACCTGACGCCGGCCGATCTGGACCGTGTCATCCGCGTCAACCTGGTGGCTGCCTTCGCGCTGTCGCGCAGCGTCTTCCCGGCGCTGCGGGCGGCTGGGGGCACGCTCGTCCACCTCGCATCGGTCGGTGGCCACGTGGGCTTCCGAGACCGACTGGCATACGACACATCCAAGGCGGGGCTGATCGCGATGGTCCGCCACCTGGGTATCGAGTGGGCGCCCCAGGGAGTCCGGGTCATCTCCGTCAGCCCCGGCTTCGTGCGTACCGGCATGGCCGAGCGGGGTATCGAGGAAGGGCTCACAAGCCTCGACGCGATCGTCAGACACACGCCCCAGAGGCGTCTCGTGGAGCCGGCCGAGGTGGCCGACGCGGTCGTGGGCCTCGTGGGACCTGCCTTTGCGGGCATGACCGGATCTGACCTGCTGGTCGATGGCGGTTTCGCTGCGCTCGGTGGCTTCTGATGGACACCCGCGCGTGACCGAGCGCGTCGCCGCGGTCGGGGTCCTGGAGTTGCGGCTGCCGTTGGCTCGACCTATCGTCTTCCGGGACTGGGTCATCAAGGAGCGCGTCATCGCGATCGCTGCGGTCCGCTCCACGGGGGGCGCCGTGGGCTACGCCTATGGCCTCACGCGCGACGGGCCGGTCGACCTGCTATTGCGGCGTCACGTGGCGCCGATGTATCTGGACCGGCCACTTGATGACCCCGGTGCCGCGTACCAGACGACCCTGGGGCGCGCCCGTCCCATCCTGGGTTCGGGCATGGGGCTGCGGGCGTTGTCGCTGGTGGACATCGCGACCTGGGACGTGGCGGCGCAGGTCGCCGGCCGTTCCCTGCGGGACCACCTTGGCGGCACCATTGGGTCGCTGCCGGTGATGGGTATCGCGGGTTATCCGCCACACCTCGAGCTGGAAGGTGTCGCGGACCAGGCGCGCACGTTCCGGACGATGGGCGTCGGGCACCTGAAGCTGCCCATGGTGCCGGGTGTAGAGGCGAATCGGCTGCGCCTGGAGGCAGCCGCCGAGTCCGCCGACATGGTCAGTCTCGACGGCGGCTGGTCGCTCCATGACGTGACCGCGGCGGTGGAGCTGGCGGCCGTGATGCCCAAGGCCGGCTGGCTGGAGGACCCGGTGCCCTCGGAGCGTATCGACCTCCTGGCCGATGTCCGACACGCCATCGGCGTGACCGTTGCCATGGGTGACGAGCAGGGCGGACCCGGCTTTCCGGATGCGATGCTGCTCGCCGACGCCATCGATGTGGTCCGGCTCGACGTCTCGTGTGCCGGTGGCATCACCGGATCGCGACCCATCGTGGAGCGTGTCCAGCGAGCGGGCAAGGGTCTCTCGTTCCACGTGTTCGCGGGCTTCCACTCCCAGATCGCGGCCGGACTGGGTGCCACGGACGCCTGGATCGAGTGGTCGCTGCCGGGGATGCTGGTGGATGCGATGACCGAATCGCGACCGCAGCCCACCTTTCACGCTGGTCGCATGGAGATCGCGAACGACCACACGGGACTGGGACCACTGTGGGATCCCGACTGGCTGGCCGACCAGCGGGTGGACGATCCGGACGGCATCCTGGCCTGGTAGAGCGGGGATCTGACGTCGTCCCATGGCTCATCCGGTCGCCCCGAGGGATGCACTCGATGGATCCGCTTCGTGGCTCGACCGCGGCCGCTGCCACATCGGCGGTCAGACGAGTGTCGCCTCCACGTCGGCCAACGCCGCATCCAGGATCTCGACCATCCTGTCGATGTCCTCCTCCGTGGCGATGACCGCGGGCGCGACGAACAGGACATTGCCGGGGTGGAGCAGGAGCGTCGTCAGACCTCGCTCGCGTGCCGCGATCCGCAGGCTGTTGCCGGCCGACACCGGATCGGCGAAGTCCTCTCCTGTCCCGTTGTCGCGCACGATCTCGATGCCGACGAGCAGGCCCTTGCCGCGGACGTCCCACAGGATGCGGTGGTGGTCCAGGGAGCGGAGACCGGCCAGGAGCCGGTCACCGAGGGCCTCGGCTCGTTCCCAGAGTCGCTCCCGGATCACTCGCCGGAGGACCGCCAGTGCCGCGGCCGCAGCGACGGGGTGGCCGGCATACGTGTGACCGTGGAAGAAGACGCCGTCGCGCTCCAGGAAGGTGTCCCGGATCCGGGGTGCGATGAGGGCCGCACCGATGGGCTCGTAGCCGGAGCTGAGCGCCTTTGACATGGTGATGAAGTCGGGCGTGATGCCGTCCCACTC
>JBBQNA010000145.1:0-8911 GCA_038329515.1 Candidatus Limnocylindrales bacterium | reverse complement strand
GACCCGTCCGGAGCTGTAGTCCGCACACCGGGACTGGGCCTGGCGCGGCGGCCTGGCGCGGCGGCCGGGCCTGGTGGCCCCCTGCGCGGCGGCCTGGCGCGGCGGCCGGGCCTGGTGGCCCCCTGCGCGGCGGCCTGGCGCGGCGGCCTGGCGCGGCGGCCGGGCCTGGTGGCCCCCTGCGAGTCCGCTCGACGCATCAAGTGGGCGTGGTGGTGCGGTCACGAGGCGCGCCGACGACGGATCACCACTGAGTCCAAGCGACGGAGTGCCCGATGTCAAGCTGGCTCAGGCACGCTCGTGGGGGGACGTGTCGGCCGGTCGCCCTGTAGATTCGGCGCTCCAGGGCCCTCAGCCCTATCGCGGCTCGGCACGTCCCTGGCCGGCCCGATCCCGCGGTACTCCGTCTGGCCGTCGGACGGCCAGCAAGGATGGCGATGATCCAGCCGTCACCGGGGTTTGCATGGTCGGGTCGGCGCCCGTCGACATCCGTACGGTGACCAGTGAGGGCGGCGCAGCACGGATCCCCCTGCACGTGTGTGCCCCGTTCGCGTGTGAGGCCGCTGAGCGTCGATCCATCAGCCGTCGAGTTCGATCGGACCCAGTCCTCCGTTAGCTCGACGCTCCAGCGGAGCGTTCGACGGGGGAGTGCCGCAGTATCGCGGATCCTTCCTCGAACAGGCGCTATCGGCCGCTCGATTGCCGCTTCCGCCGACCGATCGACTCGCCACGATCCGTCGCCGCAGATGCGTCATCCCAGCATCGAACGGGCGGAGGACGGAGCGACCCACAGCTGTCGAGGACGCGAATAGCGGCTTCCCCCGTCGGTACGATGCTGACCTGCGGCAGACCGACGGAGGAACCACGGGAATCGGGTCGGTCAGGTCGCCCGAGCCGGCTTCCTCCGCCCGTTCGAGTCCCAGATGATCGATCGGCCGCAGCCCGTCACCGCGGATGGGCGCCCTGCCCAGTAGCACGGCCGAACGCGTGCTCCGCCGAACGCGAGGCCGCCGCGCGACCGCCGGGATCAGGCTGCCTGGCGACCCGTGTCGTCGATGAGGGTGCGCCCGAAGCGGTCGTGCAGCGCGTCGGCGCACGAGGGGCGACAGCCGCGGGCATCCTGACCGGCGATACCCGAGGGGAAGTGGCGCCAGGCCTCGGTCTCGACCAGCACCAGACGACAGCCGCAGGTGTCGCAGGTGACCGGACCACGTGCATCGGGCGCTGGCAGCCACTGGGTGATCATGAGGGGAACCGGGCCTCCGGGATGCTGTCCTGACGATGTCGTGACCCGGGCCAGGTCGACGTTGGACGACCCGAGCCTACGCCCGTCCGAGAGCCAGCCGCAGCACCGGTTGGGTGGCGGATCGGTTGCGTCCTGGTGACATGGCCGGACATGGCAACGCCCCGACACGCGTCCACCGGGACGAGGCTCGGGGCGTCGGTCAGCGACCGGTTGCCATGCCAGCTAGATCTGGTAGGCCGCCTCGCCGTGGACCGCGAGGTCGAGGCCGATCTCCTCGTGCTCTTCTGTCACGCGAGCCCCGAACGCCACGTTGATGACCGTCATGATCAGGAACGTGCCGATGGCCGCGAAGGCGACCGTGAACACCACGGCGATGACCTGGAACAGGAGCCGCTCCGGGTCGCCCTCGATGAGGCCGGGGAAGCCGCCGATCGCGGCGACCGCGAAGATGCCGGTCGCGACCGCGCCCCACATGCCACCAACGCCGTGGACCGCGAACACATCGAGCGCGTCATCGACGTGGAGGCGCTCCCGAAGGAGGCCCGCCATCAGGTAGGACAGGCCGCCGACCACCAGGCCGATGACCAAGGCGCCGCCGACACCGACGAAGCCCGAAGCGGGAGTGATGGCCACGAGGCCGGCGACCGCACCTGCGGCGGCTCCGACCACGCTGACCTTCTGGGTGCGTGCGTACTGGACGCCGACCCAGCTGACCATGCCCGCAGCGGCGGCCACGGTGGTGACCATGAATGCCATGGCAGCACGGCCATCCGCGGCGACCGCGGAGCCTGCGTTGAAGCCGAACCAGCCGAACCACAAGATTCCCGCGCCGAGGACGGTCATCGGCACGTCGTGGGGATCCATCTTCTCGCCGTTCTTGCGGCGCGAACCGATCATGAGCGCCGCCACCAGAGCGGACACGCCGGACGAGATGTGGACGACCGTGCCGCCCGCGTAGTCGAGGGCGCCCAACTTGAACAGCCAGCCGTCGACCGACCAGACCATGTGTGCGAGGGGTGAGTAGATGAACAGCGACCAGAGGACCGTGAAGGTCACGAACGCGGCGAACTTCTTGCGCTCGGCGAAGGCGCCGGTGATGAGTGCGGGTGTGATGGCGGCGAACATGAGCTGGAACGCCGCGAACAGCACGAACGGGACGGTCGTCGCGTAGGTGGCGCTCGGCTCCATGCCCACGCCGCTGAAGAACGCGAATGTCGTCGGGTCACCGACGAGGCCGAGGCCGCCGATGGATGGCCCGAAGGCGAGGCTGAAGCCCACGATGACCCACACGATGGTCACGAGGGCGAGCCCGAAGAAGCTGTGCATGATGGTCGACAGCACGTTCTTGCGCCGTACCAGCCCGCCGTAGAACAGCGACAGGCCCGGAAGCATGAACATCACCAGACCCGTCGACATCAACAACCACGCAGTGTTGCCGGTATCCATTGCGCACACCTCCTCTTCGCCGGGCGCCCGGAAGGGCAGGGCGCCACCGACGATCAGGGGAGGCTAGGAGTGAATCCCCGGCCGGTCAGCGACAGACGAGTGGAGTTGTGGGCACTGCTCGGTCGCAGATCGGTTGCGGACCGCGGGTCTGGGTCGGGTGCCCGCTTCGGGATCAGGCCCCGTTGTGGTCCTCGAGCAGGTAGCCGACACCGCGCACCGCCACGGGGATGGGCGCTCCTGCGTTGACCAGCTTCTCGCGCAGGCGGGCGAGGTGTGGCTTGAGCCACAACGGATCGGGATCGGGCACATCGGGCCAGCCTGCCTTGAGCAGGTCATCGTGGGACACGACCTCGCCCAGACGTCCCACGAGTTCCCGCAGCAGCCGGAACTCGGTGACCGTGGCGGGCACGACCGTGCCGCGCCAGCGGATCTCGTGGCGCCGTCGGTCGAGCTCCCAGCCGGTCTGCTCGACTGGCTTGCCGGCCTCCACGGCCCGCACCCTGGGCGTCTGCGCCGTGCGCCGGGCGACGGCGCGTACGCGTGCCAGCAGCTCGTCCGCGCGGAAGGGCTTGCGGATGTAGTCATCAGCGCCCAGGTCGAGCAACTCCACCGTGGCCGCCCGATCGCGCTCCCCCGAGACCACCACGATGGGTACGTCACTCGTCTCGCGGATGCGTTGGCAGACCGTGGCGCCGTCAAGGCCCGGCATCGCCAGGTCCAGCAGCACGAGGTCAGGCTCGTCCTCGTGGAATCGGCGGAGCGCCTCCTCGCCATCGTAGGCGGCCACGATGCGGTGACCGGCCTGGCCCAGGAGTGCGCCCAGGGCGCCGACCATGGCGGGCTCGTCGTCGACCACGAGGATCTTGAGCGACTCCTCGGGCGTACCTGTCCGGCCGGTGTTGCTCATGCGGTCTCCGGTGTCAATGGTTGGGGCGGGACTGGGGCCCGCCATCGGGTCGAAATCGTTCCAGGCTCGCGCGCCACCGTACCAAGCGCTCCTCATCCGCGAACAGCACCAGCACCGTGTTCTCGCCCGCGAGCGTGCCTTCCTGGTCCTGGAGCGTGGACTCATCGATCGCCTGGGATAGTGCGCTGGCCATGCCGGCCGATGTGATGAGCAGCAACGTGAGACCCGAGCGCCGTACCGTCAGCGGCAGGTCGGACAGCAGCCGTCGAAGCGGCACGTCCGTGGCCATGGCCACCAGCACCAGGTCCTCCGGCGTCGCATAGATGTGCCGGTCGGCGCGGGCGACCTTGGCCAGGCCCAGCTCCGCGATGTCACGGCTGACGGTCGCCTGGGTCACGTTGTACCCACGTGCCGCCAACAGCTCGACCAGCTCCTGCTGGCTGGAGATCGGGTGCCGGGTCACGAGTTCGCGAATGGTCGACTGTCGATCACGCTTGGATTCCCGGAGCGTCGGGACCCGACCATCATGCATAGCGGGCTGTGCCATGTGCGGAGTATACGGTCCGGGCCGTGGGATCATGCAGTTCGGCGGGTACCATCAGGCTAGGTGCCGCGTCGCCCGACCGGGTACACTCCTGCCCATGCAGCCGCAGGACACCCGCTTGGTGATGCCCTGGGCCCCGTCGGGATCTGACGGGGCCTGAGCTTCGGCGCGCACATGCCGCGCACGCCAGCCAGGCAGGGATCCCAAGGGGCCGCGACCAGCGAAGGTCGCGGCCTTCGTGATTCCCGGGTGCCGCGAGCGACCTGCAGCCACCACAACCACGACAGGAGCGTCACATGAGCCAGATCACTGTCACCCGACCCGAGCCGTTCCAGAGCGAGGGCTCCTCGCCTCCCGTGACCGCCACCCATGATGGCGGTGACTTTCGGCCCGGCTACATCGGTCTGCGGTGCCGCAGCTGCGATACGCCCCAGGCGACCGCTCCGGTGTTCGTATGTCCACGGTGCTTCGGACCCCTGGAAGCCACGTACGACCTGGCGTCCCTCCGCGACCGGCTCGATCGAACCATCCTGGACGCTCGCCCCGCCAGCATCTGGCGCTACGCGGAGCTGCTGCCCGTCGAGACCATCCCCACCGAAGGTCTCCGGGTCGGTCTGTCGCCACTGGTACCCACACCGCGTCTGGCCGCCGCCATCGGGCTCGAACGCCTGTGGGTCAAGGACGACTCCCGCAACCCCACGCTGTCCTTCAAGGACAGGGTCGTGGCATGCGGCGCCGCGCGCGCCAAGGCGTTCGGGTTCACGACGCTCGCCTGCGCCAGCACCGGCAACCTCGCGCCGGCCGTGGCTGCGGCCGCTGCCGCCATCGGGCTGGATGCCGTGGTGTTCATCCCGGCTGACCTCGAGGCGGTCAAGGTGGCCCAGGCGCAGGCACTCGGCGCGACGGTGGTGCGTGTCAACGGACCATATGACGCCGTCAACCGGCTATGCCTGGAGCTGACCGGCGAACAGGAGGACTGGGCGGTCGTCAACGTCAACCTGCGGCCGTTCTATGCCGAGGGCTCCAAGACGGTCGCCTACGAGATCGCCCAGCAGCTGGGCTGGCGGACCCCCGACGTGGTCGTGGCACCGCTCGCCTCCGGATCTCTGTACACGAAGATCGCGCGCGGCTTCGGGGAGCTGGTGCAGGTCGGACTCATCGACGACGCGCCCGTGCGCTATGTGGGCGGCCAGGCGGCTGGCTGCGGTCCCATCGCGAGCGCCTTCGCGGACGGCGCCGATGTGGTCACGCCGGTCGAGCGACCCGACACCATCGTGCGCTCGCTGTCCATCGGCTCGCCCGCGGATGGACCGTACGCGCTCAAGCTGGCCCGCCGGACCGGTGGCTCCATCGAGGGTGTCACGGACGCCGAGACGGTCGACTCCATCCGGCTGCTGGCACGCACCGAAGGCATCCTCACGGAGACCGCCGGTGGCGTCACGCTCGCGGCGCTCCGACGCGCCATCGCCGCAGGCACGGTCGGTCGCGATGATGAGGTGGTGCTGGTCATCACCGGCAACGGCCTCAAGACCCTCGAGGTGCTGGACGATGGCGCATCCTTGCCAGAGCCGATCGCACCCACCTACGAGGCGTTCGAGACCTGGTGGGAGTCGCGCTGAGTCAGGCCTTGGCCGCGCCGCCCCTGCCGAACGTGATGCCGGCCAGTTTCGAGACGCCCGGCTGGCTGGCCAGGCCGATGAGTCGATGGAGCGCGGTCGGCGTCATCCCGGACAACAGCCCGGCAGTGCGCACCAGGTCGTCGGCGGGCATCCGGGCGAGGGTGGTCAGCAAGCGGTCGAGCTGACCTTCAGGGATCCGGTCCATGACATCGAACAGGTGGCCGATGTCGGCGCTGTCCATTCGCACCACGACCTCGACCGCCCCATCGAAGCGATGGGTGAATTCGACCAGGCCCTGGAGCCGATCGAGGAGCTGGGGGATCCCGGGCTCATCGGGTGCACCCTGGGCCTCCGCAAGACACGCATCCAGGAGGGGCAGGATGGGGTCGGTCTCGCGCTCCAGGCGCGACACGACGACACGCCGGAACCACTCCCAGTGGTCACCCACGGGGACCCATGCGGTGCCCGCCGGACCACGGCTGCCGCCCCGCCTGAGCAGGGGAGCTCGTTCGATGATGCCCCAGGTCTCACAGTCGGCGATGGCGGTCCGGGTCGCTCGATGGCTGAGGCCCAGCGCGGCCTGGATCTCGGAGCTGGTCAGTGGGCCACCGTGGAGCAGCAGGTATCCCTGGACGGCGGCCGTCGATGGTGCCACCCCCCATGCGGCGCCGATGCCGCCCCAGGCGCGGGCAAAGTCACGTCTGATCGCTTCGGCATGGTCGAGCTGGGGATCGTCTCCCAACACGTTCTTGCGCTCCCGAAACACGATACTGGACAGTAGCGAGTAGTTGTCGATACTTGCTACGATATGGTAATCAGTATCCGACCGGGCGTCGCAGCGCTGCCGCCGCATTGGATGGGCGCGGCGCTGGCCATCCTGTTGCCCACGTCCGTAGCCTTCCAGTCGAGGATGCTGGACATCGATGTCATGGTTCGGACGCATGGCGTCCTCAGCGCGCCGGCGGTCACGGCCCTCGCGCTGACGGCATCGACCTGGACACGGAAGGGAGCGCTGCCATGAAGGCAGTCATCGCGGGCGGCACGGGGTTGCTGGGCCGGGCGCTCGGTGCCTCGCTGGCGGCGGACGGTTGGGAGGTCGTGACCCTGACGCGGCGGCCCGCGCTCCGGAGCGCCAGCGACATCCGGCAGGTCGAGTGGGACGGGCTGACACCGGCGCCAGGGTGGGTGGCAGAGCTGGCCGGTGCGGATGCGCTCATCGACCTGTGTGGCGCCAGCGTCGGCACGTGGCCCTGGACAGCCGCGACTCGCAGGACCCTGCGCACCAGCCGCTTGGAGCCGCGCGCTGCACTGGTCGATGCGTTGGGGTCCCTTGAGTCGGGGAGTCGCCCCGGGGTGTTCCTCGCCGCGTCCGGCACCGACGGCTACGTTGGCGCTGATGCACAGCCGGCAACCGAAGACACGCCGTCCGCGGACACGTTCCTGGGTCGACTGTGCCGCGATTGGGAGGCCGAGGCATCCAGGGCGGAGCCGCTGGGCGTCCGAGTGGTCCACGGCCGCATGACCGCGGTCATCGGCGCGAGGGCCCCGGTCGTGGACCGTCTCACGCGGCCGGTGCGACTCGGCATCGGCGGTCGTATCGGCGCTGGTGAGCAGTGGTTCAGCTGGGTGCACTTGGAAGATGCGGTCGGCGCCCTGCGCCTGCTGCTCGGGTCGGCGTCGTTGTCGGGGCCCGTGAACATCGCATCGCCGGGTGCCCTGCAGCAGGTCGATGTCGCCCGGGCCCTGGGCAGGATCCTTCATCGGCCGAGCTTCGTGTGGACGCCGGCGAAGCTGCTGCAGCTGGTGTTGGGCGGCCAGGCGGACCTGGTGCTGGGCAGTCGGCGGGTGTCGCCGGCGCTCATCGAGGCAGCTGGGTACACATTCGTGTGGACGAACTTCGAGGCAGCCGCTCGGGACGCGCTCCGGTGACCGGATCCGATGCCAGGGCGCTGGAACGTTCGGCACCACCGATGGGTCCGCTGGCGGCCCTGACCACGCTGGAGGACATCGCGATCGTGTCGTTCGACATCGAACCGGCGGCGCTCGCGGCTCATCTGCCGTCCTGGCTCACGCCGGATCTGTGCACCCTCGCGGATGGCCGACAGCGGGCGCTGGTCTCGGCGGTCACGTTCCGGGACGTCGACTTCCGGTTCCGGCTGGCGCCCTTCGTTCGGCTGGGCATGATCCAGACCAACTACCGGGGGTACGTCCGCGCCGGTGACCTGCGGGCCGTGTGGTTCTTCGGGAGCACGCTCTCGTCGCCCATCGTGGGGGTGCCACGGCTCCTGTGGAAGATGCCCTGGACGCTGGCACCCGCGACCATCGATGCCACCTGGGATGGCGACGCCGGTCGGTCGTGGCGATCCCGCGCGGTGGGCGAGTGGGGCGGCTACGACGTCGAGCTGGAGGGCACGGGCGTGCCAATGGGTCGTCTGGACGGCTTTGGCAGCGAGCTCGAGGCTGCGCTGGTGCTGACTCATCCGATGGTGGGCTACTATCGCCGACTCGATTCCGCGACAGCCGGCTATCACGTGTGGCATCCACCGATGCACCCGACGCGTGGCGGGGCGACCCGGGCGCGCTACGACGCGCTAGAGCGGCTGGGCCTGGTGTGGCCCGACCAGGAGCCGCACTCGGTGCTCCTCGAGCGGCGCTCCGACTTCCGCATCTACCTGCCGCCGACCCGCCTGCATGGGCCGATGGCCTGATCGGTGTGTAGTCCAGGGCGGACGCCGGGGCGCCCGGATCACCCATCCCCGCGATCGTCCCGCGATCGTCCCGAGAGCATGCCATCGGGTCCCGCACGGGTCCGAGCGCACGCCCGATGTGCACCCGCGACGTCCCGGTCGTGGCGACCCGCCTATCCACGTCGATCCCGCAGACCACTCGTGCGGGATCGACTATCGCGGTCCCGAGACCGATCCTGACGGTCAGCGATGCATACCAGTTGTGTGGAACATCCTGTTCCAGGTGCCGATGCGTGCCCATGTGGTCTCGGGTGCACATCGGACGTGAACGACCACGCCTGTCGGGGCCTGTGCCAAGCCCGCAGCCATACGGAGCCCGCAGCCATACGGAGCCCTCAGCCATACCGTGCCCACGGCCATACCGTGCCCACGGCCATACCGGGCCCACGGCCATACCGGGCCCAC
>JBBQNA010000144.1:0-8973 GCA_038329515.1 Candidatus Limnocylindrales bacterium | reverse complement strand
TACCGGCCAGACGCTGGCCATCAATGGCCTGGAACTGCGCGTCACGGCCAGGTTCAATACCTCGAGCGGGTCGGCGAACGGCTGCGAGCTGCGCGCTGAGCTGTCCTGGAACAATGGCTCCAACTGGACGACGCCCGTCGCATTCACGCCCGCCCTGACCGACTCGGAGCAGACCCTGACCCTGGGCAGTGCCACCAGCACGGGCGCCTGGGGCCGCAGTTTCACCCGCGCAGAAATGGGCAATCTTCGGGTGCGGCTGACATGGATCCGACCCGGCTCGTGCGGCTCGACGAAGGCGGCCCAGGTCGATACCCTGAACGTCCGCGCCTCGTACACCACCACGACCACGACGGCCAATCCGCCCATCCTGACGACCCAGACCATCAACGCGCCATCGGGCACCCTCCTGCCCAGCCGCGGCTTCTGGGGTGCAATCATCACGAAGGGCGGCCAGCGCGGCAATGGCGATCAGTTCAGCCCGGCCAACAATGGCGGCACGACCGCCAATCCGGACTTCGATCCAGAAGGCCACAGCTACGAGGTCAAGATCGTTGGCGGGAATGGCCGGGTCGACATCTACGACGCCCCGTTCTGCGAGACGGACAACAACACGTCGCCTGGCGCTGGCGGCTGGCTGGGCGCCGGCGACCACTGGATCGGCGGTCCGGCGAATCCCGTGACGACCGTGTTCAATCTCTACGACACCAATGGCACGGCCCTCATCCACGAAGATGACACCCTGGTGGCCACCTCCGGCAACACCTTCGCCAACCAGAATGGCGTGGACCAGACCATGGCATTCGGCATCGGCAGCGCCCGCACCGGCAAGCCTGACTGCTCCGGGCTGGCATACCACAACGACTGGTATCCGCTCGCCAGCGGGCTCGGCGCAGGGGTCTATCGCCTCAATGTGACCACCAACTCCGCCGGCAACCTGAGCACCAATGCCGAGAACGGCTGGTCGGTCTGGGTCAACGCTTCGGGTCAGGCCAAGATCTACGGCGAGGGACGGATGGTCGCCTACAGCAACCTGACCGCCGGTCGTCAGACCTTCTACCTCGCCCAGATCGAGGCTCAGCACGCAGGCAAGACGATGCAGATCACGCTGCATGACCCGGGCGACGTGTCCGGCAATGCCTACCTGCGCATCCTCAGCCCCAACGGCAACGCCTACAACTACGCCACCTTCAGCTACAGCGCCACGAACGGCCGAAGCGGCAATAACGTGAACGTCATCCAGACGGCTAACTCGGGCGGCAGCCTGTACGACAACCAGCAGATCACCATCCTCATCCCGCTCCCGACGAATTACGGCACGACTGGCCTGACGCCGCCAGGTGAGTCCGAAGAGGCTTGGTGGAAGATCGAGTACGAGGTCAACGGCGGCAACGACACGACCACATGGCAGGTCGCCATCCGCGGCAACCCGGTCCACCTGGTCCCCTGAGGGACCGGCCCGCCGGCCGGGTCCCCACCCCGAAGACGATCCCGCTCGAGCTGGACCTCGAGGCAGTCAGGCCGGCTGGGCCATGACCATGATCTTGATCTCGGTCATGTCCTCGATGGACCAGCGAAGACCTTCGCGACCCAAGCCGGAGTCCTTGACGCCGCCATAGGGCATGTTGTCGATGCGATACGTGGGCACGTCGTTGATGATCACGCCACCGACCTCCAACTCCTCGAAGGCACGCCAGGCGTGGCCCAGGTCGTTCGTGAATACGCCCGCCTGGAGCCCGAAGTCGCTGTCGTTGACGGCCGTGATGACAGCATCGAAGTCACTGAACGGGAAGGCGACCACGAGCGGCGCGAAGGCCTCCATGGAGCACACCTTGGCGTCGCGCGGCACGTCCACGAGCACCGTCGCCGGGAACGACTGGCCGTCGGCGCGACCGCCAGCGAGGGCTCGACCGCCCGCGGCGATCGCCTCGTCCACCCAACGCTGGGTCCGCTGCGCCGACTCCGCGTCGACCATGGGTCCCAGCTGCGTCTCGGGATCCATCGGGTCACCAATGGTCAGCGCAGCAGCGCCATCCACGAAACGATCCATGAATGAGGACCAGACCGACTCGTGGACGAACAGGCGCTGGACGCTGACGCAGACCTGACCGGAGTAGCTGAAGGCGCCCATGAGCGTCCGCTTGAGCGCCCAATCGAGGTCCGCGCTGGCATCCACGATGGCGCCGGCGTTGCCGCCCAGCTCCAGAACCACCTTCTTCTTGCCCGCGCGTGCCTTCATCGACCAGCCCACGCTTGGTGATCCGGTGAAGGACAGCAGCTTGAAGCGCTCGTCCTCCACCAGGCGATCGCCAAGGGTGCGGTCCATGGGCAGGATGGACACGGCGCCCGGCGGCAGCCCTGCCTCATCGATGATCTCCGCCACCGTGAGCATCGTGAGCGGGTCCCGGGACGGTGGCTTGAGCACGATGGAGCAACCCGCAGCGATAGCTGGCGCGATCTTGTGGGCCGCCAGGTTGAGCGGGAAGTTGAAGGGGCTGATGGCCGCCACGGGTCCGATGGGGAAGCGGCGGGTGATACCCACGCGTCCACGGCTGGCCGCGTTCAGGTCGAGCGGGATGGTCTCGCCCGTGATGCGCTCGGCCTCCTCGGCGCCCAGCCGGAAGGTCAGGATCGCGCGGTCCACCTCGCCCAGGGCGTCGCGGATGGGCTTGCCCGATTCACGAGCGATGACCCGCGCCAGCTCCTCGCGACGCGCCCGGATGCCGTCCGAGATGTGGTGCAGGGCGCGCGATCTCTCCATGGACGACATCCGGCGCGTCAGCTCGAAGCCGGTGACGGCAGCCGCGACGGCCTCCTCGTACTGTGCCTCCGTGGCGGTGTAGGTCGCGCCGGCCGGAGTCTCGGGATGTGCCGGGTCGGCAACCACGAGGACGTCTGGCGACTCCACCCAGCGACCAGCCAGATAGATCGGATGGGGCGTGGTGACGGTGGCGGTGGCCAACGGGGGATCCTCCAGATCGGGAACGTGCTTCAGGCGGCGTGATTCTAGTCCTGAACGGCCGCGGTGCGGCATGGCTGGTACGCTCCGGACGTCCCGTGGCGACGGTGGCGACCGAGGCGCCCCGCAGCCACGCCCACATCCCAAGGAGATGCCGTGTCCAAGCAGTATCCGAGCGCGCCGGCGCTGACCATCGATCCCGCCAAGAGCTATACCGCCGTCATCGAGACCACCGCTGGCACCCTGACCGCCGAGCTCTACCCGGGCGATGCCCCGAAGACGGTCAACAACTTCGTGTTCCTGGCTCGCGAGGGCTTCTATGCAGGCGTCATCTTCCATCGCGTCATCGAGGGCTTCATGATCCAGGGCGGCGACCCGACCGGGACCGGCAGTGGCGGCCCGGGCTACAAGTTCGCGGATGAGCCGGTCAAGCGCAAGTACAGCCGAGGCACCCTGGCCATGGCCAATGCCGGGCCGAACACCAACGGCAGCCAGTTCTTCGTGATGCACGCCGACTACGGCCTGCCGCCCAGCTACACCATCTTCGGCAAGCTGACTGCCGGTGAGGACATCGTGGACGCCATCGCGACCGCGAAGAAGGACCGCCAGGATCGACCGGATGCGCCGGTGAGCATCAAGAGCATCACCATCACCGAGTCCTAGCGCCGAGGTCCGGGCGGAGTCGCGGGCGTTGCCGCCAGCGACTCCTCAGTCGACGTGGAAGACCTCTCGCAGGTCGTGGCAGATGCTGTAGTCCCGGATGTTGCACCATCGTGTGACGGATGCCGGGGATCCCCTCAGCCGGTGGTCCGGCTTCGGGGCCGACGCGGGTGTCGCGGGTCGGTATCGACACCGACCGCGCCCGCGGCGATGATCTGGCGCAGCCATGCCTCCGTGGTCGAGACATGGACCAGTGCTGTCGCCTCTGCCAGCGTCGGGTCACGTGCCTCCAGGGCCCGGAGGATATCCTCGTGCTGGGCGATGGTCCGGCCGATAGCGTCGGTGTCCACGATGCCCCGCCAGATGCGCGCCCGCTGGGTCCGGCCGGAGACGCCTGCGAGCATCGAGGCGAGCGTCGCATTGCCCGACGCGCTCGCGACGCGTGCGTGAAAGTCCGCGTCGTGTTGGACGAGGACGTCCTGCGATCCAGCGTCGCGCATCCGCTGGAGGCACTCCGCGAGCTCCGCGAGCGCATCCTCGTCCGCGTGGCGTGCGGCGAGTGCAGTAGCGGCTGGCTCCAGGATGCGGCGAACCCCGATGAGCTCCAACGAGAAATCCGGCTGGAGCATGTCCGCGGCGAATGCGATGCCCTCCAGCAGCAGCTCCGGACGCAGGCTGGTGACGTAGGTCCCGTCACCCCGGCGGACATCCAGGACGCGTGCCGTGACCAACGCCCGGACCGCCTCGCGGACCGTATTGCGTGACGCTCCCAGCTGACCGGCCAACTCGGCTTCCGCCGGCAAGCGCGCGCCAGGCGGCAATCCGCCCGTCCCGATGAGCTCCCGGATGCGCTCGATAGCGGCCTCGGTCATTGGCGCGGCCAAGGGACATCCTCCGATGCGATGGATCAGACATCCGATGATACCGGAGAGCCATGTTCGTGCGAATGGGTATAGACATCGGATGTTCGGCCGGGGTATGGTGCCGTTGTGACCGTGGGTGTCCCATCCTGGCGGCCGAGACACCCGACGGCTCCAGTGCCATCGCGGTGAGCGATCGCCAGTCTGTCAGGTCATACGTCCGATGAAAGGTTCCTGATGATCATCCCGGTCGTGATCATGGCCATCGTCCTGGAGCGCTAGACCTCGCGCGGCCTGCTGGTCGGCGCCCTGAAAGGCTGAAGGAGACCCCGTTGGCTGGTTCACTGACCATCACGCGCATCGAGGCCTTCGACGTGCGATTCCCGACCGCGCGCGCACACGATGGGTCGGATGCCATGAGCCCGGACCCGGACTACTCCGCCGCATACCTGATCCTGCACACCGGCGACCCTGCGTTGGACGGCCACGGCTTCGCGTTCACCATCGGCGAGGGCACGGACATCTGCGTTGCCGCCATCCGCACCCTGGGCATGCATCTCGAAGGCCTGGTGCTGGAAGACGCGTTCGCGGACATGGGCGCTTTCTCCCGGTCGCTCATCGGCATCAGCCACCTGCGCTGGCTGGGCCCGGAAAAGGGCGTCATCCACCTGGCCACCGCGGCCGTCCTGAACGCGGTCTGGGACCTGTTCGGCAAGGTCCGTGGCCTCCCGGTCTGGCGATTGGTCGCGGGCATGACGCCCGAGGAGCTGGTCGGCCTCGTCGACTTCCGCTACCTCACCGATGCACTGACCCCCGACCAGGCGCTCGACATCCTGCGCGCTGCGGAACCCGGGAAGGCCGAACGGATCGCCCAGCTCGAGGCCAGCGGCTATCCCGCCTACACCACGTCCGCGGGTTGGCTGGGCTATGACGACGACAAGGTGCGGCGTCTGTGCCAGGAAGCCCTGGCGGATGGCTTCACACATTTCAAGCTGAAGGTGGGGCGGAGCCTCGAGGACGATCTCCGGCGGACACGCATCGCGCGCGAGGTCATCGGCCCCGACCGACAGCTGATGGTGGATGCCAACCAGGTCTGGAGCGTCCCCGAAGCCATCGAGTGGATGCACGGTCTGGCAGAGGTCCGCCCGATGTGGATCGAGGAACCCACCAGCCCCGATGACATCCTGGGCCACGCCGCCATCGCCCGGGCGATCACGCCCATCAAGGTGGCCACCGGCGAACATGTCCACAACCGGGTCATGTTCAAGCAGCTGTTCCAGGCGAACGCCGTCAGCTACGCCCAGATCGACGCCTGCCGCCTGGCGAGCGTCAACGAGGTGCTGGCAGTGCAGCTGCTGGCTGCCCGCTTCGGCGTGCCCGTCTGCCCCCATGCCGGTGGTGTGGGGCTGTGCGAGCTGGTGGTCCACCTGGCGGCCATCGACTTCGTGTGCGTCAGCGGCACCATGGACGGACGTGTGGTGGAATGGGTCGACCACCTCCATGAGCAGTTCCTGGAGCCGGCGCGGGTCTCCCGGGCACGATACGTGATGCCCCGGATGCCTGGCTATACCCAGCTGCTGCCCGAGTCGATGGACAGGTTCCGCTACCCGGACGGCACGTTCTGGATCGAGGACGCAGCGCGCTGAGCGACGCGCGGCAAGACCAACCCTGGAGGGATGCAGTGTCAGCTGGCGAACGGTTCCTGGTCACGGGCGCGATGGGCTGCATCGGGGCGTGGGTGGTCCACCAGCTCGTGCGCGACGGGACACCCGTGGTGGCGTTCGACCGCTCCGGTGACCCCCGGCGGCTGCGGACCCTGCTGACTGCCGATGAGTTGGCGGCCGTGACGCTCATCGAGGGTGACATCACGGACGGGGACGCACTTGGCAGGGCGCTCGACGAGCAGGGCATCACGAACGTCATCCACCTCGCGGCCCTGCAGGTGCCCTTCTGTCGTGCCGATCCGGTGCTCGGCGCCCAGGTCAACGTGGTGGGCACGGTCGTGGTGTTCGAGCAGGTCCGCCAGCGCCGAGACCGGATGGCACCCGTGATCTATGCCGGCTCGGTCGGGATGTTCGATGCCGCGGACGCGGACGCCGGGTCACATCGGCTGATGGCGGACGCGGTCGCCCATCCGGCCAACCTGTACGGCGTGTACAAGCTCGCCAACGAGGGCACCGCGCGGGTGTACTGGCAGGACCATGGCGTGGCCAGCTTCGGCATCCGCCCCATGACCGTGTACGGACCTGGTCGCGACCAGGGCATGACCAGCACCCCGACCAAGGCGATGGTGGCCGCAGTGCTCGGCCGGGGCTATCACATCTCGTATGGCGGCAGGACGCTCTACCAGTACGCACCCGACGTTGCGGGCACCTTCATCGCGGCCAGCCGCGCGGGGCTGGGCGGTGCATACACGGCGAACATGGGCGGCACCGCCGCCCACATGAGCGAGGTCGTGTCGCTCATCGAGCAGCATGTGCCGGAGGTGACGGGCATGATCACCTACGCCGAGCAGCCGCTCCCCTTCCCCGACGACATCGACGCGAGCGGGCTGGCGCCGCTGGGCGAGGTGCCCCTGACGCCGTTCGCGGAGGGCGTGGCGGCAACCATCGCGCGCTATCGGGCGCTCGCCGCGGAGGGTCGCCTCATCGGTACCGAACAGGGACTCGAGCCGGCCTGAGGGCCGAGCGGGCCGAGCGGGCCGCGCGGGCCGAGCGTCAGCGCTGCACGGGGCGACCCATCGGGTCACCCACCGAGTCGCCGTCGCGCATCACGACATGACCGCGCACGACCGTGGCCACCGGCAGCGCCGATAGCCGCACACCCCGAAACGGGCTGAGGCTGCTGCGGCCATGCAGGCGCGCCTCGTCCACTATCCACTCCCGCGATAGGTCCAGCAGCGTCAGGTCGGCATCCGCGCCCACGTCCAGACGGCCCTTGCCGCGCAGACTCCAGACGCGTGCTGGAGCCGCCGACATCACGTCCGAGAACCGCTCCAGGGTCAGTCGCCCGGCTGCGACGGCGCGGGTGAGCGTCACGGCCACGCTCGTCTCCACGCCGACCGCACCGGCATGCGCCGTCGAGATGTCACCGCCCAGCTTCTCCGCGGACGTGTGTGGCGCGTGGTCGGAGGCGACCATGTCCACCAGCCCACTCGCCAGCCCATCGAGCAGGGCCTCGCCGTGGCCGCCCGCCCGCGGCCGAACCGGTGGGTTCATCTTCATGCGTGGTCCGATGGCGTCCATGTCCTCCGCCCCCAGGAACAGGTGATTGGCGCTCACCTCGCAGGTCATGTCGGCGCCCCGGGCGCGCCAGCGGCCGATGGCCGCCAGGCCGTCGCGCGAGGACAGGTGGACGATATGCACCGGACAGCCGCTCTCGAGCGCCAGGGACCCGATCCGGTCGATGGCCACGACCTCCGCCACCACCGGGCGACCCTCCGGGTGGACCATGCCGTCGACGCGCCCTGTACTGCGGAGCTGCGCGATGGCAGCGGCCACGATAGCCTCGTCCTCCGCGTGCACCGCGAGACGCATGCCCAGCGACCGGATGATGGTCATGGCCTGTCGGAGGGTGGCATCGGACGGCGCTGGCAAGCCGCCCGTGGTGGGGCCCAGGAACGCCTTGAAACCGATCACGAGACCGGCACTGGCCATGGACTCCAGCTGGTCGATGGAGCTGTCGACCACCAGCCCGAACAGGCCCACGTCGCACCATGCGCCGCGCGCACGCTCCAGTTTGTCCCTGGCCCGCGCGACGGAATCGGTCGGCGGGTCCGTGTTGGGCATGTCCAGCACCGTGGTCACGCCGCCCGCGATGGCCGCCCGTGATCCGCTCTCGAAGTCCTCCTTGGCGGGGAAGCCGGGCTCGCGGAAGTGGACGTGGCCGTCGATGACCCCCGTCATGACACGAAGCCCACGCGCGTCCAGGCGCGACGCGGCGACCGAGCCCGCGAATCCGCCGGCCCCGGCGATGGCCGCGAACATCCCGTCGCGGATGGCGATGTCCCGGTTGCTGCTGCCGGCGGGCGTGACGACGGTGCCACCCTCCACGACCAGGTCGAAATGCTGCTGCATGGTCCCCTGATCGTACGACGCCCTACACTCGTCGGGTGACGAGACGGTTCCGCTTCCGCCAGGTGGATGTATTCACCGACCAGCCGTTGTGCGGCAACCCGCTGGCGGTCTTCGTCGATGCGGACGGGCTGACGGACACCGAGATGCAGGCGCTGGCGCGCGAGATGAACCTGTCAGAGACGGCGTTCGTGCTGCCACCGACACCCAGTGGTGCTGCGGCCGGCGCGAGCCATCGGCTGCGCATCTTCACACCCGGGATGGAGCTGCCCTTCGCAGGCCATCCGGCGCTGGGCGCCGCGTGGGTCCTTGCCGACGAGGGGCTCATCGCGCTGGAGGGCCCGCGCCACCTGGTGCACCAGGAGATGGCCGCGGGCGTGATGCGCCTCGCGGTGGGCGTCACGGACGCCGATGGGGTCGCCCG
>JBBQNA010000143.1:0-9085 GCA_038329515.1 Candidatus Limnocylindrales bacterium | reverse complement strand
GCTGATGCGGCGGCGGCCCAGATCCGTCAGCGGATCGATGCCGGTCACTTCCAGTCCGGCCAGCGACTGCCGTCTGAGCGTGACCTCGCCGATGAGCTGGGTGTGTCTCGGACCGTGCTGCGCGAAAGTCTCCGGAGCCTCGGCTCACTTGGGTATGTGGAGGCAAGCGCCGGACGTGGCACGTTCGTCGCGGATCCGACGGACGAGTGGCAAAGCCGCCGGCTGATCGACGACTGGCTGCGCCGTAACCAGGCAGCCTTGCGCGACCTCATCGAG
This sequence comes from Candidatus Limnocylindrales bacterium, assembly GCA_038329515.1. Classification (GTDB taxonomy): domain Bacteria; phylum Chloroflexota; class Limnocylindria; order Limnocylindrales; family CSP1-4; genus JAFMJV01. The sequence goes on along the minus strand of JBBQNA010000143.1, from coordinate 8,809 downwards.
CTGCGCGCCGCCATCGAGCCCCAGGCCCTCCGTGGTGGGACGGGCGATGCCCGCGCCATGGCGGCGGATCTCCAGCCGCTCATCGAGGCGCAGGCCGCGGCCATCGCGGAGAGTCGCCCGGACGACGCCGCCGAGATCGACATCGAGTTCCATGTCCGGCTCTCGGCCGACAGCCCCAATCAGCCCTTGCGCTCCCTGGCCCACGCCATCATCCATCGCGCCCGACAGGCTGCCCACACTGCCTATCGGGTGCAGGCCTACAACCAGGGCTCGCTGCGTCAACACCGCGCCATCGTGGCTGCCCTCGCCAACGGCGATCGCTCGCGAGCCGCGGACCTCCTTGCCGAGCATCATCTCAGCCGCTCCGACCAGGTCGCAAGCTACCTCGAGCGAGGCGAGCCGGAACCACCACAGCCGCCGGAACTCCGGGCTCCGACGCCCATCACACGAAGTGCATCCCGTCGGGCGCCTGGTTGAGGGACGCCCACCCGGCATCCACCCGAAGCGACTGGCCGGTCATGAAGGCACTGGACCGGCCTGCCACGAACGAGATGGCCGCTGCGACCTCCGCGGCCGTGACGAGGGTCGGCCGCGGCGACCGGAGCAGGGTTCGCGCCGCCTGATCGTCCTCGACGCCCACGTCCGCTGAGGCCAGGGGTCCCGTGAGGACCACGTTCGCGCGCACGCGGTCACCAGCCAGCTCCACGGCCAGACCGCGCGCCAGGCCCATGATGCCCGCCATCGCCGCCGCGACGGAGGATCTGCCGGGATACGCATGGCTGGCGTCGATCGGCCCCACCAGCACGATGGAGCCACCGCCCGAGCGGGCGAGGACCCGCGCCGCTGCCAGGGACACACGCTGGGCGCCGAGGAGCATCAGGTCGATGTCAGTCTCGAACCGGTAGTCATCCGCCGCGGGGCTATCCGTCAGGATCGGCCGCGATCGCGGGATGGGGGTCCAGCGGACGACGGCATCGAGCCCACCGAGCGACGAGGCGGCGACTCCGACGAGCTGGCCCACATCCACCGTCGAGCCGGGCTCGGCCGCGATGCTCACCCGGCCGCCGGCATCCCGGAACGCACGCTCCGTGGCGTCGGTCACGCTCGACGGCTCGCCGATCAACAAGACCCGCAGGGCACCCGTGACCTGTAGCACCAGCGGGGTGTCGGCGTGTCCGCTCACCATGGCGAGTCTCCCAGCTCGTCGAGGATGGTCGCCCAGCCGATGGTCAGGTCGACCTCGTTCCAGTACTCCGCGGCGATGATCTGCCGCGGGCGGAGGTGGTGCAGCTCATCGCCGACACCCTCGCCCAACTGCAGAGACGCCTGGGCCGACCAGATCGTACGGCTGTGGATACGCTCCGGACCCGTCTGGAGCAACTGCGCCACATCGGCGACCGGTCGGGTGGCGTGGGGGATGATCTTCGTCGCCAGCCAACGGGGCGGCTGCGTGTCGATGTCGGCCCGGTGGTCGCCGGTGAGGGTCATGTCGATGTGCATCAGCTCGACGCCCCCCCGTACGAGGCCCGCGGCGAGGGTCGTGCCCGCGATGGGTCCACCAGGTGGCTCGGGTTCGACGCTGATGTCGCCGTCACGGACCGGCCAGCCCATGACCTCGCGACCCATCGCGGTGTAGGCGAAGTCGTCGGCATACATATAGGTGGGGTAATCGCCGGCCACATCGCCCCGCCGGACCGGGAACGCGATGACCGCCTCCCGGAATGGCGTCCAGACCTCGGGCCCGCCGTCGTCCCCAAGGCTCCGCAGCGCGTCGTGGCGCATGTCCCAGAAACGCGCCCGCACGACGGGGTCGTGATACATCTCCAGTCCGGCGGGTACATGTCGACGCGCTTCGTCGGGGTCTGCCAGGAGGTAGCGGAGAGCAAGGGTGCGGCCATGCATCCGCCACGGCGGCGGGCCATAGGCGATCGACCGACCGCGGGCCGTGATCGGGATACCAGAACCGGGGGCAACCACCAAGCTTCGTTCGCTCATGCGTCGATGGCCTCGATGCCGCCCCACGCCGTCCAGCCGCCATCGATGGTCACGACTTCCGCCGTGATGCCGCTCGCCGCGTCACTTGCAAGGAACAGCACGGCCTCGGCGATCTCCTCTGGGGAGCCGAACCGGCGCATCGGGGCACGGTTGGTGAACTGCTCCCGGCTCGCCAAGCCCCGGCTGAACACGTATTCGTTGAGGGGGGTCTCGATCTGGCCGGGATTGATGCCCACGACGCGGATGCCGTGGCGTGCCCACTCCACGCCGAGGACCTGTGTCAGCGAGATGGCCCCTGCCTTGGCGGGGGTGTACAACGCCCGCTTCGCCCAGCCGCCGATGCCCGCCATGGAGCAGATGTTGACGATGACGCCCCGGCCCTGCGGGATCATGGTGCGTGCAGCGGATTGGCTGCACAGGAACATACCCTTGAGCATGATCCCGTACACCCGGTCCCAGTCCGCCTCGGTCACGTCCTCTGACGGCCCTCCGGCAGCCACTCCGGCGTTGTTCACGAGGATGTCCAGGCGTCCGTAGCGGGCGACCAGGTCCGCGGTCATGGCGTCAATGGCAGTCTTGTCCCGCACGTCCACGACGTAGGGATGTGCTCGTCCGCCGGCCGCCGTGATCGCATCGACCGTCTGGCGACCGGTCTCCGGATCGATCTCGGCCACGCCGACGATCGCCCCCGCCCCGGCCAGGGCCTTGGCGAAGACCTCTCCCATCCCCTGCCCGGCACCTGTCACGATCGCGACCCGCTCCGCGAACGACCCCTGGCCCACGTTGCCCCTGCCTTCCGCGCTCAGATGGTCGTCAGGACGACCAGGGCGCCATAGTAGCACTGGTCAGACCGGTCTCAACAGCCGCACGGGTCGGCGCAGCCCACGGACGAGGACCACGACGAGGAAGACGACTTGTCCGCGCGGACGAAGGGAGACATCAAGGGCCACGACCAGGTGGCGGCCGCCAGATCGCATCACTTCTGACATCTCCCGGGCCCGAACGCGGGCGCATTCATAAGGTCTCCAGGGTCAACGTGACACGGCATCGGGTACTGCGGCCCATCGGTCGTCGAATCCCGTCCCCGAGCCGGGAGGACACATGGGAATCATCGGATTACTCGTCGTCGTGATCTTGGTGATCATCGTGCTGCGTGTGATCGCATAGCTCGCTGGTCCCAAGCCCCGGATATCGAGGAGATAGTCATGCAACCGGCCCATACCCAGCCTGCTCCGATTCTGCCGACGGACGCTGTGATTCCGCCACCGACGGCCGAGGTGGCCGTCGTCGCGGCCCCCCTCCCGAATGACCTGCGGCCGCTGCAGTGGGGACCCATCTGGGCCGGTCTCCTGACCGCCCTGGGTATCTTCTTCCTGCTCAGTCTCGGTGCCATCGCCATCGGGGTGCAGGCCGCGCCGGGTACGACGCAGCAGGACCTCGGCTCGCTCGCGGTCGTCGTGACCAGCGCCATCGCTCTCGTGGCCTTCTTCATCGGCGGCTTCATCTCCTCCTGGTCCGCCGGCCTCGGTGATCCCGGCCGGAGCATGCTCAACGGGTTCCTGGTGTGGACCCTGTGGCTGGGGACGGTCGTGCTGCTCGCAGCGCTGGGACTCGGCCCGATCGTCGGAGCGATGGGGGACCTGTTCGGCAAGGTCACGGTCGCCGGCCTGGATGTGGACCCGACGCAGTTGGTCGACACCCTGAAGAGCAGCTCGTGGCAGACGCTGCTAGCCCTCGGCCTGACTGCTGCAGCCTCGACGCTGGGTGGCGCGGTCGGTGCTCGCGAGGAGCTGCGGGGCCGCTGGCGGGGGATTCGCTAGGCCGGTGCCCATCAGGAGCAGCGCCGGCCGCCGAGGCGATGCGTGTGACTCTCTTGAGTCCGCTGGCGTCGTGGTTAGACCCTGGAGTGGTGGCTAGACCCTTGACACGAGCGGGATGGGACAAGCCAGCGGCTGTGATCGGGACGTGGCGGTGCGCCGCCGTACTCCAGTCTGCGATGGGGGATCGTCCTGCCCATCGGCCCCTGCGCAGCGCGCCCGCACTGTGACCGGGTTCATCTTCGACGGGCCCGAGGGTCCCTTGCGGACCATCGTCGTCGGTGTCCTCGGTGACCACTCCCGCCACGAATGCGACGCTCAGGAGCGGCAGCATCGTTCGACCTCTGTGTGTACGCACGACCGAGTGGATCGCGGACGGCGGACGCTATGCACGTGATGTGACACGACGATGACGGTCGTGTGACATCGGTCGCTCAGCGCTCATGCCGTTACCCCACCCGACGACTCGAGCCATCCCGGACGACGGTGCGGAGGGGCGCGACCCGGTCAGGCCGGACCGCCGTATTGTGCGTAGCGTTGTGCGACACTTCGCACATGGCCACGAACCTCGACATCGACCCCCGACTCCTGGAACGTGCCGTGGAACTCGGTGGTGAGCGGACGAAGACCGCCGCAGTCACGCGGGCGCTCGAGGAATACATCGCGCGCCGGCAGCAGCCGCGCGTCCTCGAACTGTTCGGCTCCCTGGACTGGGACCGGGATCACGACTACAAGGTGGAGCGGTCCCGCGGGTGAACCTGTTCGTGGATACGAGCGTATGGTCGCTCGCTCTCCGACGGGATCCACCCTCCGAGGACCCAACCGTCGGTCGTCTCCGTGACGCGCTCGCCGATGGCGAATCCGTGTTCACGACCGGGCTGGTGCTCCAGGAGTTGCTCCAGGGCTTCAACGGCCCAAAGGCGAGCGCCGCAATCGTCGATCGATTCGCCGCGCTGCCCCTGTTGGTGCCCGACCGTTCGGACCATATCGCCGCCGCCGAACTCCGCAACGCCTGCAGGCGAAGCGGCATCCAGGTCGGCACCATCGATGCCCTGCTGGCGCATCTGTGCGCCCGTCATGACCTGGTGATGTTGACCACAGACCGCGACTTCGAGTCGATGACGCCCCACGCTCGGCTCAGGATCTGGCAATAGCTCCTACGTGGCTTGGCGGTTGACTGATCGCGGTCGCCGTGTACGACACGGGTTCGGCGCAGCCCGCGGGGTAGCACGGGTGGTAGTTGATGCCCAGGGTCCCGCCAGCCGGCCCATGACCGCTGACCACGTTGCGCACCCGATCAGCCGATACCGTCAGATGAGGCACCTCGACCGCCCGGATCGCGCCAGCCCGTGCGATCGAACGCCGCCACGGCAACGGCTGGACGTCTACTCTGGGAGCAGCAGGAACGGTTGATCGGCTCGAGACTGCACGGCCGCGAAGTGCCGCCGAGCGGGAAGTCGCCGTACCGCTGCACGAACTCGGCGATCCTCGGCCGATCGTCTGGTCGTGGAGCCTCAACCTCGAACGAAGCACGTCCCCTGAGGGATGCTGCCTCGATGGCCGGTCCCGGTCCCCGACTGACGAGGTGCGTGACCTCGGCGACAACGAGTGCCGGCACCACCAGGTCGAGCTCCAATCGTCCCAGAGACCTCGATGCAACGTTCGCGGTCACCGTCGTCGGCGTCGACGGCCGCGTACTACGGCCCGGAGTCAACGATCGCGATCATGTGTCCATTCGGCCGCGAGGATCGCGTCGACGTCTCGCGCCGTGGGGTGGTGGCCACTGCGCCCCAACGCAGCGAAGCGCCCCACGTTCGGCACAGGTCCAGGTCTGCCACGTCGGGGCCGCGCCGATCGGCATGCAGCCGCAACACGGATCAGCGATCCGCCGGCGCGGCCGACATGCAGACACTGCGATCATCGATGGATGCACCCATGTATGCCGGACAGGGGACCCACGAACATCCGCCGCAGGCCCCTCGCCATCGGCGTGACGGTGCTCATGGGGACCATGGTGCTCCTGGGTTGCGGTGGCCCGGACCTGTCGACGGACCAGCTGTCGTGGTGCGCCGGACATCAGGCTGAGGTGGGACGCGTCGCCCTGTCCCGGGGACTGCTTGACCCAGGGCGGGCCTACAGCGATTGGAAGACCGGTGATGCGGGGGGCTATCGGACGGCCTGCAAGGAAGCATTCGATGCTCGATGACGCACGTCGCGGAGGGATCATGGACGACCCAGCCACCACGCCTGAGACGGGACCAGCGGCCGGCCAGCAGCGGTCATCGGACGATGCCGTATCCAGCAGCCAGGACATTCCCGACGGCCCGCCGGCCCAGGTCCGTCCGCAGGATCCCGATGAGGCACTCCACGTGATCGACCCGGGGGACGTCGGCGGCGTGGGGCAACATCTTGTCAGTTCGCAACCCGCTGGACGGCCGCGCGCCGAAGCGTAGCGGAACCAGGTTCGCCGTCCTGTCTGACGTTCGGCGACGGTAACCTCGGAGCCGCGGAAGAGGCATGAAGCCGCGGCAAAGGCAAGGGAGGGATGGAGATGACGACTGCCACGACGCAGGCGAGCGCAGGCAGGGCCCACGAGGACGCCGGTCATCCATACCTCCGCTTCGCCGGCATGGTCGTGTCCTCGACGATCGTCATGTACGTCCTGACCTACGCGAACGTGATCGACATCGCCCATATCCACTTCAGCCAGGAACGGCTCTACATGGCCGTCCTCATGGGCTCGGCCATGGCCATCGTGATGATGGCGTGGATGTGGCGGATGCAGCCCGATCGTCGATCGAACCTCGCGATCGTGGGGGTAGCGCTCGTGGTCGGTGTCGCGGCGTTCCTCTTCTCCCAGACCCAGACGTTGGTGTATGACGTCAACTACATGCGGGGCATGATCCCGCATCACTCGATCGCCATCCTCACCAGCGAGCGAGCCGGCCTCCAGGACGTGCGCGTCCGGGCTCTGGCTGACGGGATCGCCGCCACGCAGGTACGCGAGATCGCCGAGATGGACTGGCTGATCCAGGACATCGAGCGGAACGGCATCGCCAGGACCGACGCGGAGGCTGCCGCGCGTCCTGTGCCATCGTTTGGGGACTAGACAGTATCGTCCCGATCGTGGGACCTGAGGCGAGATCAGCTACGGGCGGCATGTCAGGGGACAGTCGGAGGAAACTCGGGTGACGTTGTGCCGAGTCAAGGTGCGTAGCCGCCGGGAGCGCGCGGTCGAGTTCGGGAGCCTGTGACAGCATGCTGATGCTCACCGCGATCCGAGAGTATCTCCGGTCCAGTCTCTGGTTCATACCCGCGATCTTCGCCTTTGGGGCGATCGCGTTGAGTGTCGTCATGACGTCGATCGACAGGCTGCTACCCGAAGTCGGGGCGGTCTTCGGCGGCACGGCTGAGGGCGCACGGAGTGTGCTGTCCACCATCGCGCAGTCGATGCTCACGTTCACGGCTCTGGTGTTCACGGTGACCATGCTCGTGCTGCAGCTGGCGTCGAGCCAACTGTCCCCCCGTGTCATGCGGACATACCTCCGCGATCGCGGCGTGCAATCGGTCCTCGGGCTCTTCGTGGCGACCTTGCTGTACACCCTCCTCGTCCTTCGGGAGATCCGCAGCCCGGTCGGTGATGTCCATGGCTTCGTGCCCGGAGCCTCCATCAGTGCGGCGTTCATCCTGCTCCTGGCGAGCGTGGGTGCGTTCGTGTACTACATCGACCACATGGCGCACAGCGTCCGCGCCACGACCGTGATGGACAGTGTCGTGGCCGAGACGCGACGGACCATCGACCGTGTCCATCCCGACGAACCTGGGCCGGACGAGCCCGACGTGGTCGCCGATAGCTGGGACCGGACGGACGACCCGAACCTCATCCTGTGTGCGAAACGCGACGGTTACCTGGTCGGACTGGACGAGACGGCGCTCCTGGAGTTGGTGCAGATCGGCGACCGCCGCGCCGAGCTGGTGCCGATGGTCGGCGATGCGGTCGTCGAGGGCGAGCGATTGTTCAGGTTGTGGGGCGCGTGGGACCCGGACGATGCCGCCCGCCTCTCAAAGGCCGTATCGATCGGTCCGGACCGGACCGCCCGGCAAGACGTCGGCTTCGGCCTGCGGCAGCTCGTCGATATCGCGCTCCGAGCCCTGTCGCCCGCCATCAACGACCCCACGACCGCCGTGCAGACCATCGACCGTATCCACGGGTTGCTGAGAAGGCTCGCAGCGAGAGGGTATCCCGCACCGATCACCACCGACGACGGCACGCCCCGCATCATCATCCGATGGCTGTCGTGGCCTGACTACCTGCAGCTCGCCACCGAGGAGATCGCGCTTGCCGGTGCGACACAGCCCGCCGTCACTCGACGACTCCATTCGATGCTGGCCGACCTGTCCAGTGTCACGACCGGCGACCGGCGCCTGGCCGTGTGGGCCGCCGTGCGACGGATCCCGCATCCGGCTGGGTAGCGCGACGACCATACGGGGCGCCGCCTGCGGGTGTGGCACCATGCCCACGTTCCTGATCGGCACCGGAGGTTCTGCACGATGCGCAAGCTGGCGCTGCTTCTCGTCATCGGTCTGCTGTGCGTCACGACGACGGGCATCCTGGCCGCTGACCCTGAACCTTCGTCCGGAGCCGCCGCGGCGCCGCTGTTGGACGGCCAGTCACTGGCCGACGCGCTGAACGGCTGGGACGGCTACGACTTCACCGATGCCGGCGATGCATGGCCCGGGGGCCTGCGCTCGGGACCGTCCTCCGACTCCGACCCCAACGACGCGTTCGGCGGGGACGGCACGATCCTCATCCTGCCGGAATTGGACGGGCCCTCCCATGTGGTGCTCAAGGTCCGGTTGTCCGAGGCTGGCGACCCCGCCGTCTGGGGCAACGTCGAACGGATCATGAGCGAGCTGGCATTCAGTGCGGACGAGCAGCAGGCGGTGTACGGCGGCTTTGGCCAGGTGCTGGGTGCCGCATACGCCGGCGCCGGCGA
>JBBQNA010000142.1:0-9217 GCA_038329515.1 Candidatus Limnocylindrales bacterium | reverse complement strand
GCGCACGACCTCCTCCAGCTGCTGGACAAGGTGAGCGCCTGAGTGACCGATTCCGCGCGGCGCCCGCCCGCCGACGCCGCAGGGTACGGAGGTACGGGTTGCCCGCAAGCGGCCCGGGTCCCACCTGCTATGGGGCCCGGGCCGCTCTGTGTGCACGACCACAACGGGCCCTACGGCTGCATCGGGCTCATGAGCTGGAAGTAGTTGCCATCGGGGTCCGCGAATGTCGCGATGTGGGTCGTGCCGTCATCGCCGAACGTGTAGGGCTCCGCCACCACGATGCCGCCCGCGACCTTGAGTCGCTCGAAGTCAGCCTGAACGTCCGCTGACTCGATGTTCCAGATGATCCGGCCGGGCTGGAGGCTCGTGCCGGTCACCTCCGAATGCGGCCCGACCCCGATGAAGCCGTTGCCGATGGCCCAGCCGGCATACGTGCCGTCTGCCATCTGCGGCTCGCCAAAGAGGCGGGTGTAGTACTCGATGAGCGGGGTCGGGTCCTCGGAGCCGATGAGGATGCTGTTGAAGTCCATGACCATCTCCTTGTTGGGCCACCCAGTATCACAGGACACACCGCGGCTACGCTGTCCGGCATGACCCACATCCTGCGGGTGATCCTGGAGATCGGCAAGCAGCGCCGGGTCGTGGCGGGAGCCATGGACTGGCCCGGTCGTGATCGCTGGGGGACGTCAGAAGACGCAGCCATCGAGAAGCTGTGGGCGTACCTGCATGCCATGCGGGCCTACGACACGGACGGCAGGCCGGCACGCACGCGGCCCCTCCAGTTCCTCATCCGCCGGACCGCGCACCACGTCACGGACCACGCGTGGGAGCTGGAGGACAGGGGCCTCTAGACGTGGGGCGCGACGCCCTCGGCAAGTTGCTGCATCAGGTCCAGCTGGGCACCGTATCCGAGCAGCGGGACGTGACTGCGGGCCACGAACTCGACGGGTACACCGGCCTGCTGTCGGATGTCCAGGAGCGCTTCGACCAGCTCGTCGGCGGTGCCGGCGTAGGTCGCTCGGCCACGCACGAGCGCATCCTCTGCGCCATCGAACGCGGGAGGTGACACGGCCGGCAAAGGGCGGGTCGCCGACGCCTCCATGTCGGAGTACTTCCACTGCATGGCCCAGACGCCGTCGCTGTAGCGGGCCAGGGCTGCCTCGCGAGTCGGCCCGGGCAACAGCACGGAGTAATGGATGAACCGGAAGGTGGCTGGGTCGCGGCCGATGCGCTCGCACTCGTCCAGCACCCAACTCACCTGCTGCACGAACTTCTCGCCCGAGGCGTTGGCGAAGATACCGTCGGCGAGGCGGGCCGCGCGCCGGATGGCGGGCTCGGCACCACCACCGATGAGCACCGGGATGCGCGTCGACGGCGTCGGCCGGACGCCGAGGGTCGGCAGGTCGAACACGGCGCCCTCATGCCTGAACGGCTGGCCGCTCCAGGCCTGGGGCAGGATGCGCAGGATCTCGTCCATGGCCACACCGCGACGGCGGGCATCGGCACCCAGCCCGGCGTACTCGATCTCTGACCAACCCAGCCCGAGTCCCAGCACCAGCCGGCCGTGACTGATCAGCTGCACCGTCGCGGCGTCCTCCGCCAGGCGCACGGGATGATGCATCGGCGCGAGGATGACGCCGGTACCGATCTGGATGCGCGAGGTCGCCTGCGCGATGGCGGCACTGACGACGAGTAGCGAGGGCATGTAACCGTCGTCGACGAAGTGATGCTCGGTCGTCCAGACGGACGTGAAGCCGAGGCGTTCCGCCTCGATCGCAAGGCCGATGGTCTCGTCGTAGGTCCGCGTCCAGTCGGTCTCGCCCGGCCGAAGCTGGGCGCTGAGGAGTCCGAAGCCAAGTCCCATACGCCCGACGATACCAGCACATTCTGCCGGCGCAGCGTGGTTCGGCCAGGAGCTGGCCCCTTCGGCCAGGAGCTGGCCGCTTGGGCCGACCGCCTCGGGATCTCCCGCGATACCTGACATACACGCGCACGACGACCGCGGACAATGCCACCCATGACCATCGATGACATCCGCTACCTGTTCGCGTACGACCGCTGGGCGACCACCAAGGTCCTTGACCAGCTGGACGCCATCGATGCGCAGACATGGTCTGCGACCGGCGTCTTCGACGAGCGCGGCCTCGGGGGCATCCTGATCCACCAGCTCGGCGCAATGCAGCGCTGGCACCACGGGCTCAAGGAAGACGGCCAGGTGCACCGACCGGAGCGAGAGCCGCTGCCGACGCCAGACGTGCTGCGTGCGTCCTGGGTCGAGGAGTGGCAGCAGATCCAGGCGTGGCTGGCGACCCTGGACGACGCCTGGCTGCTGCGCACTGACGATGGCGTCACCTGCTGGCAGATGCTGGCGCACGTCGTGAACCACGGCACGCAGCACCGTGCCGAGGCCGCCGCGCTGCTGACCCAGGCAGGCCGTTCGCCGGGTGACCTGGACATGATCTTCTTCGCCGAGGAGCTCGCCGCCCGCTAGATCGCAGCGGGCAACATCACGGCCGGACAAGCTCAAGGAGCGCGCCTGAATCAGGCGGCCGCGTCGACTCCATAGCCCGGGATGGTGACCTCGATGAGTGGGCTCCAGGCGACCATGTCGCCGATGTCGGTCCGGTTCCATGCCGCCGCAACCAGCGGCATCACCCGCTCGCGCTCGGCGACATCGTCGATGACCTGGGCCGTCGCCGGCAGGTCCGCCTGGACAGCGCCCTTGAGATGGAAGGTGAGTGACGGATCGACCCGCAGGTTCGCGAGCCAGGCTCGCGGCTCCGGTCGTGGCATGCCACTGATGTAGATCCGGCCGTCGAAGTTGTGGAACATGATCTCGATCCGACGCGGCTCGCCACTCGTGCGGCCCGTGGTCGTGATATCGATGACGTGTCCCTGGTCGAGGGCCTGTCGGATGTGATCGTCCATCATGGGCGTGCTGGCTCCTGACTCGCTGCTGGGTGTCCCGCTCCAGCCTAGCCGGAGTCGGCGCTCGCGGGCCGCGGCGAACGCATGCAGTCCGACAGGCCGTACCTTCGGCGACCACGCTTGGACCAGCGACGGGGTTGTCACGGCCGGGCCAGTCGACGAGCGTGACGTGGTCTGCACCGGAAGGTAACAGGATGCCCCGAACGATCCCGCACCGCCCATCACAGAGACGACCCCTTCCTGCCTGGGCCAGGCGTCGGGTGCCGGGTCCGCGCGGCACGGTGGTCGCCATGGCGGCCGTCCTCGTGCTGGGCCTGGCCCTCGCCGTCGCCGATACCGTGGCAGGCCACGTCACGGCCACGGCCGTCGACGACGCGGTGCTGAGCGTCGAGACCATCGTCCGTGGCGACGTGGACGAGGGGCTCACCTCGCTTGCCATGACCGCACCAACAACTGCGGCAGCCGCCGTCATCAACGCACGGCTCGAGCGGCTGACCACCCACAACCTTCTGCGTATCAAGATCTGGGACACGGCCGGGAGAGTCGTCTTCTCCGACCTGCCCGCGCTACGGGGACGATCGTTCGTCATCGGCGAGGAGCTGCAAGAGGCGCTCGACGGCGAGACCGCCACCGAGCTGACGGCACCAGCCGCGGCCGAGAACATCTTTGAGCAGGGCCTCACGGCGCGTGTGCTGGAGGTCTACCTGCCACTCCGGGATCCCGCCACGGGGGAACTCATCGGCGCCTACGAGGTGTACCAGAACGCGGCACATATCGAATCCCAGGTGGACGCGACCCGCCGGGATGTGCTCATCATCGTGGGCATCGCGGGCGCTGGGCTGCTGCTCCTGCTGTATCTCGGCTTCTCCGGCACCGCGCGCCGCCTCGCGTGGCAGAACCGTCAGTTGCAGGAGCGTACGTACGCCCAGGCGCTGCTGGCAGCTGACCTGGGGCGCAGCGAGGAGCGGTTCCGCTCCCTGGTTCACAACTCCGCCGACATCATCGCGGTCGTTGATGCCACGGGGACGGTCACGTACGCCAGCCCGGCCGTGGAACGCATGCTGGGCTACTCAGCGGCTGAGCGAGTGGGGCGCTCCATGATGGACATCCTCGACGAGGACAGCCAGGGGCGGGTCGCATGGATGCTCGGCCAGCTGTTGCGAGCCCCGCAAGAGCAGGCCACGACGGAACTCCGACTACAGCACCGGGACGGCGGCTGGCGCGTCATCGAGGTGGTCGCCACGAACCGCCTGGACGATCCATCCGTGGGCGGCATCGTCATCAACTCCCACGACGTCACCGATCGAAAGGAGTTGGAGGACCAGCTGACCCGGCAAGCATTCCACGACAGTCTGACGGGCCTCGCGAATCGCGCCTTGTTCGTGGATCGCGTCGAGCACGCGCTGACCCGGAGCCGCGACGGCCAGCCCATCGCGGTGCTGTTCCTGGACCTGGATGACTTCAAGGCCGTCAACGACGTGCGCGGCCACTCCATCGGCGACCGGCTGCTGGTAGCCGTCGGGGAGCGGGTCCGGTCTGCCGTTCGGGAGATGGACAGCGTGGCGCGTCTGGGCGGCGATGAGTTCGCGGTGCTCATCGAGGACGCTGCGGACCGGAACGCGCCCGTGGAAGTCGCGGAGCGGATCCTCGCTGCGCTCCGGGCTCCGGTCCGGGTGAGCGGCGACGAGGATGGCCAGCTGGAGGAGGATGTGACCGTCCGCGCGAGCGTCGGCGTGGCCATCTCGAAGGTCGGGCAGTCCGCCGATCAGCTGCTGAGCAACGCGGACATCGCGATGTATCTGGCCAAGGCGGAGGGCGGCAGTCGGCTGGCCATGTTCGATGCCCAGATGTCGGCAGAGGCCGTCGAGCGGCTGTCCATGCGCACCGACCTCGACGGTGCCCTGACGCGTGGCGAGCTGCACCTGGTCTATCAGCCCATCGTCGACCTGCGGACCGGACGCGTGGAAAAGCTCGAGGCACTCCTGCGCTGGGACCATCCGACCCGCGGCGCCATCGCACCGGCGGTGTTCGTGCCCCTCGCCGAGCAGTCGGGCGCGATCGTGGCCATCGGTCGATGGGTGCTGGAGACCGCCTGCGGGCAACTCATGGAGCTGGGTGACGACGCCCGCGGCGTGAGCGTGAGCGTCAATGTCTCGGGCAGGCAGCTTGGCGACGACGACTTCGTGGCCCACGTCGCCGAGGTCCTCGCAGTCGCGGGACTACCACCAGCGCGCCTGGTCCTGGAGATGACCGAAAGCGTGCTCATTCGCGATGTCCGTTCCGGGCTCCGGATGATGATCCGCCTCCGCGCGATGGGTGTACGCCTGGCCATCGACGACTTCGGCACTGGCTACTCGTCGCTCAGCTACCTGTCCCGCTTCCCGGTCGACTTCCTCAAGATCGATCAGTCTTTCGTCGCTGCCCTGGGGACTGGCGATGCAGAATCGAACCTCGTCCGGACGATCGTGGAGCTGGGCCGGTCCCTGGGCCTGGACACCATCGCCGAGGGCATCGAGGAAACGGTCCAACTGGACCTGCTGCGGAGCCTGGGTGCCAACCTCGGCCAGGGCCATTTGCTGGCCCATCCGATGCCCTACCAGCGGCTGACCGAGTACCTGCGCAACGGGCAGCGACGCGTCCCGATCGTCCGCCGACCGCCCCCACAGTAAGGTCGGCCGACCGCGCGTGATCGACGAGCATCCCGGCGCATCGTCCTAACCGAGTAGTTCCTCGATGGGATCCCGGTGTCCGTCTTCGCGAGGCTTGTGGTGGCGGCGCTGCTCGTCCTGAAGCTGGGCCACCAGCTGGGCCAGTGGTGTCACCGGTGCCCGTCGCCAGCGCGGCCGCAAGCGGCGAGCATCGAGCCGTCGGTGGTGTCAGCCCAGCAGCCGACAGGCGGCGAGGGTGTCGGCCAGCTCTGGAAGCTCGGCGAAGACGGCAGGCCCATCAGCGCCTCGGGCCTCGTTCCAGACGGATCGACCAACGACCCTGACGCCGGCTGTGCAGTCGGGGCATTCGCAGCGCGAGCCAAGGGATCGGGTGGTCGTCCGGAACCGGAAGTGGTTCATCGACGTCCTCCGCGGATGGATACACACACCGCCGCCCGTCCCCATCGTCTTGCAGCCCTCGCCATGAGCATCGGACTGGTCGCGATGCCGGGAGCCGTTGGCGCCCAGTCGCCCCAGCCCAGCGATGCCGCCGCTACCCCGGATGCCATCGTGCTCCAGATGGGCAGCTGCTGCGGCTTCGTGCCGGTCAGCTACAACCTGCTCACGATGCCGACCTTTACGTTGTACGAGGACGGCACGCTCATCTACCGACCCCCCACGACCGACGTCACCTTCCAGGGCCCGGTCATCGAGCTGCCGAACCTGCTCGAGGCCGAGCTGAGCCAGGCCCAGGTCGACGAGCTCATCGCCTATGCCCTGGGCCCCGGCGGCACCGCCGACGCGAAGCCGGTCTATGACTTCATGTTCGTGAGCGACATGCCCACGACCACATTCCGTGTCCAGGACGGGGATACCAGCACGACGGTGTCGGTGTATGCCCTGGGTGTCATGAACCCGGAAACGACCGGCGACGAGGCAGAGCTGGCCAAGCTCAACGACCTTGCCCAGAGGCTGTCCGACTTCGGCCCTGTGCTGGAGGAGATGGGCGTCACGTCCACCGAGTACCAGCCGACCCGATACCTCGCCACGCTGTACCCCGACTTCGAAGGCAACACCGAGCCCGCTGCTCCGTGGCCCTTCACGGACGTCGCGCCGACCGATTTCGTGGTCGATGTGCACGACTTCACGTCCGTGGCTGTGCTGACGCCGGAGCAGGTGGCCGAGGTCACCGAGGTGCCGAGCGGCGGTATCGCGGGCCTGCTCTACACCACGCTAGACGGCGTGCGTACCAACCTCGCCGTCCGGCCGATGCTGCCGAGTGAAGCGGCACCCACCGGGCCGACCGGCTCACCGGCACCCAGCGCGGGAGCCTGATACACACCGGTCCTGAAGATGGAGACGACGACGCCGGAGGCTGGGGCCTCCGGCGTCGGTACGTTCGCGAGGTGACCCGACGTCACCAGCGAGATGTGAGACGGGGCTCTCAGACAGCCGGCGCCTTGATGATGATCGTCTCGCAACCGCCGATCACGACATCGGTCGGATCGACGATCGCCAGGTCGTGTGCGCCATCGCCACAGTCGATGGTGTCGACAGCGCCGTCACCGTTGGCATGGATGACGTCGTTGCCGTTCCCGCCGTTGAGAGTGTCCGCATCGGCTCCGCCCCACAGCTCGTCACGACCCCACATGCCATTCAGCGTGTCCATGCCGGGACCGCCCCGGAGCTGGTCGTTGTCGGCACCGCCGTTGAGGGTGTCGTCACCGATACCGCCGTACAGGCGATCGTTGCCCTGGTTGCCATTCAGGGTGTCGTTGCCAGACTCCCCAAAGAGCCAGTCGCGCCCGCGGTTGCCGCTGAGCGTGTCATTGCCCCCGCGGCCCCAGACCGTGTCGCCACCCTTGCGGGCGTTGATGATGTCGTCCTTGGGCGTCCCGATGATGCGGTCAGCGTGCCACGTGGGATGTGCGTGGTGCGCGGAGGCCGCCGCAGGGGACACGAGGGCCAGCGCGGCCACCATGGTCGGCAGGGCCAGCGTGGTCAGCTTCTTCGACAGGTGCACGGCTCGCACCCTCCTGATCGTGTGGCATGTCGTGCCACGCAGAGTCGCCGGTGATCCGGCCTACACCTGTATCGAGGGCCGGTGGTGCCAGCAAGTTTCAGCCACGGTGCGTCGTCGTCGAGATAGTGCTGCGGCGATGGTCGATTCACTGTGGCTCATGGCCCAGTTGACGATCCTCCGGACTCACCGAACCGGAGGGCCATCATCCGACACATCGGCAGCAGGTTTGAGTGTTGGGGACGTCCCAGATCGAACGACTTCCGGTGGTTCCGGAAGGTTGTCGGCCCAAGGTCGTCCTGCGTCCCGGAGGCCCCGCGCATCCGGTTGACGCGTTCGGCCATTCCGGAAAGGGGAGCGATCGTCCAAGCACGCGCGGCTGCACGCCGTTACCTGCACGCTGCAAGATCAGCGAAGGGTCAGCAACCCACGACGTCGTCCCACCCGATCAGGCACGCGCCGGCACGGATCCTGTCTCGAACGCGGCCATGGTCATCGACGTCGTCCACTGATCTGGCGGATCGGTCGCTCAGCTGGGTTCGGGGCTCGACGACGGTGGCTCGGTCGACTCTGGCTTGGCGGTCGGATCCGGGAGCGCGGTCGGCGCGGGTGTGGGTTCAGGTGTCGCCCGCGGGCGCTTCGTTGGCTTGGGCGTCGGGTCCGGCGTCGGCTTGGGCGTCGGCTCTGCGGTCGCGTCCGGCGTCGGCTCGGGTGTCGGGTCCGGCGTCGGCTCGGGCGTGGGCGCGACGGTCGGCTCGGGCGTGGGCGCGACGGTCGGCTCGGGCGTGGGCGCGACGGTCGGCTCGGGCGTGGGCGCGACGGTCGGCTCGGATGTCGGCTCCGGCATCGGCTCGGGCGTGGGCTCCGCGCTGGGCTCTGCGGTCGCGTCCGGCGTGGGCTCGGGCGTCGTTTCGGGCGTCGGCTCCGCGCTTGGCTCGATGGTGGGCTCGGGCGTCGGCTCGGGCGTGGGCTGCGGGCGGGCCGTGGCGGTGCTCGCGGGAGACGACACGGCGGCCACGCCGACCACCCTGTATGTCGCGTCCGGCATGGTCCGGCGTGGCGGCCGATCCCAGTCGGCGTGCGCCGCGTCCCCGCGAGTCGTAGTCCGGACGATGGAGGTAGCGGGCGTCTCGGCGGCCGCGGTGGGGGTCTCCGACGGGCCCACGACGACCTGACTCGGACTCGGATCTGGGCTGACGCTCGGACTCGGTGGCACGGCCGGCATCGTCGGTGAGGTGGTAGGACCTCCCACGCGATCGGTCATCGAACCCAGCAACCAGACACCGGCGATGCCTGCGACACCGCCAGCAACCACCAGGATGGCGATCACCGCAGCCGCGCGCAGCCACATCTGGGCGCTGTCAGGTCGGCGGCCGAACGCGGCATCCGCATCCCGACGCGCCAACCCTGCCAGTCGCCGTGGCTGTGAGGGCCGCGGTTCCAGGGCGAGTCGTTCCCGGACCAGCACTGCGAGACCCTCGGGCGACTGGACGGTGTTTGCCGCCAGGAAGCGCTCCAGCCGGTCGACCACGGGACCCGTCACCGGATCGGTCATGGGATCGGGGATGTCGTTCGGGACAGTCATCTGGTCTCGTCCTGCATCGTCGTGCGGAGCCGTTCC
>JBBQNA010000141.1:0-9240 GCA_038329515.1 Candidatus Limnocylindrales bacterium | reverse complement strand
GTGGTGCGCTACTTCACGGCCATCGCGGAGGATGTCCGCTCGGAGCTGTCCCGTCTCGGGCGGAGCAGCCTCGCGGAGATCGTGGGCGAGGCAACCTTGCTGCGCCCGGCCACGGACCGACTGCGTACCTTCGACCTTGATCGCCTCGTGAGCGGCCCCGCCTGGACGCCCAGTAACGACCGGCGTGCCGATCCAGTGCGGGCGCGCCTGGAGGTCGAGCGCGAGCCGGCCTCCCCGGTCGAGGCCAGGCTGGCCGCCTCGTACATCCATCTGCCGGCCGTGGGTCGCGATCCGCAGGTCACGAACCTCGAGCACCCCACGGGTGTCCACGATCCCGACCCCCTGGGTATCGCGGCGACCATCACCACCGCGGAACGATCCTTCGGGGCGCACACCTCGGGACTCATCGAACGCGCCCGTGTCCGCCGGCCGATCCGGTGGCGGCTGGCGGGTGCCGCCGGCCAGAGCTTTGGTGCCTTCGCCAACCAGGATGTGTCCCTGGAGCTGGTGGGCCAGGCCAACGACTTCGTGGGCAAGGGCCTGTCGGGCGGCAAGGTCGTCGTCCGCCCGGACGATGCGCTTCTGGAGCGCGCCGCCGAGCTCGCCATCGCGGGCAATGCCTGTCTCTATGGCGCGACCGGTGGTCGATTGCACCTCGTGGGTCGCGCAGGCATCCGGTTCGCCGTCCGCAACAGCGGCGCTTCGGCCGTGGTGGAGGGTGTCGGCGCCCATGGCTGCGAATACATGACGGGTGGCGTGGTGGTCATCCTGGGCACCGTCGGGCCGAACTTCGGCGCCGGCATGACCGGGGGCCGAGCATATCTGTGGGATCCTGCCGGGACCGGTCTCGCGCATGCCGATGCGAGCTCGGTGCGCTGGACGCGACTCCGCACAGTGGTCGGCGCACGCCAGGACGGCGCCGAGCGCGCCGCCGAGCTTCGCAGCCTGCTGGAAGGCCATCGCGAGGCAGGATCGGTCCTCGCACGCAGCCTGCTGGCCCGCCCGGCGCAGCTGGGTGACGGCATGTGGCTCATCGAGCCCGTCGGTGCTGCCGTGGAGGCGGCGCTGCCCATGATCGACGCGCCCGCGCCTGTCAGCGAGGTCCCGTCCCAACCGGTGGTCTGACCAGGCCAAGGCCGATCGGGGCGCGCACGCGACTGCGTCTGCGCTGCCGTATGCTCCTCGCTCGCAGGGTGGAGTCAAAGCGTGCGTGTCCTGGGTTGGCTGCCGATGGGGGTCGCCGTGGCCGGTATCGTGGCCAGTCTCGGGATCGCCGTCGGCACGTGGGTCATCAAGCTCAGGTCCTGGACCGGGTCGATGAGATCGTCGCCATCGTGGATGATGGCGTGACCAAGTCGACGGTGCTCAACTCCCTGGGCAGTGTGCTGACCCGGCTCGATCAGGCGATCCCGTTCATCTCCCTGCCGGGCACCGTCAGCAACGGCATCGAGCAACTGGACCAGACCCTGACCATCGCGGACAACGCCGTCGGCGGCCTGAATTCCCTGCTGACCAGCGAGCAGACGACCGGCGAACGGATCGCGTCGGTCGGTGTTCGCATCGGCGAGCTGCAGACCCAGGTCGAAGCCTTCAACACGGCCCTGGCGATCGTGCGCACGGACATCGATGAGCTACATCCACAGATCGCCAACACCCAGGACACCGTGCACAAGCTGACGGATTGGGGTGTGATGGTCGGCTCGCTCTTCTTCCTGTACGTGGCGCTGCTGGAGGTCCTGCTGTTCCAGCAGGGCCGCCGCTGGGCTCGCGCTCCCAGCCAGGCCTGACCCACGACGCCGTCCTCGGCCCGACCCTGGGGCCGGCTACTCCTGCTCGGCCTGGCCGGGGCGCTGACGCTCCTGCCGCTGCCCGCGAGCGCGACACGACCCATCAGTGGCGATCGACCCTGGATCATGGTGGACGACGACGGTCACGCGGCGCCCGATGACTGCGATGCCGCCGCACGGACCTATGCCCGTATCCAGGACGCGCTCGATGATGCCCGCGCCGGCGACCGTATCTCCGTTTGCCCCGGCCGCTACCCGGAGGCGCTGCGCATCGGACGCACCAGCAGTGACGTGTACCTGGCCACCGAGGTCTCGTTCCAGGCGATCCTGACACCACCCGCGACCGACGAGCGACCCGCCGTGGACATCCACGACGTGACCCGCTTCGAGATGCGCGGCTTCACCATCCGACCCACGGGCAGCGTCGGGCCCGTGACCATCGGTTCGCTGCACATCCCCGGTACTCGCGCCTGTTCCCCGGCCCCGGTGGCCATCCGGGTCCGTGACGCGACCGACGTGACCATCCGGGGTGACAACATCGGATCTGGCGCCACGTGCGGCTATCTCGTGGGTATCGACGCCACTCGCTCCACGGGAACTATCAGCGGGGTCCAGGTCACGGACTTCCTGGAGCGCGGCATCGTCGCGCGGGGCGGCTCGGATCTGGGCATCGATCACAGCGACGTGCGCTTCCTGCACGCCCACCGCGACCAGGCGCTGCCCGGGTCGACGCTCGACCCGGAGGCGGTGGGCATCGTCATCGATGGCGTGGCCGCGGCCAGGCTGCGGACCGTCAACGTGTTCACCCGGGTGCCGACCGACCCTCGGGAACTCATCGCGGTGCTGTGGGCGGGCATCGTCATCACGGATGCCCAGGGACCTGTCTCCATCCGGGGTGACAGCGTCGTCCGTCGGACGTGGCGCTACGGCATCCGTATCATCCGTTCCAACGAGGTCTCCATCCTCAACGCCCTGGTGCAGCGGACCTACGGTGAGGGCATCTTCCTGGATGAGCTGAAGGATGCCCGGATCGTCGGCACCGACACCGAGTCGAGCGTTACCGGCATCCACCTCGGTCCCACCACGCAGGGGGTGCGCATCAACCGGCTGCGAGCGACCCGCAGCACGGTCATCGACTGCGTCGACGAGTCCATCGGGGATGGCACGGGCGGCACGGCGAATACCTGGCGCCAGGCACAGGGCCGCTCCAGTGAGCCCGTCGGGATCTGCCTGCCAGCTGACTGACCCGCCTCAGCCGGGCGCGTCAGGGTGCTCGAAGGTACGTCTGCGCAGTAGCGGCACCGCGAACCAGAACCAGCTGAACCAGATCGCCGTCAGGGCGCTCAGGATGATGGCCGGCAGATCGCCGAGGGCGATATCCAGGACCAGCGCCACGGCCAGCGTGATGCCCAGCACGATGAGTGCCATGCCCGCGATGAGCAGGCCATTGGCCCATCGGATCATGCCTTCCTTCATGGGTCGCCGAAAGTTGATGCGGTGATACGACGAGGGCGCGATGAGCAGCGCGATGGCGGCCGCGCTGGACAGTAGCGCCCCGGCGTACAGGTCCCGCTGGATGTCAGACAGCTCCGCGAAGACCGCCTGGAAGGGCAGCACCAGTAGGAACGCGAACAGCACCTGGGCACCCGGCAGGGCGACGCGCACCTCGTTGAGCAGCTCCATGAGCTCGCGGTCCAGACGCTGCTTGGGGCTTTCCCCCGCGTTTAACTCCTCCCCTGGCCGCGTGAGCTCGGTCATCAGCCGAGGATCCCACCCATGAGGTTGGGTGCCAGCCAGCGTTCCGTCTCGTCCACCATCCAACCCTTGCGTTGGGCGTAGTCCGCGACCTGGTCGCGATCGATGCGGCCGAGGCCGAAGTAGCGTGCCTCCGGGTGCCAGAAGTAGTAGCCACTGACGGACGCGCCGGGCAGCATGGCCATGGACTCCGTCAGCCTGATGCCGGCGGCTCGCTCCGCGTCCAGCAGCTCGAAGATGGTCCGCTTCTCCGTATGATCGGGACACGACGGATAGCCTGGCGCCGGCCGGATGCCCTGGTAGCGCTCAGAGATGAGCGCGTCGTTGTCCAGGACCTCAGCCGGGGCATAGCCCCAGAGTTCGCGTCGCACCCGCTCGTGGAGCAGCTCCGCGAACGCCTCTGCGAGCCGGTCCGCGAGGGCCGCGGCCATGATCGACCCATAGTCGTCGTTGTCCGCCATGAACTCGGCACGCAGCTCCTCGAGCCCGATACCCGCGGTGACCGCGAACAAGCCGATATGGTCAGCGACGCCGGATCCGACGGGCGCGGTGTAGTCGGCGAGCGCGACGTCCGGACGCCCATTGGTCTTGTCCATCTGCTGGCGAAGTGTGTGCAGCCGGTTGCGGATCGTGCTCCGGGTGGCGTCGGTGTAGACCTCGATGTCGTCATCCGCCGTCGACGCAGCCGGCCAGAACCCGACGACCCCATTGGCCTGCAGTGAACGGTCGCGCACGATGCGCTCCAGCAGCCGCTGTGCATCCCGGAACAGGTCGGTGGCCGCCCTGCCGACCGTGGGGTCGGACAGGATCCGGGGGTATTGGCCGGCCAGCTCCCAGGTGGTGAAGAAGGGGCTCCAGTCGATGCGCGCGACGAGCTCCTCGAGCGGCTGGGCCAGGATGGTGCGGGGTCCCAGGAAGCTGGGCGCGGGCGCAGCCAGTGCGCTCCAGTCGATGCGCAGACGATTCGCGCGCGCCTGGGCAAGCGTCAGGCGCGCCTCCTTGCGGTCACGGCCCTCGTGGGCGGCCCGGACCGTCACGTACTCCTCGCGGGTCCTCGTCACGAACTCGTCGTGCTGCGCCGGGTCCAGCAGCGCCCGGGCCACGCCGACCGCTCGCGACGCGTCGATGACGTGGACCACGGGGCCGCTATAGGCGGGCTCGATGCGCACCGCGGTGTGGGCACGCGATGTGGTGGCACCTCCGATGAGCAGCGGCAGCTGGAAGCCGGCCCGTTCCATCTCGGTGGCCACGATGCGCATCTCCTCCAGCGAGGGCGTGATGAGCCCGGACAGTCCGATGAGGTCGGCGCCGACCTCGTTGGCAGTCTCCAGGATGCGTGGCCAAGGCACCATCACGCCGAGGTCGATGACCTCATAGTCGTTACAGCCCAGCACGACGCCGACGATGTTCTTGCCGATGTCATGGACATCGCCCTTGACCGTGGCCATCACGATTCGGCCCGCGGTCTGGCGTGCGGACTCCGGATCCGCACCGCCGTTGGCGGCCATGCGCGCCGTGCGCTCCGCCTCGATGTACGGGATGAGGTGCGCCACGGCCTGCTTCATGACCCGGGCACTCTTGACCACCTGGGGCAGGAACATCCGACCGGCACCGAACAGGTCGCCGACCACGTTCATGCCCGCCATCAGGGGCCCCTCGATGACCTGGATGGGTCGGGGCGCCAGCAGGCGCGCCTCCTCCGTGTCCGCGACCACGAAATCGCCGATGCCCTCCACCAGGGCGTGCCGCAGCCGCTCGTCCACGGTCCCTTCGCGCCACGACATGTCGCGTCCGCTGCCGCTGCCGCTGACCTTGTCCCGGATGGTGTCCGCGACCTCCAGCATCCGCTCCGTGGAATCGGGTCGGCGGTCCAGGACCAGGTCCTCGACTCGCTCCCGCAGCCCCGCGTCCAGGTCGTCCACCACCGGCAGCGCCCCCGCGTTGACGATGCCCATGTCCATGCCCGCCGCGATGGCGTTGACGAGGAACACGGCGTGGATGGCTTCCCGGACAGGGTCGTTCCCCCGGAACGAGAACGAGACATTGGACACACCGCCGCTGATGAGCAACCCCGGCAGCTCCGCCTTGATGCGTCGCGTGGCCTCGATGTAGGACACCGCGTAGCCGTTGTGCTCCTCGATGCCGGTGCCGATGGCGAAGATGTTGGGGTCGAGGATGATGTCCGTGGCCTCGAACCCCGCCTGCTCCGTGAGCAGCGTGTGGACCCGATGGGCGATGGCGACCCGCTGCTCCACCGTCTCCGCCTGGCCGCCCTCGTCGAATGCCATGACCACGACCGCCGCGCCATACCGGCGAGCCAGGCGTGCCTGGCGCAGGAACTCCGTCTCGCCCTCCTTGAGCGACAGGGAGTTCACGATGGGCCGGCCCTGGACGCACTTGAGGCCCGACTCGATGACCGACCACTTCGAGGAGTCGATCATCACCGGTACCCGGCTGATGTCCGGCTCCGCGGCGAGGAGGTTGAGGTAGCGCGCCATGGCCGCCTCTGAGTCGAGTAGCGCCTCGTCCATGTTGATGTCGATGACCTGCGCGCCGCTGTCCACCTGCTGGCGGGCGACCTCCACGGCCTGCTCGTAGCGGCCGTCCGTGACGAGCTTGGCGAAACGCCGTGAACCGGTGACGTTGGTGCGCTCGCCGACATTCACGAACAACGACTCGGGGGTGATCGTCAGCGGCTCCAGGCCCGACAGGCGGGTATAGCGTGGCAGCGGTGGCACCGTTCTCGGAGGACGGCCAGCCGCCGCAGCAGCGATGGCCCGGATGTGTGCGGGCGTGGTGCCACAGCAGCCGCCAACGAGATTGAGCGACTGCGTGTCCATCAGCTGGGAGAGGATGCCCGCGGTCTCCGGCGGCTCCTCGTCATAGCCGCCGAAGGCGTTGGGCAGTCCCGCGTTGGGGTAGCCGGACACGAACACGTCCGCGATGCCCGACAGCTCCTGGAGATACGGCCGCAGCTGCTTCGCGCCCAGGGCACAGTTGAGACCGATGCTCAGGGGACGCGCGTGTCGGACACTCGCCCAGAACGCTTCCACCGTCTGGCCCGACAGGGTCCGGCCCGACGCGTCCGTGATGGTGCCACTGATCATCACCGGCACCCGGAAGCCGAGCTCGTCGAACAGCCCCTCCACCGCGAAGATGGCCGCCTTCGCGTTGAGGGTGTCGAAGATGGTCTCGATGAGCAGGATGTCGGCGCCGCCCTCGACCAGGCCCCGGCCAGCGATGGTGTACGCGTCGACCAGCTGATCCCAGGTCACGCTCCGCGCGCCGGGGTCGTTCACGTCCGGAGACAGCGATGCGGTACGGGTGGTGGGGCCCAGGGCTCCGGCCACGAATCGCGGCCGGCCGCGACCGCGTGCCTCGGCGGCGTCCGCTGCCCGTCGCGCGATCCGCGCCGCCACCAGGTTCATCTCGCCGGTGATGGCCTCCAGGCCGTAGTCCGCCATGGACACCGAGTTGGCATTGAACGTGTTGGTTGAGATGACGTCCGCGCCGGCATCCAGGTAGTCCGCATGGATGCCCTCGATGACCTCGGGGCGCGTGAGCACGAGCAGGTCATTAGCGCCCCGCAGGTCCGAGGGGTGATCCCGGAACCGGTCGCCCCGGAAAGCCGCCTCGTCCAGCTGGTGGGCCTGGATCATGGTGCCCATGGCGCCATCGAGGATCAGGATGCGTGCCCGCAGCAGTTCGGGCAGCCGACTGGTGCGCATGACGCGTCGCGCGTCGGGGTCGGAAGAGGCGGTCATCGAAGGTCGAGTGTAGACCGCGAAACCGCCGAGGCATCCGCCGACGTATCACGCTCCAGGGTGCGACCGGCAACGAACTTCGTCGGAAGGCCCGCATAGGAGGGACAGCCGTGTCTTCCACTCACTCATCGAGCCGGCCAGGTCGCTCGCGGATCCTGGGCGCCAGCCTGGCGATCGGCGCGCTGTCGGCGCTCGCGCTGGGCAGCGTCGCCCATGCCCAGTCGCCGTCTGCCGCGGCCATGGAGTCGCCGGCCGCTGCCGGTGAGGCGTACACCGTCACCGCCGTGACCACGGACCTGGGCACCTTCCTCACGGGCGAGGATGGCAAGACGCTGTACTACTTCACCAAGGATGCGGCGCCGGGCGCAAGCGTCTGCGAGGATGACTGCGCCACCAACTGGCCGCCGTTCACCCTGGATGCCGGCGAGACCCTCGCGGCCGGCGACGGCGTGACGGGCGTGCTCGCGACCTTCTCCCGGTCGGATGGCACGACGCAGGTGGCCTACGACGGCCGGCCGTTGTACTACTTCGCCCCTGACGCAGCCGGCGGCGACGTCAATGGCCAGGGCATCGGGGACGTGTGGTTCGTGGCCCTCGTCGACGGCAGTGTGCCGGCGCCTGCCGCCTCCGGCGCGCCCGCAGGGGCAGTCACAACGGTCGACTCCACCACGACCGACCTGGGCACATTCCTGACCGATGCAGATGGGAAGACCCTCTACTACTTCACCAAGGATGCCGCACCCGGCGCCAGCGTCTGCACCGATGGGTGTCTCGACAACTGGCCGGCCCTTGCGGTGGCGGCCGATGGGTCCGTTGCTGCAGGCGAAGGCGTGACCGGTGTCCTGGGCGCATTCGTGCGCGCTGACGGGACGATGCAGGCCACGTACGACGGCCGACCGCTGTACTACTTCATCGGCGACGCTGTCGCGGGCGACGTCACTGGCCAGGGCATCGGGGACGTGTGGTTCGTGGCTCTCGTCGACGGCAGCGTGCCGGCCGCACCGGCTGCCAGCACCGCGCCCTAGCACCACCATGCCGGTCCTCGTGGCCGGCTCCCACTCGCTCCGACACGATGCCGTCCTGGGTCCCAGGACGGCATCGCTGTGTAGGGGGCTTGCCAGCCGTGTCCGGTTCCGTATCATCGGGCCCATGAGCCGAATGACCCACGCCCTCCTCTGTCTCTCCCTGGCGCTGCCCATGAGCCTCGGCACCAGCGCCGCGCTCGCCCAGAGTCCGGAACCTGACCCCGTCCTCGACCAGCAGCTCGTCCTGAGCGAGATGGCCGGCACGCCAGTCGCGCCGGTTGCGGGCATCACGGCGACGTTCGCCTCGGATGGCAGCCTGTCCGGCATGGGCGGCTGCAACAGCTACTCCGCCACGTGGCAGAGCGACGGCACCTCCCTCACCATCGGGCCCATCGCGGCAACGCTCAAGGCATGCGACGAAGCGACCGATGCCCTCGAATCGCAGTATCTCGGCATCCTCCAGGATGCAGCCACGTGGAGTCTCGAGGGGAGCGCCCTGACGATCGAGGCCGCCGACGGCACCAGCCTGGTCTATGGCGGTGATGCGCCGGCCCCGGCCCTGGTCGGCGCCTGGCAGTTGTCCACGTTCGGCGGCACGGCCGTGCCCAGCGGCACCATCGCGAGCGCGATCTTCGGCGCCGACGGCAGCCTCACCGGATCTGGTGGCTGCAACACCTACTCCGGCACCTACACCACGGACGGCACATCGCTGAGCATCAGCCCCCTGGCCGCCACCCGGTTGTTCTGCGCGGACACCGGCGAGATCGCGCCGGCGTACCTGGACGCCCTCCAGGCGGCCACGGGCTGGGCCGAGGATGGTGGCACCCTGACCATCAGCAGCACCGTGGACCTCGTGTTCGGCAACGGTTCGGCGCCCACGGGCACGCTCACCGGTCAGCCGTGGGCGCT
>JBBQNA010000140.1:0-9324 GCA_038329515.1 Candidatus Limnocylindrales bacterium | reverse complement strand
CTCGCAGGTGACCCACGCGGACGCGCCGTCGGGCATCGCTCCGGGCGCGAGCGTCGTGTTCGAGCACGTGACCAAGCGCTACGACGCGGGCGCCAAGGGTCCGGGCGCCGTCAACGACCTGTCCATGACCATCCCTGCCGGTGCCATCATCGTCTTCGTCGGCCCCTCGGGCTGCGGCAAGACGACCAGCCTGAAGATGGTCAACCGGCTCATCGAGCCGACGTCCGGGCGCATCCTCATCGATGGCCGGGACGTGTTCCGGGAAGACCCCATCCAGCTCCGACGGCGAATCGGCTACGTCATCCAGCAGGTCGGCCTCTTCCCGCACCAGTCGATCGGCGAGAACGTGGCGGTGGTACCCAAGCTGCTGGGCTGGGATGCGAAACGACGTCGTGCTCGTTCGGACGAGCTGCTGGCGCTGGTGGGCCTCGACCCCGCCCGCTATCGCGACCGGTACCCGAGCCAGCTGTCGGGTGGCGAGCGCCAGCGTGTGGGCGTGGCGCGCGCGCTCGCGGTCGACCCCCCGGTGATGCTCATGGACGAGCCGTTCGGCGCCGTGGACCCCATCGTGCGGGAGCGGCTCCAGGATGAGCTGCTGCGACTCCAGGAGCAGGTGGCGCGCACCATCCTCTTCGTGACCCATGACATCGATGAGGCGATCCGTCTGGGCGACCTGGTGGCGGTGTTCCAGACGGGCGGCATCCTCGCCCAGTTCGACACCCCCGATGCCATCCTGGGCGCGCCGGCATCCGAGTTCGTGGCTCGCTTCGTGGGTGCCGATCGGGGTCTCAAGCGGCTGTCCCTGAGTCGCGTGTCAGACCTCGAGCCCCGGGCTGCCGTGACGGGGGTCGTCGGCGCGAGTGCCGCCGACGCCCGGACCCGCATCCTCGCCGATCCGGCGTCCCCGTGGCTGCTGCTCCTGGATGCCGCCGGCCGGCCCCTTGGCTGGGTCCACGAGCGACGCGTGCCGGCGGCGGGCGTGCTCAACGAGGACATGGCAGACCCGACCGAAGCTGTGCTCACACCCCGGATGTCGCTGCGTGACGCCCTGTCGGCGATGCTGGACGCGGACGTCATCACGGGCGTGGTCATCGATGACGACGGTCGGGCGCGCGGCGTGCTGACCGTGGAGCAGGTCGCCAGCGCGCTGCGATGACGGACACATCCGGATGAACGGCAAGCCGCTCATCGACTGGAACTGGATCGGTGGGCACCTCGACGACATCTGGGCGCTCACGGTGGAACACCTGGTGCTCGCGTTCATCGCCGTCGCCGTGGGCTTCGCCATCTCGTTCGTGCTGGCGCTCATCGCGCTCCGCTGGCGGTGGTCGTACGGCCCCATCACGGCTGCCGCCGGCCTGTTGTACGTCATCCCCAGCATCGCCCTGTTCGCGATCCTGGTGCCCGTCACGGGGCTCACGCCCCTGACCGCTGAGATCGCGCTCGTCAGCTACACCATCCTCATCCTGGTCCGCAACACGGTCACGGGCATCGACGGCGTGCCCATCGAGGCCAGGGAGTCGGCGGACGGCATGGGCTTCACGCCACGCGGTCGGTTCTGGCGCGTGGAGCTACCGCTGGCCATGCCGCTCATCGTGGCCGGGTTGCGTATCGCGGCCGTGACCACCATCGGCCTGGTGACCGTCAGCGCGCTCATCGGCCAGGGCGGCCTGGGTCGCCTCATCAACGAGGGGCTGCGAACGTCGTTCCCGACCAAGACCGTCACGGGTGCCGTGCTGTCGGTGGCGCTCGCAGTGCTTGCGGACATCGGGTTCGTGCTTCTGCTGCGCCGGCTGACCCCCTGGACCCGCGCGCGCGGCGGCACAGGCTGATGCTCCAGGCCCTCATCGACCAAGTCGGCGCCGTAGCGGCGTGGTTCGCGGACCCGGCCAACTGGAGCGGCTACGACGGTATCCCCAACCGGATGACGGAACACATCGTGATCTGCCTCCTGTCGATGGTCGCGGCGCTCCTGGTCGCGATCCCTGTCGGGTTGTTCATCGGCCACACCAACCGGCTGTCATTCCTGGCCGTGACGCTCGCCAACATCGGGCGCGCCGTGCCCTCGTATGCCGTGATGGCGCTGCTGTTCCCGCTGTCCATCGCGTTCAGCGTCATGGGACCGGGCGGCGACATCGCATACCTCGCGACGTTCCTGGCCATGGTCCTGCTGGCCGTCCCGCCCGTGGTCACCAACACCTACGCCGGCATGCAAGGTGTCGAGCGGGACCTGCTGGAAGCCGCACGAGGCATGGGCATGCGCGGCCACCAGGTGCTGCGCACCGTGGAGTTGCCGCTGGCCCTGCCGGTCGCCCTCACTGGTATCCGCATCGCCTCGGTCCAGGTGGTCGCCACGGCCACCCTGGGTGCCGTCTTTGGTGGCGGCGGGCTGGGTCGCTTCATCATCCAGGGCCAGGCACGCAACGACGACGCGCGACTGTGGGCTGGCGCGATCCTGGTGGCGCTGCTGGCGATCGCCACGGAGCTCCTGTTCGCGGTGCTGGTCCGGCGTGCGAACGGCAAGGTCCGCGGGGCCGGGTCGCCCACGGCGTCCGCGGCGCCCGAGGTCCCGTTCGGCTCGATCCTGGATCAGTCCCGCAGGTAGCCGTCGTGCACCAGATACGACGGTCCGCAAATGTCACACAGCTGTCACGTCGACGCCCCAGGATGCCCTCCAAACCTGACGGAGATTGACGATCAGAGTGGTAGGGTATTCGTGTCCCGAGTGCCACAAACCGTCGACGCCGGGAGCTAATAAGGGAGGACGACCCGATGCGGATGCACCGCACGCTGGTCCTTGGGGCATCGCTGCTGATGGCATTCAGCTCGGTAGCGGTGGGAGAGGCCAGCTCACCAGATATCCAGACCGCACAGGCCAGCATCGCGCCGGCCAGCGGCACCCCCGTCGAACCTGGAGCCCTCCCCTCGGGCCCAGTGGGTGACGGAAGGATCAAGATCGGTTCCCTGGGCTTCTACGAGAATGCCATCGTTGCCGAGATGTACGCCCAGGCCCTGGAGGCTGCCGGCCTCACTGTGGAGCGCAAGCTGAGCATCGGCCCACGTGACGTGACATGGGCTGCGATGGAGGCCGGCGCCGACATCAACATCATGCCGGAGTACATCGGTAGCCTGCTGGAGAAGATCAATTCCAGCGCCGGCGAGGCAAGTGGTGATGCGGACGCGACACGCGCCGCGCTCGCCACGCGCCTGACCCCGCTCGACTTCAGTGTCTTCGCACAGACCCCGGCCGTCGACACCAACGCGTTCGTGGTCACCCAGGCCACGGCCGACCAGTACAGCTTGGCGTCCATCGGCGATCTCGCAGCCATCGCGGGCGATATCGCGTGGGGATTGCCGCCCGAATGCGTCACCAACCCGCTGTGTGGCGGTGCGCTGCTGAAGTACGGCATCGATGTGTCCACGCTCCAGATCACCGAACTCGACGCCTGCAGTGGGCCCATCGCCACGGCAGTCGTGAACGGCGGTGTTCAGGTCGGCGAGCTGTGCTCGACCCAGCCGGACATCGCCCAGAACGGCCTCGTCGTCCTGACCGATGACCTGGCCACACAGCCTGCCGACGCACTCGCGCCGGTGGCCCGCAACGACCTGCTGCGTGCGCTCGATGCCCAGGGCGTCGATATCGCGGCGGTCCTCGATCCCGTCTCGGCGGCCATCACGACAGAGGACCTCACGGCCCTCAACGTGCGCGTCGGCGTCAACAACGAGGACCTCGACGTAGTCGCCCGCGAGTACCTGACCTCGAAGGGTCTCTTGCCCGCAGCGTCCACGGCCCCGTAGCCGGGGTTTCCCGCGTCGTACCCGCAGAGCGGTCGCTTCATGGCGGCCGCTCTGCTGATTCCGGGCGTCCGGCAGCGTCGCGACCCGACTGCGGCTATCGTCACGCCTGAGACAGACAACGCGTGGTGTGCGTCGGTCGGGACGTGGCCCGATCGGCTCGGACGAGACACCTGCAGCGGCCATCGTCGCCACACGTCCGGAGGACCGAGTCAACATGCGATCTGCGCGGGTGCCCACCATCGCCCTGGTGGCCATGATGCTCCTCGGGGCCATCGGTGCCGGCGCCGGGGCCGCCTCATCGGCCGCCGTGACGTCACCCGGCACCAGCGTGCAGGTCACGGACCAGGACGCGTCCGGCACACCGACCACCGGCCCTGCCACGACCGAGTCCTTCACCGCCGGCCCCTGCCCGGTCGTGGTGCCCATGGAGGGCATGGTCGAGGGCCAGGGATCCGTGTGTGGCTTCGTGACCGTGCCCCAGCGCCACGCCGACCCGACGGGCACCCAGATCCAACTCGCCGCGATCCGCATCCTGTCACCCACGGAGCCGCGCCAGGGGGAGCCCATCGTCTTCGCCCAGGGTGGTCCCGGCGGGTCGAGCCTCGACTTCGCGGCTGTTGTGCCGATGCTGGCGCAGGGTTTCCCGGGACGGGACATCGTGCTGTTCGACCAGCGCGGTACCCGGCACTCGCTGCCCTTCCTGCGCTGTGACGAGCACGACGCGGTCGCGCTCGCCGAGCTGACCGGCCAGACGGCAGTCGCGGACGCCCTGGACGCGGACGTCGCGGCATACGCCGCTTGTGCGACACGTTTCGCGGCCTCGGGTACGGACATGTCCGCCTTCAACACCCTCGAGAGTGCAGCTGACGTGCGGGACGTGGTCACGGCCCTCGGCTACACCGACTACGACTTCTATGGCGTGTCGTACGCCACGCGGATCGGCCAGGCGCTCCTGCGCGACCTGCCGGCGGGGCTCCGGAGCGTCGTCCTCGACTCCGTCGAGCCGACCACGGTGAACACCCAGGCGGAGCGTGCGGAGACCGTTTACGGCGCGCTGCAGGCACTGTTCAGCGCCTGCCAGGAAGAGGAGGCGTGCTCCGCGGCACATCCCGACCTGGAGCGGACGTTGTTCGATACCGCGACCAACCTGACAACGACGCCCGTCCATGTGCCGGTCGCCCACGGGGACACGACACTCGACGTCGTGGTCACCCGGGAGGGTTTCCTGGAGGCCGTCGCGGCGGAGTTCTTCAATGACGCCGAGGGCATCGACCGGATCCCGGCGTTCATCGCCCAGGCTGCCGGTGGTGACCTGTCTGCCGTCGCCGCAGCCATGGTCAAGAACGCCACGGACACCGCCAAGGCCGATGGCCTGTACTACGCCGTCCACTGCACGGAGGACCAGCCGGGCGCCACGGATTACGCCTTCGACGGCGTGCCGGAGCAGCTCCAGTTCCTGGCCAACAAGCAGGGTGATCGCAACTCGCTGCTGGAGACCTGTGCGGCGATGGGCATCGCGGGTGTGGGCGGCACCGTGCGTGATGCCGCGACCAGCGACATCCCGGTACTGACCGTGTCGGGTGAGTACGACCCGATGACGCCCGACACCTACGCGGACACGGTCCGCGGCACGCTCGCCAACTCCTTCGGCCTGGACTTCCCGGGCGTGGGCCATGGCGTGCTGCTGTCAGCGGCGTGCCCGGCGAGCGTGATCGCCGGCTTCGTGGCTGATCCGACCCAGGAACCGGATGCGTCCTGTATCGCGGACATGCCCGAGTTCAGCACCACGACCGCCGGCCCCAGCACGGAGCCGTCACTGACGCCGGACGCGAGCCCGGGCCCCGACGCGACGCCCAAGCCGGAGAAGACCCCCAAGCCCGAGAAGGCGCCCAAGGCCAAGCCCGTGAAGGTGGGCCTGGTCAAGGTCGCGGACGGCTTCGAGAACGCGAACGGCATCAACAACGCCGGCGACAAACGCCTCTTCGTGAGCGAGCAGGAGGGCTATGTCGAGGTCCTCAAGCCCAACAAGGACGGCACGTTCCGCAACGCCGGCACCTTCCTGGACATCCGCAGCCGCGTCGTGTGCTGCGGAGAGAAGGGCTTCCTGGGTATCGCGTTCCCGCCCGACTACGCCGAGACCGGCTACTTCTACATCACGTTCGCGGGCACCGGCCATACCTGGAACCTCGAGGAGCGTCGGGTGTCCGATAGCGACCCCGACCGTGCCGACCCGGACTACAAGCGACGGCTCATCCGGGTCTACAAGCCGCTGGACTATCACTGGGCCGGCGACATGCACTTCGGTGCCGATGGCTACCTGTACGTGACTGTCGGCGATGGCGGCTTTGGCGGCACGCCCACCAGCCCCGGTGATCCCGAGAACCGGGCCCAGGACCTGGGTGTCATCTTCGGCAAGATGCTGCGCATCGAGCCACGTGGCAGCCGCGAGCAAGGAGATCGGTACAGCGTGCCCAAGTCCAACCCGTTCGTGAAGAAGGCCGGCGCGCAGCCCGAGATCTGGGCGTATGGCCTGCGCAACCCGTGGCGCTGGTCGTTCGACAGCCTGACCAACTACCTCTGGATCGGCGACGTGGGCATGTGGACGTACGAGGAGGTCAACCGCGCGCTGGCACCCAATGCCGGCAAGGGCGACAACTTCGGCTGGCGACGCATGGAGGGGCCGGGGTGCTACAACCCGGCCCGAAACTGTGACAACGGCAAGCTCACGCTGCCCTTCTCGTGGTATCGCCACCAGGACGGCATGTGTGCCGTCGTGGGTGGCTATGTCTATCGCGGCAAGGACTATCCAGCGCTGCGCAGCTGGTACGTCTTCGGCGACTACTGCTCGGGCCGCGTGATGTTGCTGGACTCGGCGGCCAGGAAGGGCAAGAAGCCCAAGGTCGCGCTGGATACCAAGGCCAGCATCAGCGCCTTCGGCCAGGGCGCTGACGGCGAGCTGTACATGCTCGACTACGGCAAGGGCAACACGCTCTACCAGGTCACCGGGAAGGCACGCTGACATGCGACCTCAACTCGATGCACCCACGCGTGCGTTCCTGGAAGCCCCCGATCGGTTCGCGACCATCGCCACCATCGACCTCGATAACGCACCTCTGCTGGCGGTCATCTGGTACCGGCTCGAGGCCGACGGCTCGATGATGTTCAACTCGCTCGTGGGTCGGCGCTGGCCGGACAACCTGATGCGCGACCCACGCATCTCGGTGCTGGTGGAGCAGGGGTACGACTACGTCGCGATGCGCGGCGAGGTCGAGCTGCTCCACGAAGGTGCGGCGGCGCTGGACGACATCCTTGCCCTGGCCGCGATGTACCACACGGGCGAGGAGCTGGAACGCACGTCCGCGCGCTTTCGGACGCAGGCCCGCATCTCGTTCCTGTTCCGTCCCCGGACGCTGCTGGTCCACCACTGACCGGCGGCGACCCGCTGGCCGGACGCCGTGTCACGGTCCTCGCCGGCGGATATGGCGGCGCCAAGCTGAGTCATGGCATCGCGCTGGCGTCGGAGGCCGCGGCGCGGGCCGGCCAGGCGCCCATCGAACTGTCCGTCATCGCCAACACCGGCGACGACCTGGAGTTCCACGGGCTGTCCGTGTCACCGGACCTGGACACGTTGCTGTACACCCTGGCGGGCCTGGCCAACGAACAGACCGGCTGGGGTGTCCGCGACGAGACCTGGTCGAGCGCCGCGATGCTCGCCCGACTTGGCGCGCCGACCTGGTTCCAGCTGGGCGACCGGGACCTGGGCCTCAACCTGTGGCGCACCGCGCGCCTGCGCGAAGGGCAGCGGCTGACAGACGTCACGGCCGGTCTCGTGGCCGCGATGGGGGTCGCCGCCCGCCTGTTGCCGGCGACCGACTCGGCCGTTCGGACCGAGCTGCTGACCGAGGACGGCTGGCTCGAGTTCCAGGAGTACTTCGTGCATCGCCATCACGCGGTGCCCGTGACGGCGCTCCGCTACCGGGGCGCCGAGACCGCCGAGCCGACGGCCGAGGTCCTGGAGGCCATCGCGACCGCGGAGCTGCTGGTCATCGCGCCCTCGAATCCCTTCCTGAGCATCGGCACCATCCTCGCCGTGCCGGGTATCATGGACGCACTCCGTTCGGCACCCGCGAGGGTCGTGGCGGTCAGCCCCATCGTGGGCGGCGTGGCGCTGCGTGGCCCGGCCGATCGGCTGTTCGAGACGCTCGGCGGATCGTCCTCCGCGCTGGGCGTCGCGCGGCACTACCAGCGATACGCGCCGGGTCTCGTGGATGCGCTGGTCATCGACACCCAGGACGCCGACGCTGCAACCTCCATCGCGGCCCTAGATCTGGAGGTCATGGTGACCGGCACGGTGATGCGCGACCACGCCGACCGGGAGCAGCTGGCAGGCACGCTGCTCGAGCACTGGCTGCCGGGTCACGCGACCGGCTGACGAGCCCTGCGCGGCTACCATTGCTGACGTGACACCACCCGGCCTGACCCGGCCCCTGCGCACGACCCTGGAGCCGCTGCACGCGGTCGTGCCGTTGCGGACCTTGGCCGGCGGCAAGGCGCGCCTGGGCGAGGCCCTCGATGCCGAGGAGCGCGAGGAACTGGTGCTGGGCATGCTGACCCAGACGCTGTCCCTGCTGAGCACCTGGACCCCCTGTGTGCGGGTGCATGTGGTGACACCCGATACCACCGTGCTGCGGCTGGTCGCGACACCGACCGTGAGCACCATCGAGCAGCTCGACGGCGGCCTGAACGAGGGTCTGTCGCTG
Organism: Candidatus Limnocylindrales bacterium; assembly: GCA_038329515.1. Taxonomy (GTDB): domain Bacteria; phylum Chloroflexota; class Limnocylindria; order Limnocylindrales; family CSP1-4; genus JAFMJV01. Next base: position 766 of record JBBQNA010000140.1, on the reverse strand, counting down.
GGCCTCGCGGCAGCCCGCCGGGAAGGCGCCCGATCGGTGCTCATCCTGCCCGCGGACCTGCCCCTGCTGGAGCGTTCCTCGCTGGACCGGCTGATGGACGCGGCCGATGCGGCCCTCGCGGCCGGCTCCGGACAACCGCTCGTGGCCATCGCACCCTCGGATGCCCGGGACGGCACCAACGGCCTGCTGCTGTTCCCCACCGATGTCATCGCACCCGCGTTTGGTGTCCGGAGCTTCGAAGCGCACGTGCGTGCTGCCGCGGCTGCCGACGCCACGCTCCAGGTGGTCACGGACAGCGGCCTGGGCTTCGACCTGGATACGCCCGAGGACCTGGAGGTCCTGCCGCCGGGCCTGTTGGGTGACCTGCTGCACCTGGGCCAGGCGGCACTCGTGGCCACGCTCCGCGCTGATGGCAACGCCGCCTGATGTCACTCGACGGTCGCATCCTGGCAGTGGCCCTGCCTACCATCCCGGAGGTCAGGCCGGGTGACGACCTGGGCGGCCTCATCGTGTCCTCGTGGCGTGAGTTGGCGGCCGGGGAGCCCGATCTCGGGCCGCAGCCGGGTGACGTCCTGGTCGTGACCCAGAAGGTCGTGTCGAAGGCGGAGGGTCGCATCCTGGAGCTGGCCACCATCGTGCCGCGCCCGGAGGCGGTGGCCTTTGGCGAGCGCTGGCACCGCGATCCGCGGCAGGTGGAGGTCGTGCTGCGCGAATCGGTCGCCGTGGTGCGCATGGAGAAGGGCGTCATCATCTCGCGCACCGCGCA
>JBBQNA010000139.1:0-9384 GCA_038329515.1 Candidatus Limnocylindrales bacterium | reverse complement strand
CGATCTCCACGGCATCTCGCCCATCATCCCGCTCCTGCTGGGGGTGTTGATCGTGGGCCAATGGCCAGGGTGGGTGCCCCTGGCGCACCGGCTGCTCCCCGCCGGATCGATGGGTCGCTACGTGGCGTATGGCACCGCCCTGGGTATCGCCCTGATGCTCGTCCCGGCACAGGCCGTGTCCTTCATCTACTTCCAGTTCTGATGGCCACGGTCACCGGAGGCCACCGGAGGAGGCGCCTGCCGACCATGCGTCGGGCGATGCTCGTCCTCCTGCTGCTGGTGTCGCCGGCGTTGGCGATGGAGGCCGGGGTCCGGGTCCTGATCGCCGCTGGTAGGCTCCCAGTGGCGCCTGCGCACGATGCCGCCCTTGGGCTCACCTGGATGGATTTCGAGGCGATGCCCCCTCCCGACGTGATCGTCTACGGCGACTCGCTCGCCAAGCAGGGCATCGATCCCCGCGTCCTCGCCGCCGGCCTTCGCAGCCCGGATCGACCGGTGCGTGTCTTCAACATGTCGAGCGCCGGCGCCCGACCGGGCGTCAACCGCGCGCTCGCGCGGCAGGTGGAGGCCGAGGGACGATCGCCGCGTGTCGCGATCATCGGCCTGTCGCTCATCACGATCCGCTCTGATACCACCTGGACCGACCAGATGGCGAAGACCCCGATGGGCCGGTTGTTCACCGACTGCGCACCTGCCAGCGATCTCGGTGCCCAGATCGACTGTCGCGTCGAGCAGTTCTCGGCGCTGTGGCGCTGGCATGGACACCTGCCCGAGGTGTACCAGAGCCTTCGCACGGGATCACCCACGCAGCGCAGGGAGAGCGGACGTGAGCTGCGCCACGATGGCTTCCGGTTGAACCCGTCGGCGACCGAGGAGGAGCTCCAGGGCCAGCTGTCCGAGGCTCTCGACGGCGAGCCGATACACGTGGGGTTCGGCGAGGACGCCGCGGCGAATCTGGTCGGGATGGTCCATGACCTGGAGGCCGCCGGAGTGACCCCGGTGCTGGTCGCCCTGCCGTACTCACCCATCCTCACCGACGCACTTATCGCGCGAAATCCAGCGTGGTCCACCGAGCGGTCCGAGACGCTCGCCGGGCTCTCCGAGCTGACCGGCGTGGCCATCATCGATCCGGGCGAGCTCGGACCGTGGTGGACGCCCGCGTCGTCATATGACGTGAAGCACCTCTCTGCCGAGGGCGCGCGGGACTTCACCCACCAGTTGCTGGCACTCCCCGAGTTCGTCAAGGCGGTGGCGGGGGCCTTGTCTGATGGGGACGGGTCGCAGGCTCCGCCATGAGCCAACCCGCGACCTGACGACTGGGATGCGTCACATCCATGGGTCGCGGACGTCCCCCGGACGTGATCCGGTTATCGTGGCCGCCGATGTCCCACCTGCCTGCCTGGCTCGGTGCTGCCTTCGGCATGCTCCTCGCCCTCACCACCAGCGTCCCGCCGGGCGTCCCCATGCCCCTGTCAGGGGGTATCGCGGTCGCCGCTGCCGCGGAGACGGCGCCGGCCGCATCGCCCGTGGTCACCCGCACGAGCTGCACCGCGGGCTGGAGCGAGCCCGACACCAGCTGGGCCCACTCCATCCTCGCCTCGGTAGTAAGCCAGGGCACGGAAGCCTGGGCCATCGGGCTGACCACGGTGTCGGAGGAGCCGCGCTATCCGCTCGCGGTCCACTGGGATGGCGCGGCGTGGACGGAGATGCCCATCGCGCAGTCACGTCGTGAGCAGGCGCTGTTCGGGCTCGATCGTTCCCCCACGGGGCGCATGTGGGCGGCCGGATATCTGACCAGGGCATCCCTCTACCACCCGATGATGATGCGCTGGAACGGTTCCAATTGGGCGGCCGTGTCGCTCGGCCAGGTCGGTAGCCGCGGCGGTGCGCTGCTCAGCGTTCGGGCACGTACTGATGCCCTGACCTGGGCGGTCGGCTACAAGATCGGGGCGTCCGGCCAGCGGCCGCTGGCCGTCCGGCGCGTGGGCACCAGCTGGCGCGAGTCCAGCCCCGCCATCGCATCCGAGGCTACCGGGGTGCTGATGGACATCGATGCCCGGAGCAGCACGGACGCATGGGGCGTCGGCTGGATCGTCGATCGTGGTACGCCCAAGCCCTACCTCGTGCACTGGAACGGCACCCGTTGGACCACCAGCAAGCCGGTCGATGCCGGATCGGAGGGAGCCCTCACGTCGGTCGCCGTCGTCTCGGCGCATGACGTGTGGGCGGTCGGCTATCGGGTGTCCGGTGGCGTCTACAGGCCCACCGTCCAGCACTGGGACGGCCGGCGATGGCGGCTGGTCGGGTTCCCCATCGTGCCGTCGGGGGTCGCCCTGTTGCACGGCGTCCAGATCGACGCCGATGGCCAGCCGATGGTGGTCGGCACCCGCTGGGACACAGCGACCAGCGGGTGGCGTGGCCTCGTGGCGCGACGCCAGCAGGGGCTATGGCAAGTCATGGACGCTGCGCCGATGCTGGGCGGCTCGGAGTTCCGCGATCTCGCCACCCGGACCGACGACAGCGCCTGGGTCGTAGGTTCCACCGGGTCGCAGTCACTCGCCGTCATCGCCTGCCCCGGCCCGAGCACCGTGTCGGTGTCCATCCCAAGCACCGCTCCCCTACCCATCCCAAGCGCCGCCGCCGGCTCCTCCGGGGAGCCGGCTCCAAGCCCGTTACCCAGCGGGATCGGGGCCGTGGCCACGAGCGGGGAGCCGACCTCGATGCCTGTCCCGTCCAGCCCGATGCCCTCGCCGCCTCCCCGACCTCCCCGTGGCGGCCCGGTCGTCGCCCGTGACATGACGGCGGCCGCGGGCCTGGAGCGGGAGACCGCCAGCTACGGTGCGGTGCGTGCCGACTTCAACCTCGACGGCTGGCCGGACCTGTTCATCGGTCGCCACTCCAACCCCGGCTGGATGGTGTTCAACGATGGCTCCGGTTTCGTGGATGCGCCCGGTGTCGCCATCCCACGGCGAGATCGCCATGGCTGTACGTCCGGCGACGTGAACGGCGACGGGCTGCCGGACCTTTACTGCGCCAACGGCGCCTTCCACGGCGCAGGCTTCAAGGGTAACGAGATGTATATCCAGCAGGCGGACGGCACGTTCGTCGACCAGGCGATGGCGATGCAGGCGACCGACCCGTTCGGTCGGGGGCGCCTCACGGCACTGTTCGACCTGGACCATGACAGGTACGCCGACCTGTTCCTGGCCGATCGACCCGCGCGAACCGACGGGCTACCGTCGCTCGACCGGGTGCTCGCCAATCCCCACGGCGATGGCTATGTCGGCCAGTCGGTCGCCGGCTTCGACGCCTCCGGCGGTGCCGACTGCCTGCGTGCCGCGGACCTCGATCGAGACGGCTGGCAGGACATCGTGCTCTGCGAGCGGGCCATGGACCGCACCAACGCGTTCGGCATCCGTATCCTGCGCAACGTCAAGGGCCGGCTCGTGGACATCACCGCGGGTTCGGGGATCGAGAAGCGCCAGGCCGTGGATGCCATCGTCACCGATGTCGACGGGGATCACCAGCCGGACATCGTGGAGGTCACGCCGTTCGAACTGCGCATCCATCTTCGCCGTGGTCATCACTACATCCTGGGCTACACGCGGCCGCTCACCAATGGGGTGGCCGTGGCGGCAGGCGATGTGGACGGTGACGGCGACCAAGACCTGTATGTCGTCCAGGGCACGCGCGCCAACCAGCGCAACGACCTGATGCTCATCAATCGCGGCGATGGCCGGGGCTTCGGCCAGCACGCGATCCCCAAGGCGGTCGACGGGTCAGCCGAGTCGGTCACCGCTATCGACTACGACCGCAACGGCCTGACCGACTTCCTGGTGCTCAACGGCAAGGGGTCCCAGAACCCCGGTCCGGTGCAGCTCATCGCCTTCTTTCCCAGGGCGTCCAAGACCCAACGGTAGTGGTCGTGTCGCTGTGAGCCCACTCCGGCTCGGCGAGTCATTGGACCTGCTCGACGGCTCGGCACCAGCTCTCGCGAGCCGTCGTGCGGAGCGTGCGGAGCACGTCCCATCCGTCGTGCTCCCGAGTCAAGGATCACGCCGACGACATCTGACGTTAGATCTGGTAGAGATCCGAGATGGCGACGAGCGTGTCCCTGACGCTCAGGAGTAGGTCGGCACTCCCCGTCGCACGCCGCGCGTGGCCGTCTCGCGGCAGCGCTCGGCGCTGATGGGAGCACGACTGCGATGACGATGGTCCGCACGCTGACAGGACGCTGGGACCCTGCGCCGCGGCTCGTCAGCACATTGGGCCCCGTTCAAGGAAGCCCGCTGAGGCGGCGCAGAACGCCTTGGTGGTCCTCAAGGCGGTGGCGGTCAACTTCTTACCGGTCGTGAGCGAGTCAACGAACCGCTTCCATGCCCAATCGCCGTCACGATTCCAGGACCTCGAGGACAGGTTGATGTCCACACTCCGGGCAGGATCACTGCGCCGGTCAATCCCGGTCCGGCTTGATAGGACTTGTGGCGCCACAGGTACCGAGGGTTCTCCCTGATCGACCGCCAGCCCCTCACTGCCTATCTTGGCCACGTCCGAACCGAAGGCCGGACGACCAGAGGGCGATGGTGGCCAAGGGTCCTGTCGGTCCGCAATTACCCGGATATCACCATCAGACGCTGCTCGATGTCTGATGACGACGTGCGTCGTGAGCGCCAGGCGTCTTGGCCAGACGACCAGGACTCCCGGCGATCACTTGCGGAAATCAGGGCGGCTACCCAGCCGGATCCGAACACACGAATCGGCGGTGAGTCGAGCGTATGACAGGTCCCCGTAATTCCGTTGACCGATGTGAGGCACATGGGCGGCGATCCTTCGTCGCCCTTTACATGAGGACAGACATGAAGTACTCGAACTGGCGGATGGCGACTGCTGTCGCCGCCGCCGTCCTTACGTTGACGAGCCTCCCAGCCGCCGCGGCTGGAGATCAGGATCGCGAAGCAGTAGGCGACGCCGTCGACACTGCTGTCGCTTACGCGCGTGAACATCGGAGCAACATCTTCGGCGGCGCTTGGATCACCGACGATGGTGCAGTCTTCGCTTTCACCGACGGCGCTGGCGACAACGCCGTTGCCGACGTCCTCGACCATGTGCCGTCCTGGGTGCACGTGACGGTCGTGGATGTCGACGACTCTGAGGCAGACCTCGTGGCCACCTACGAGGCGGTCAAGCAGGCGATGCTGCGACAAGATGGCCCCGTAATCCTGTATACGGGCATCGAACTCAAGAAGAATGCGGTCAGTATCGGCGTGTTGCCCGCACGCTACGACGGGCTGGCACCGAGCCTCCGCAAGGAATATGGCTCGGTGGACCTCCTGATCGAGGCCTCCGAGCCCGACAAGGGCACGACATGTGACCACGACGACTGCTGGAACTCCCCACTCAAGGGCGGCATCACCATCGACGGCTGTTCCACTGGCGGAGTCGTGTTCAAGACCACCGGTGCCTCGACTTCCTTCCGGGGCATCACCGCTGGGCACTGCACCATGAGCGGCAGCGACTGGACGCACAACGGCCACGCCGTTGGCGCCACGACCTGGAGTGTCTACAGCAATGGCTCGTCCTGCGACTGCCAGCTTTACAACATCCCCAGTGGCTGGGATGGCCACAAGTACCGCAAGAGTGACATCGACGGTGTGCTGAGCATCAACTACGACAAGGTCCGTGCCAACGTCAACGTGGGCGATGAGATCTGCAACCATGGGGCCGCGTCGCAGTATCGACGCTGCGGTGAGGTCACGGTAACGAGCTACTCCTCGTACCGCCCTGCTGATTCGTTGACGATCGTCGACCAGATGCGCGGCGACTACAACCTCATCGACGGTGACAGCGGGGGCACCATCATGAGCAAGTCGGGAACGACCGTGTACGGAATCCAATCAGCGGTCACCAGCTCCGGGGAGGGCGTCTTCACCGCATCCGATGCCGTCGAGGACGAGTTCAGCGGCTGGGGTTTCTGCCGGACGGCGGACTCGGATTCTGCCTGCTGACATTGGCACCGGTCACGCGGGCAAAGTGCCCGCGTGACCCGTCCTGTCTGTTCCTCCTTGGCAGGTCGACGCCGACAGAGCAACTGGCACCCGTCCTCATCGACGTCCACGGCTCACGCGAAGTGGCGACACTTGGCGCTTCAGCCAACACCCCACGGAGTGCTGGAGCCCCCTTGGTCGAAGAGGGGCGTGCAGGCGCGAGGGTCACGGTCCCGACCGAGCCCCGGCCACCGATCAGAAGTCCGCGGCACCATGCGGCCTCCGCCGCCACGTCGCCGGAGCCAAGCAGGCAACGCCGGAGCAGGAGTTGCTGGTGGACTATCGACTCAGGTCCAGAACCCTGGGAAGCACCTTGAACCGCACTGAGTCCATTGGCCCGCAGGGTCCATCACAGGTCCTGTGATGGCGCGAGCCAGGACCTGGTTCTCCACGGGTTGGTGACGCCGTGGGCACCGCCGACACACAGCGATCCCCTGTGCGCAAGAACGGTGGCTTTTCGGCCCCGTCGGCCTGGTCGAGAGAGCAAGGGTTGCGCGCGTGGTCAGGGCTGTCGTCGTCCGGGCATCGCCACCGGCCACGGAAAGTCGGCCACGGCCTACGCTTGATCGACCCCGTCGCGGGGACCTTCGTCGGCCTGCCACGCGGCACGGGGGTAGCAAGCTGGCGTCGGCGCGTACCTGCTTCGCAGCGGCCCGCTTGGCGAGCATGCATGCGGGACTTTCGGTTGGTGTCCCTAGAGTTGGTGTAACAGCGGACCGGCCGACGAAGCAGTCGACCACCGAGTCATCCTCACGACGTTGGAGTTAGGAACCGACGTCGCAAGAGGTGAACCCGATGGCCGATGACAGGATGGCCGCCCTGGAGTTGCTCCGCAAGGCTGCCGGTGACGGCGACCTCGACTTCCTGCGTGAGGGTCTGACGATGCTGAGCCAGCTGGTCATGGATGCAGAGGTGAGCGCCCAGATCGGGGCCGACCATGGCGAACGCGCGCCGGAGCGCCGACTGACCCAGCGCAACGGCTACCGCGAGCGGCGCTGGGACACCCGGGTCGGCACGATCGACCTGCAGATCCCAAGCTCCGCGATGGGACCTACTTCCCGAGCCTGCTCGAGCCGCGCCGGCGCGCCGAACGAGCGCTCCTGTCGGTCGTCCAGGAGGCGTATGTCGGCGGCGTCAGCACGCGCCGGGTCGAGGAGCTCGTGGTCGCGCTCGGCGTGACGAACCTGAGCAGGAGCGAGGTGTCCCGGATCTGTGCCGGGCTCGATGCCGAGGTCGACACCTTCCGCTCGCGCCCGCTCGAGCCGGCCGGCTATCCGTATGTCTCGCTCGATGCCCTCTACCACAAGGTCCGCGAGGGTGGCCGGGTCGTGTCGATGGCGACCCTCATCGCGATCGGGATCAGCAGCACCGGCCAGCGCTCGGTGCTCGGGGTCGAGGTCGCCGCCGCCGGTGGCGACGAGGGCGCCCACTGGCTGCCGTTCCTCCGTTCGCTGACCGCCCGTGGCCTCAACGGGGTCCGGCTCGTCATCAGCGACGCTCATCCGGGCCTCGTCGCCGCGGTCGGGGCGACCTTCCTCGGCGCCGCCTGGCAGCGCTGCCGGGTGCACGCCACCCGGAATGCGCTCGCGCTCGTGGCCAGGGCCGCCCAGGGCATGGTCGCCAGCGCCATCCGCTCGATCTTCGAGCAGCCCGACGAGGCCAGTGCCCGCCCAGCTGCGGCGGGTGGCCGATGGCCTGCGACCGCGCTTCCCGAAGGTCGCCGAGCTGCTCGAGCGGGCCGAGGACGACCTCCTCGCGCACTTCACCTTCCCGGCCGCCCACCGGCGCCAGATCCGCTCGACGAACCCCCAGGAGCGGCTCAACAAGGAGATCCGGCGACGGACCGACGTGGTGGGCATCTTCCCGACCCGACGCAGCCTGCTCCGGCTCGTCGGGATGCTCCTCGCCGAGCAGGACGACGAGTGGGCCGTCGGGAGGAGTTACTTCAGCGCCGACTCGATGGCCCTCATCGACAGCCCACCATCCACCGAGGAGGTGCCCGCCGGGTTACTCATCGCCAGCTGAACCGATGCCGTCGTGACGATGACGAGGATCTGCTGTTACACCACGAGCTGGGACTTGACCGACTTTCGCGGATCCCGGATGTTCTTGGTCCTCGTCTGGAACTCGGTGACTCTGACCTCCATGGGGCTGAAGGACCGGGGTTGACGGGCCATCCGCTGCAGCGATGAAGAACCGTATGAGCGCGTCCACCTACCTGACAGTCAGCCGCCTTGGCATGGCACAGATATGGCACACAAACGGTGGCGGATCGTGGTGCCAGGATGGGGTCCTGGAGCACGATTTCGTGCTTGGACCAGTTGGGATGGACTGCTTGGGAAGCAGACACTCTGCCAACTGAGTTACTCCCGCTCGCGGCGCCCATGATACCGCGACCGCGGTCGTACACCGAGTGCGTCTTCAAGGCGGTCGTCGCCGCCACGAGTCCGGCCGACTCCTCGTCCGTCAGCGCTGCCTGAAGGCCCCATTCGGGCTGTGCCAGTCGCCGTGCCGGAGCACTCGGGAGCGCGACCCAGGCCTGAGGAATCAGGGTCCTCCTCCCGTCGCGCCGAAGGTACGGCCTGCTTGCTGAAGCAAATCGAACGGCCAGTGGCTCAGAGGTTGGGTGAGCCGGTCATTCGACCGGCCGACGCGACGGAGCAACACGACATGGACGGAAAACGACGAGTTGGTGCCTTGGCAGTGCTGACGCTGGTGCTCGGCACGATGGTGCCTGTATCGGCGCTTGCAGCCGATCATCCCACCAACCGCGCCGACAACATCGTGGGCACGGCCGGCGATGACGTCATCAACAGCAAGGGCGGCCGGGACATCATGCACGGCCGCAAGGGCAACGACACCCTGAGTGGCGGCGCCAACGGCGACAAACTCTTCGGTGGTGCCGGCAACGACACCCTCAACGGCAACGACGGGCGGGATAAGCTCTCTGGCGGGCGTGGGGACGACACCCTGACCGGCGGCGAGGGCGACGATCGGCTCACGGGCGGGAAGGGCGCTGACACCCTCAATGGGGGTGGCGGCAACGACCTGATCCGGGCCCACGGCGACGGCGCTATGGACACCATCGACTGCGGCGACGGAGAAGCGGACGTCGCCATCGTCGATGCCAGCGACGTCATCGTGGGCGGCTGCGAAACGATCGTCGTCGTCTCCGAAGCCTGAGCCCAGGCATTCCAACGAGCGCCAGGTCATCTCGTGACCCGGCGCTCGTCCACGTCCGCCGTGCGCGCGTGGTTACCATGGCCCAGCCCCGTAGGTCCTGGTCCGTACCTTCCTGACGCGTTCTCGGAGGCCGCCGCCTCATATGTCTCGTGGATGA